>CAZENI010000073.1:0-23318 GCA_964513055.1 uncultured Opitutus sp.
CCGGGCACGAGGCCGACTACCATGTAAAACGTGGTGGTCTTGCCCGCGCCGTTGGGGCCGAGCAGGCCGACGACCTCGCCGGCGCGGAACCGGAGGTTGACGCCGGCGACGACGGCGCGGCTGCCGTAGGTCTTGGCGAGACCTTCGGTCCGGATTTCCGAGATGGCGGGGGCGGGCGTGCTCATTTCGGCGGAGTGAGGCCGGGCACGGTGAGCACGGGCGTGCCCGGCGCGGCGGGAGCCGGGGCGGCGCCGGGCGTTTTTTCCTTCGGCTTTTCCTTGTCGTAGCCGAGGTCCTTCAGCGGCGGGAGCGTGAGGCGCGGGCGCTCGGTCGCGTTGCCCTCGATGACGGCGCGGCGTTCGCCGCGGTGGAGAATCATCTTGGGGCCGGTCTGCACCCAGCCCTCCTTGGTGCTGCGCACGACGGGGCTCTCGGTCAGCTCGACCTTGTCCTCGCCGGGGTAAACCGCCGCGCGGCCGCAGGTGGCCTCGCGGTCGTTCTGCACGATGCGGACATTGCCGGTGGCGATGAGCGACTTGAAGTTCTCCTGTTTGCCGAGCGTGGCCGCCGGATCGCCGGAGCGACGCGCGATGACGACGAGGTCGTCGCAGGTGAGAATCATGTTGGTGGCGGAGACCTTCACGCCGCGGCTGAAGGTGAACGTGGTCTCCTTTTCGGTGCTCACCATCTCGGCCGCGCCGCTCTCGATCACGGTGGGGACAACCGGGATCGGGGCGGTGGCGGTGGCGGCGGCGGGGGCCGCGGGGGCGGACGCCGGCTCGGCCGCCGGGGCGCGCGAGAGCAGGGCGAGGACGAGCAGGCACACGGGCGCGCGGCGGCGGAGGATCATTTCAGGATGTCGTTCAGTTGAGCGCGGAAGGTGACGCGCACGTCGCGCTGGAGCGAAACCTTTTTGGCCGCGTGGTCGTAGGTCCACCCGAGGCCCGTGACCTCGATGTCGTCGCGGATGAAGCGCACCGACTGTTCGCCGCCGGCGCGGTTCTCCTTCGGAAAGAACACCGCCTGCGGGCTGAGCAGGATGCTGTCCACCGCGGCCTTCGCGTCGCCGGAGAAGATCGTGATGCTCAGGTCGGTGACGGCGATCGTCTTCGTGCCGGGGCGCACCTCCGTGCCGCGGAGCGTCATCGAGCGATGGCCTTCCTTGTCGCTGAAGATCGGCAGCACCCAGTTCAGCGCCGGGGCGGAGGTGGCCGCGGCGGCCGGTGCCTGGGCGCGGATGGGCGCGCAGGCGACGAGGGCGAGAAGGGACCAGCGGCGGATCACAGGGAGGGGGAGCGCGCCCCGGCGGCGGCGGCGAGGAGGAGTTCGCAGACTTCGCGCACGGCGCCGCGGCCGGCGGGGCGGCGTGTGACAAAATCGGCCGCGGCGAGGGCGGCGGGCATCGCGCCGGGCGGGGCGATGCCGATTGCGGCCCAGGCCATCGCGGGCGCGTCGATGTCGTCATCGCCCATGTAGGCGCACTGGGACGGCGCGACGCCGAGTTGCGCGGCGAGTTCCTGGAGCGCGGTGATCTTGTCGACGCGGCCCAGCACGACGTGGGGGATCTGCAGTTCGGTCGCGCGCACGGTGGTGGCGCCGGACGCGCGGCCGCTGATCCAGGCGGTGACGATGCCCGCGCGGGCGAGCTGGCGGAGCCCGTGGCCGTCGAGGATGGAGAACGACTTCGCCTCGGAACCGGCCGAGGAAATCTGCACGGTGCCGTCGGTCAGGACACCGTCGACGTCCATCGCGAAGAGGCGGATGCGGGCCCAGCGCACACGCGAGACTGATGATTTGAGTTGAGCCATGGGGAGCGTCGAGGCGGGCGGCAAATTCCCTAGCCCATCCACGCCGTGATGGCGTCGATGATGGTCTCCTTGGTGGGGCGGAAGGCGTGCTCCAGTTCCGGCGCGAAGGGCACGGGCAGGTCGAGCGCGGCGAGCCGCAGGGGCGCGGCCTTGAGCGCGGCAAAATTCTGCTCGGTCAGCCGCGCGACCAGCTCGGCCCCGAAACCGTGCGTGCGCCGGCCCTCGTGCAACACGATCAACCGGCCGGTGCGCGCGACCGAGGCGTGGATCGCGTCGAGCTGCAGCGGCGCGAGCGCCCGCAGATCGAAGAGGTCGAAGGACGTTTCGTATTCGCCGGCGAAATACTCCGCTGCCTCGTCGGCGAGGTGGACCATCTCGCCGTAGGTCACGAAGGTCGCGAAGTCGCCGCTCCGCAGCCGGCGCGGCCGCCAGACGTCGCGATAGTTGGGGTCCCAGACCACGGGCGCGCGGCCGCGGCGGTAGAGCGCCTTGTGCTCGAAGAGCAGCACCGGGTTGTTGTCCTCGTAGGCGGCGAGGAGGGCGTTGAACGCGTCCTGCGGCGTGCTCGGGAAGAGCCCCTTCAGCCCCGGCATCGAGAGGAAGAACGACTCGAGCTCCTGCGAGTGGAACGACCCGAAGGTCAGGCCGCCGCCGCACGGCAGCCGCAGCACGAGCGGGCAGGCGGCGCCGGAGCGGAAGTGCATCGTCGCGGCGTTGAGCGTGATCTGGGTCGTGGCCTCGGTCGCGAAATCGGCGAACTGGAACTCCTCGATCGGCCGGTGGCCGTGGAGCGCCAGCCCGATCGCGTAGCCGGTGCACGCGCTCTCGGCGAGCGGCGTATTGAAAACGCGGGGACGCCCGAAGTCGCGCAGGAGATGCTCCGTCACCTTGAACGCCCCGCCGTAGGTGCCGATGTCCTGACCGAGGAGCACCGACTCCGGCCGCTCGGCCAGGATCTTCCGGAGGCCGAGGTTCAGAGCCTGCGCGAGGTTGAGCTGGGCCGGGGCGCCGGCCGGCAGCTCCGGCTTCCACGGCAGCGGCGCGCTGGCGGGCGCGTAAAGATCGTCCGCCAGGCCGGCGGGCGACGGGCGCGCGGTGGCGAGGGCGACCCGGACGCACGCTTCGAGGAAGGCGCCGAGCTCGGCGTCGACCGACTCGACGCGCGGGCCGCCGGCGGCCGCGACCGCCTGCGCGCGCAGCCGCGGCAGGGGATCCCGGGCGAAGAAGTCGTCGCTCTCGCCCGGCCGCAGGTAGTCGCCGGTGTCATACGCGGCGTGGCCGCGCAGCCGGAGCGTGTGCGCCTCGATCAGCACGGGCCGCCCCGCGGTGCGCACGCGCTCGATGGCGGCGGCGAGCGTGCGGGCCACGTGCGCGATGTCGCCGGTGCAGTCGAGGGCGAAGGCCTCGATGCCGTAGCCGGCGGCGCGTTTCCACAGCTCGGTGCCGGCGGCGAACTGCTCGCAGGTCGGCGTCGAGTAGGCGTAGCGGTTGTTCTCGATCACGAAGACGACGGGCAGCGAGAGGAGCGAGGCGAGGTTCATCGTCTCGTGCACGTCGCCGGTGCTCGAGCCGCCGTCGCCGAAGAACGCGAAGCCGACCGCGGGGCGGCCGAGCCGGCGCTGCGCATCGGTGCCGCCGGCGACGACCGAGAGCATCGCGCCGAGGTGGCTGATCATCGGCATCGAGCGGTTCGCGGGATCGCCGTGGTGGATGTTGCCCTCGCGCGCCTTCGTCGGGCTCGCGGCGTTGGCGAAATACTGGTTGAGGTGATCCACCAGGTGGCCGCTCCAGATGAGGTGGCCGCCGAGATCGCGATGGGTGAACGAGACGACGTCGATCGCCTTGTCGGCGAGGAGCGCGAGGGGGACGATCAGGCCCTCGTTGCCCTGGCCGCCGGTGACGGTCCCGCGGATCAAGCCCTGGCGGAAAAGTTCGAGGATGCGATTGTCCGTCAGCCGCGCCAGTTGCATCCAGGCGTAGAGGCGGAGCAGGGCGTCGGCCGGCGCCTGCTCGAGCTCGGTGGCGCGGAGATCGCGGGCCGCGAGAATCGCGGGAAGAGTGGGAAAGGCCATGAACTTTGGCGCGGAAGGTGAGGGGCGGGCGTGGCGCGGGCAAGCGAGAGATTGAACGCCCCGTGCGCGAGCCGGACGGCGGCGCCGCCGCCCGGGCGGGCGGTGCGCGTCACATCCCGGCGAGCGCCTGCGCGCCGCTCTCGTCGATCAGGAGCGACTTGAGCAGCCCGCCGCGCATGGCCGCGGCGACGGCGGCGGCACGATCGGGGCCGGCGGCGACGCCGATCACCTTGGGAATGCGGCGCAGTTGATCGAGCTCGACGCTGATCGCGCGATGGCGCCAGGGGGAGGTGCACTCGTTGCCCTTGGCGTCGAAAAACCGTCCGCAGATTTCGCCGACCGCGCCGGCGGCGCGGAGCTGGGCCACGTCGGCGGAGGTGAGGACGCCGCGCTCGCTGTAGACGGACTGCTCGAGCGGGCCGACGCCGACCAGCGCGGCGTCGGCCTTGCGCAGCCGCTGCCAGACCGACTTGATCTGGTCGGAGGCGAGGAAGACATCGCGGGTCTTCCGGTCGGGCACAAAGGCCGGCGTGCTGAGCGTGAGGAATTCGCCGCCCCAGAGGTTCACGAGCGTGCGGCCGAGCTCGAGGGCGTCGACCGGCGAGATGCTCGAGTCGATGCTGCCCATCGCCTGCACGACCGTCAGCCGGCGGCCGTCGCTGCGGCGGAACCGGTGGATGACATCGGCCACGCTGCGGCCGCCGCCGATCGCGATCACCCCGGTGGAGGGAAACAGCGAGGCGACGTAGGGCGCGCCGAAGTGCCCGACGGTCTGGCGCGCGGCCTCGCGCGTGGCGTTCTTCGCCGTCTTGATGACAGCGGCTGAGCCCAGCCCGAATTTCGCGCAGAGCTGATCCTCGAGGGCTTTCAGGCGCGGATCGTAGGCGTCGACGGAGATGCGCACGATGCCCCGATCGAGCGCCACGGCGAGCAGGCGCGAGATTTTGGTCTGGGAAACGCGGACGAGGTTCGCCACCTCCGTCTGGCCGAGGCCGTCGACGTAGTAGAGCGACGCCGCCATGCGCAGGACATCGTCGGAGTAGTCGGCTTTCTTGGGCATGGGGCGGTGACGGACGTGTGACGAACCGGTGATAACACTGCAAATATTTAGTCGAATAAAGTTTTTACTCGCACGAACGCCGATCTCGGCGCACGCCTTGGGCACATCCTGACCATGCGATACCAAAACCCCGTCTGCGTTCTCGCAGCGATCGCGTTCGCCGCTGCCGCGTCCGCGCAAACCGCCACTCCGCCCACGCCGCGTCCCGCCGACGTCGAGACGCCCGTGGTGCTCGAGGCCTTCACCGTCACCGGCTCCAACATCCGCCGGGTCGATGCGGAGACCGCGCTGCCCGTGACCGTCATCGACAAATCCGAGCTTGATGCCCGCGGCGCGGCCACGATGGCCGAGCTCTTCGAGACGCTGGGCGCCGCCGAGATCTCCGGCATCACCGAGATCAACAACGGCCCGCAGCTCGCCCGCGGCGACGTCGCCTCGATCGACCTGCGCGGCATCGGCTCCGGCAGCACGCTCACCCTCCTCAACAGCCGCCGCGTGGCGCCGCATCCCATCTCGATGGCGGAAAACGGCGTGCCCTCGCTCGCGGTCAACATCAACTCCATCCCCCGCGCGATGGTCGAGCGCGTGGAGGTCCTGCGCGACGGCGCCTCCGCCGTCTACGGCGCGGACGCCGCGGCCGGCGTGGTCAACAATCTCGTCTCGCGCACGTTCGTGGGCCGCGGCGTGTCCCTGAAGGGCTCGATGACGCAGCACGGCGGCGCGAACGAGTTCAACGCGACGATCTTCGAGGGCTTCAAGAAGGGGCAGACGCACATTTCCGTCTCGCTCGATTACTTTCATCGCGACGCGCTCGCGGCGCACGACCGCGACTTCGCCAAGAATGCGGACCTGCGCGTGAACCGGGCGCTGCCGGCGCCGTGGAACGGAATTCCGCTGCCCGATCCGGCGTCGACCACCGGTGGCGTGTTCGCGCGCGACAACGATTTCCGCAACGCGAACGCCGTGAACCAATACGGCCAGTGGCAGCGCGGCACGATCCAGCCGGATTTCCTGACCTTCGTCGGTTCACGTCCCGCCGGCAACACCGGTATCACCACGAGCACGACACCGCCCGCCGGCGTCGCAACGATGGCGGCGGACGGCATGTTCTACCTCTGGCCGACCGCGACCGGCGTGAACTTCAAGCAGACGGCGCCCTCGACCAACATCGACAATCCCGAGAATGCCACCTTCTCCAACTGGAACAAATGGAAGATGCTCGTGCCGGCGACCGACCGCGTGCAGTTTGCGGCGTTCGTCGATCGCCCGATCAACGAGCGCCTGGCCGCCTTCGGCGACCTCACGTTCTACCGGGCCTACAGCCGCACCGGCCGCGAGCCGGTGAACTTCAAGAACACGGACGACCAGGGCATCTACCTGCCGGCGGCGAATCCCTACAATCCCTTCGGCGTGCGCTTCTACCATCCGACGGGCGCGCCCAACGCCGACGGCACGCCGCGGCTCACCGGTGCGCCGGCCGACGTTTCGCTCTGGACCGGCATCTCGCCCGGCCAGAACACCGGCGGCGGAATCATGCCGCGCGAGACGGAGGTCTACAGCTACGCGTGGCGCGTGCTCGGCGGCTTGCGGGGCAAGATCGGCCAGAAGTGGGAGTGGGAGTCGGCCCTCGTCGCCTCCGGCGCGCAGACGCACGAATACGAACACTTCCAGGTGCGCGAGTCGCGCCTGCGCCGCGCGCTGGCCCGCACCGACGCCACGGCCTTCAATCCGTTTCCCGTCACCTTCAAGATCGTCAACAACCAGATTGTCGCCGACCAGCCGTTCACGAATCCGGAGTCGGTGCTGACGCCGCTCTACGACGACGAGGATCGCTTTGGCCGCACCGGTCTCTACATGGGCGACCTGAAGGTGAACGGATCGCTCGGCCGCTTTTTCACCGGCGGCGACATCGGCGTGGCGACGGGCGCCGAGGTGCGCTATGAAACCTATCGTGACGGCCGTGCCGGCTACGTGGGCGTGAACCCGCCGGGCTCGGGCAGCGAGTTCCCGTATCTGCGCGAAGGAGACAACGACTTCCTCGCGCTCAGCTCGAACATCCCGATCGACGCGGCGCAGACCATCTACGCGGCGTATGCCGAGGTCGCGCTGCCGTTCGTCACGCGCGAAAACCGCGTGCCGCTCGTCAACGCGCTCGAGCTCACGCTCGCGGGCCGCTTCGAGCATTTCTCGATTCACGGCCAGACGACGAAGCCGAAGGCGAGCCTGGTGTGGAAGCCGTTTTCGTTCCTCAAGCTCCGCGGCTCCGTCGCGGAGTCCTTCCGCGCGCCGAATCTCGTGCAGACGAATATCACGCCGCTGCGCCGCCAGATCGGCGCCGACGATCCGTATCGCTTCGAGGTCACCGCGCTGCCCTCGGACGGCACCGCGCAGCGCACGGTCTTCCGCCAGGGCAACCAAAACCTCCAGCCGGAGGAGGCGAAGACGTGGGTCGCGGGCTTCGTGCTCGAGGTGCCGAAGGTGCGCGGGCTCTCGTTCTCCTTCGACTACTTCAAGCTGAACCAGAACAAGGTCATTGAGAACATCGGCGCCGCCGCGGCGATCGACCGCGACGAGGTCATCCTCGATCTCGCCACGCAGGCCGAACTCGCCAAGGGCACGGCGATCGGGGCGATCGACCTCGGCTCCGGCACCGCCGCCTACAAGGGCTCGAGCAAGGTCGTCCGCAAGCCGGTCAGCGCGGCGGATCGCGCAGCCTTCGATGCCTACAACGCCCGGCAGGGCAGCAACAACAGCCGCCGTGCGCCGGTCGGCGAGGTCGTGAGCGTGATCGACGACTACCTCAATCTCAGTGGCCGCGACATCCAAGGCTATGAGTTCGGCGTCCAATACCGCCTGCCGAAAACCCGCCTCGGCACGTTCACGTTCAACGGCGACGCGACGCACTATGTGCTGCGGCGCTCCCGGGCCGACGAGGTCTCGCCCGAGCTCGACGAACTCGAGCGGAACGGCCGCACCAAGTGGCGCGCCAACGCCTCGCTCTCGTGGCGCCAGGGCCCGGTCTCGGCGGGCTGGTTCGCGAGCTACTTCGGTTCGTTCGTCGATACCTCCGCAGCCACGACCGCGCCGATCTACGCGGCGCTCGGCGGTCCGGACTACATCCGCGTCTTCAATGACAACGGCATCACGCGCTATCTGCTGCGCGTCGATCCGTCCATCAACCACAACGCCTGGCTCTCCTATCGCTTCGATCGCGCGGGCCGCAATTGGTTGAAGGGCGTGACGGTGCGCGGCGGCATCAACAACGTGTTCGACACGGATCCGCAGCTCGCCGACGAGCAATACGGCTATGTCTCCGGCTCGGCCAACCCGCGCGGCCGGCAGTTCACGATGGAAGTTTCGAAACGGTTCTAATTGAAACGCAGGACGGGCGGGCGACCGTCCGTCCTGCATAATTATCGTCCTTGTGGACGGGTCATGCGCCCGCCCAACCTTGCCCCATGATGCCCCGCCTTGTGTTGCTCCTTACCTCCATGGCCTTCGCCGGCACTGCCAGTGCGGTCGACATTGTCGCCCACCGCGGCGCGTCCTTCGATGCGCCGGAAAACACCCTCGCGGCGCAGAAGCTCGCGTGGAAACAAAACGCCGACGTGGTCGAGACCGACATCTGGCTGACCAAGGACGGCAGGATCATCGTCTCGCACGACAAGAACGCGAAGCGCACGGCCGGCAAGGATGTGCTCGTGACCGAGTCGACGCAGGCCGAACTGCGCCAGCTCGACGCCGGCACGTGGAAGGCGCCGCAGTTTGCCGGCGAGAAACTGCCGACGCTCGACGAGCAGCTTGCGCTGATCCCGGCGGGGAAACGGCTCTTCATCGAGATCAAGGACGGCCCCCATCTCGTGCCCGAACTGGTCCGCGTGATCGAGCGTTCGAAGCAGTCCCCGAAGACGGTCGAGATTATCAGCTTCAACTACGAGTCGCTGAAGAAGTGCCGCGAGCTGCTGCCGGCCTACAAGACGCAGTATCTCGTGGGCCATCCCGCGCCGAACGCGAAGACGCCGCCGAAGAAGCGGCAGCCGACGCTGGATGAAGTGATCGCCGAAGCGAAGGCCGCGAAACTCACCGGCCTCGATCTGCAGAGCACCTGGCCGCTCACTCCGGCCGACACGAAGAAAATCAAGGACGCCGGCCTCGAACTCCATGTCTGGACAGTCGACGATCCGGCGGTCGCGAAGCACTGGATCGCCCTCGGAGCGCTCAGCGTGACCACGAACAAGCCCGGCTTCCTGCGCGAGCAGCTCAAGCTGTGATGGCCGTGAATCGGGTCGCCCGGCGCGGGAGCGCAGGGAGCAACGAGAGCGGGAGCGCCAGGCCGTCTCGCCGCGCTCGTGGCGGGCTGCATCGGTCATGACTCCGGTTGCAGCCACAGGCGGCTCGACCGCGATCCCGTCCGACACGCCGGAGATGGCGGCGCGCTTCCGCTCGTGGCAGATGCGCACGCTGATCGCGACGATGTTCGGCTACGCGGCGTTTTACTTCGTCCGCAAGAACCTGAGCTTCGCGATGCCGGCGATGCAGACGGATCTCGGCATCACCAAGGCCGATCTCGGGTTGTTCCTCACGTTGCACGGGCTGCTGTATGGAGTTTCCCGATTCGTGAACGGCATGTGGGCGGATCGCGCCAACGCCCGCTACTTCATGGTCGCGGGGCTGCTGCTCTCGGTCGGCGCGAATGTCTTCTTCGGCTTCAGCTCGACGGTGCTGTGGTTCGGCGTCGCGTGGATGATCAACGGCTGGGTGCAGGGCATGGGTTTCCCGCCGTGCTGCCGGCTGATGACGCACTGGTTTCCCCCGGGCGAGCTCGCGACCAAGATGTCGATCTGGAACACGTCGCATTCGATCGGCGCGGCGGTCGCGGGCGTGTTCTGCGGCTACATTGTGGCCTTTGGCTGGCGCTGGTGTTTCTTCGGGCCGGCGATCCTCTGCACGGTTGCCGGCTTGATCCTGTTCATCCTGCTGCGCGACACGCCGACCTCGGTGGGGCTGCCGGAGATCCGGGTGGAAGGCGCGAAGGACGGCGATCACGAGGACCGCACGTCCGAGGGCTACAAGCAGTTCGTCAAACACCAGGTTTTCCTGAATCCCTACATCTGGTTCATCTCCCTCGCGAATTTCTTCGTCTATATCCTGCGCTTCGCCGTCCTCGACTGGGGTCCGACGCTGCTAAAGGAGATGAAGCATTTTCCGGTGCACAAAGGCGGCTGGATGGTCGGCGCGTTCGAGGTTTCGGGCATCATCGGCATGCTCCTGGCGGGCTGGGCCACGGACCGCGTGTTCAAGGGCCGCGGCGCGCGCATGTGCGTCTTCTGCATGATCGGCGCCTGCCTCGCGATGCTCGCGTTCTGGCAACTCGGCAACACCCCGACGATCGCGACCGTATTTCTCGCGCTGGCAGGCTTCTTCATCTACGGGCCGCAGGCGCTGATCGGCATCACCGCCGCCAACCTCGCGACGAAGCGCGCCGCCGCGACTGCAGCCGGATTCACCGGCCTCTTCGGCTACGCGAGCACGCTGGTTTCCGGCGTCGGTCTCGGCTACGTCGTGCAGCACTTCGGCTGGAATGTCGGCTTCGGGTTGCTGCTGGCGATCGGCGCGATCGGCACCTTCATGTTCATCCTCGCGTGGCCGGCGAAGGCGCATGGCTACGCCGAGGCGAAATAGAAACCAACGAAACCGCTGATGGACGCTGATTTTTTCGAGCAATGGTCTGACCTCAGCGCCGGTTAGCGTTCATCAGCGGTTTCCTGCCTTCTGTGATCTCCTTCCTCAAACCCGCCCCCGCCGCTCCGCCGCTGCCGGTCGATCGCATCGACCCGGAATACCGCCGGCTGCGGTGGCAGGTGTTCGCGGGGATCTTCATCGGCTACGCGGCGTTCTATCTCGTCCGGAAGAATTTCGCGCTGGCGATGCCGGACATCCTGAAGGAATACCCGCAATACTCGAAGGCGGCGCTTGGCTCGGCGATGACGGGCCTCTCGATCGCGTATGGGTTTTCCAAGTTCATCATGGGCTCCGTGTCGGATCGGAGCAATCCGCGGTGGTTCATGACCGTGGGTCTGCTGCTGACCGCGGGCGTCACGTTTGCGTTCGGCACCTTTCCCGCGATCTATGGCTCGCTCACGGCGATCGTCGTGCTGCAGACGCTGAACGGCTGGTTCAACGGCATGGGCTGGCCGCCGTGCGGCAAGACGATGGTGCACTGGTGGAGCACGAAGGAGCGCGGGGTGACCGTCTCGGTCTGGAACGTGGCGCACAACGTCGGCGGCGGGCTCGTCGCCAAGCTGGCGGCGCTCGGGCTGCTGCTCTTCGCCGGCGACTGGGGCGCGAAGTTCTATTTTCCGGCGACGGTGGCCGCCCTCTGCGCGGTGGTGATCGCGCTCCTGCTGCGGGACACGCCGCAGAGCTGCGGCCTGCCGCCGATCGAGCAGCACAAGAACGACTACCCGCCCGACTATTCCGCGGCCCACGAGCAGACGCTGTCGTTCAAGGAGATCTTTTTCGGCTACGTCCTGAACAACAAATATCTCTGGGCGATCGCGGTGGCCAACGCCTTCGTCTACTTCGTGCGCTACGGCGTCGTGGACTGGATTCCGACCTACCAGCAGCACGAGAAGAACTTCAGTTTCGACCAGTCGAGCACGGCCTGGTTCGCGTTCGAGTTCGCGGGCATTCCCGGCACGATCCTCTGCGGCTGGATGTCGGACAAGGTCTTCAAGGGCAGCCGGGCGCCGGCGACGATTCTCTTCATGGGCCTGACGCTGGTCGGCGTGATCGTCTACTGGCTGAACCGCCACGGGCCGCTCTGGATCGACACCTGCGCGCTGATCGGGATCGGCTTCTTCGTCTACGGCCCGATCATGATTATCGGGCTGCACGCGCTCGATCTCGTGCCGAAGAAGGCGGCCGGCACGGCGGCGGGTTTCACCGGTTTTTTCGGCTACGTCTTCGGCTCGGCGATCGCCGGCACGGGCGTCGGCTGGATCGCCGACCAGTGGCAGTGGACCGGGGTGTTCATCACGATGATCGCGTGCTGCCTGCTCACCATGGTGTTCAGCGCAATGACACTTGCGCACAAGACGACCAGCGGAGGGAAATGAACATGAAATCCTCAATCATCCACGTGCGCCCGCTCGCTGCGCCGAGCGCGAGCACATGGCGATTCAAGGCGCTGCTCGCGAGCGTGATTTCGGTGGCCGCCGCCTGCGCGCAGGCGCCGCTCGTCATCGCTCACCGCGGCGCGAGCGGCTACCTGCCCGAGCACACACTGGCGGCCAAGGCCTACGCGCACGCGCTCGGCGCCGACTACCTCGAACAGGACCTCGTGCTCTCCAAGGACGACGTGCCGGTGGTGCTGCACGACATCCATCTCGATACCACGACGGACGTCGCGAAGAAATTCCCCGACCGGAAGCGCGCCGACGGCCGTTACTACGCGCTCGATTTCACCGTCGCGGAGCTGAAGCAGCTCCTGGTGAGCGAGCGGTTCAACGCGAAGACCGGAAAGGCCGTCTTCGCGAAACGCTATCCGTCGGCGGCGGCGCCGGCGGTATATCAGATTTCCACGCTCGAGGAGGAACTGCAGCTCATCCGGGGCCTGAACCAGAGCACGGGCCGGACGGCCGGAATCTACCCCGAGATCAAGCAGCCGAAATGGCACCGCGAGCAGGGGCATGACATCAGCCGGATCGTGCTGCCGATCCTGGCGCGCCACGGCTACGCGACGAAGGCCGACGCGTGTTACCTGCAGTGCTTCGAACTGGCGGAGGTCCGGCGGCTGCGCGGGGAACTCGGCTGGCAGGGCCGGTTGATCCAGTTGATCGAGTCGAAGGCGAAGGGCGAGGACGGCACCGACCACGACGCGCTGTGCACGCCCGCCGGACTCGCGGAGCTGGCGAAAATCGTCGACGGCATCGGGCCGGCGATCGGGCGAATCGTCATTTGGCCGGCGGCGGGCGCGGCACCGAAGTTCTCGGAACTCGTCGCCCGCGCGCACGCGCAGAAGCTCGCGGTGCATCCCTACACGGTGCGGATCGACGAGCTGCCGAAGCAGTGTCCGAGCGCCGACGCGCTGCACGCGGCGCTCTTCCGCGAACTGCGCGTCGACGGCGTGTTCACCGATTTTTCCGACGTGACGGCCAACTGGCTGAAGCAAAACGCCACGCGGCCGCGCGCGCCGTAACCCACCCCTGAAGTCCCCTCCGTTCCGGCGAATCCCAGGATTCGCCCGAGCTGCTGCTTTGTCCGTCATCCCCATGAAACTACAACGTCTGACCCTGCTGGTCTCCGCGGTGCTCTGCGCCGCTGTCGCGTCCGTGGCCCTCGGCCAAGTCACCGAGCCGAACAACAACAAGGTCATCTTCCGCTACCGCTCGTTCAGCGGCACGACGCCCAGCTGGGTCTCGCCGCTTGCGAGTGCGGGCGGCATCAGCCACGCCAGCGGCTCCGCCGACCTCGTCACCACCGATCGCGGCGCCGGCTTCGAGGATCTGGTTGTGACGGATTTCGACGGCGCGACGGAATTCGTCGCCGGCACGAGCGCGATCACGAGTGTCGACAGCGCGGGCGAGGACTCGCTGGCGATCGAGGCGTGGTTCAAGGCCGATACGCTCACCGGCACGCGCACGCTCTTCTCCAACACCGAGAGCAACCGCGGCTTCTCGTTCAAGCTCTCGGGCGGCCGGCTGCAGGGCGAGGTGCGCCTGCGCAACGGCACGGCGACGGAGAACCAGATCGTGCCGCAGGAGGCGGCGTATCCGAACCTCACGGCCGGCGTGTGGTATTACGCGGTGTTCCACGTGCGGAGGACGGCGTCGAACTACGAGCTGCGGCTCTACCTCGACGGCGTGCGCGTGGCCTACGTGACCGCCCCGCTTTACAACGGCGTCTACCAGTCCGTGGAGATGCCGTGCGTCGGCGCGGAGCCGAGCGGTGGCGTGGGCACGAGCAGCTTCTTCGACGGCCAGATCTACGGCGTGGTCGTCAGCAACCACGACATCTACCTCGACAACTACGTGAAGATGCGCGTCGCGCGCGACGGCAGCCGCTACTTCGGGATGCCCTCGTATCACGACTACCTCAGCACGACGGCGAGCAGCGATTTCCGCATCCAGGCGACGATCGCCGACTACTCGGGCGCGGCGGGTGACCTCGACCTCGTCGACCCGGACAACCGCATCCAGCTCCCTTTCCTGAACGATGGCTACATCCCGCAGGGCCTCGGCTACGACGCGGGCACCGGGAATTTCTACGTGAGCTATTACTGGAAGGCCGACAATGGCGCGACCGGCAGCTCCACCGCCAATGCGGACAAGATCTCGATCGTGGCGGAAATCAACCGCACGTCGGGCGCGCTGAAGCGCGTGTTCCGGCTCTACCGTCCCGATGGCTCGGCCAACTACGGCCACGTCGGCGGCAACGAGTTTCTCAACGGCAACCTCTACGTTGCCTACGGCTCCTCCGTTTACCGCTACCCGCTGGCGAGCGCGCCGAACCCGGCCTACGTCTTCAACCCGCAGACCTTCGCCAACCCGCGCGGCGACCAGAATCCGCTGACGGTCGTGACGACCACGACGTTCAACGCGACACAGCTCCAGAACAACACTGTGCACTCGACGCTGCACATCCGCGCCGACACGAACGGCGACAATCTCCTCTGGACGACAGAATACAACACGGGCGCCAATAAGAAATTGCTCGGCTTCAAGATCAACGCGGACGGCTCGATCGCGAACGCCGCGGCGGTCTACTCGTTCAACTTGCCGGTGACGGCGGTGAACGGCATGTGCTGCTACAACATCACCGCGACCGAGTGCTATTTCTATGTGGTGACCGGCGGCGTGTGGAAGCGGCTGCGCTACCTGAAGTCGAGCGCGACGGTGCAGAGCACGACGAACGTCTTCATCACGCCGGGTGGCACCGAGGACTTCACGATCGTCGGCTCGCAGATCTGGACGACGCACGAGAGCGGGGCGCGCTACTACCAGAAGCGCACCGACGGCGCCCCGTGGGATAACATGTATCCGTTCCTGTTCGGGGTGTCGCTCTAGGCCGGCCGAGGGTAGGGGCGGTTGTCCTCAACCGCCCCTGCCTCACCACGACTTCGCCACCTCGAACCAATACTGCCGGCCGCGCGGGTTGTAGGCGGAACCCTGATACCCGTAGGTCGCGTCGACGAGCTGCGGGTCGGAGTTGAGCACGTTGTTCACGCCGAGGCGCACGGAGCTGTTGCGCAGGAGGGCGAGCTTGTGGCGGCGATCGAAGCGGTAGCCGGCGTTGAAGTTGTGGGTGTAGGTGGCCTTCACCTTGAGCAGGTAGCGCGTCGCGCCCGCGTTGGTGGTCGTGGTGTTGTCGATGTAGTCGGGGCGCCCGAGATACTCGTAGATGGCGAGGGTGGTCGCGGCGCCGGTGTCGACGAAGGAGCCGAAGTAGTTCGTGAACCAGCCGAGGCTCAGGCCGCCCTTGCTCCAGCGGAGGCTCGTGTTCCAGCGCCACTTGGTGCGGCCGTCCTCCCAGTTGTCGTCACCGGGTGCGGCGCCGGGCGACTCCTGCAGCATGAACTTGGCGCGATACGAGGCCTCGCCGCGCACGATGAAGTCGCCGAAGGTCCGGTTGCGCGGCAGGCGATACTCGAGGCCGAGCTCCACGCCCTCGATGTCGCGGCCGGCGAGGTTGATGAACTCCTCGTTGATATCGAGCACGGGACCGACGACGCCGCGGCGGCGCGTGGCGTTGTTGGGATTGTTGTTGAAGGTGTTGTAGGCGGTGCGATCCGCGGGCGAGACGGGCGCGCGCTTGATCAGGGGATTGCCCTTGTAGGCGGCGGTGCCGGAGCCGAGGTCGACGCTGGCGATGGGCACGCCGGCCATGAGCTGGCGGTTGGTCTCATCGTCGAGCATCTCCTCGTCCTTCAGGAGCTGCAGGCCGCCGCCCTCGGAGGTGATGAGGTTGTTCTGGTTGGCCTTCCAGAAGTCCGCGGTGAAGGCCAGGCCCTTGACGAAGGGCAGCTCGACGACGAAGCCGGCGGTGTAGTTGATCGACTCCTCGGGCTTCAGGCCGGGGTTGCCCTCGCGGAACACGGTGCGGCCGGTCGAGCCGTCGGTGAAGATGTTGGTGACCTCGAAGCGGTAGGGATCGTTGATGCCGGACACGAACACCTGCCGTCGGGCGGGATTGGTCTGGAGAATGTTCGGGGCCTTGAACGACTCGTTCACGGAGGCGCGGAGCTTGAGGAAGCGGGACGGGATGTAGCCGAGGCTGGCCTTCGGTTTCGTGGCATTGCCGAAGCCGGGGAAGCGCTCGAGGCGGGCGGCGAGGGAGAGCTCGAGCGCGCGGGCGAGGCGCACGTCGTTGCGCGGCGTGATGAAGGGCACGAGGAGCTCGGCGAAGGTCGAGTAGACGGTGCGGCGAAGGTCGGCGTTTTCGTTCGGGCTGAGGAGGATGAAATCGTTGTCGCCGGGCCGGATGAAGGGGTTCGTGTCGCTGGCGGGCGCAGGCCCGTGATAGGGCGGCATTCGAAACTTGTAGGTCTCGTGGCGCGCCTCGACGCCGGCGGCGGCGGAGATGTCGTTGCCGAAGAGGGACCCGATTTTGCCGTTGGCCTTGAAGTCCCAGATGCCGAGGCCGGTCCACGCCTCGCGATGATACTCGTCCGTCATCGAGGTCATGAGTGCCTCGGGGTTCGAGTAGGCCCGGTCGATCGTGATGAACTGCGTCGCGGGATCGATGCGGAAGGTGTAGCCAAACGGGTTATACGCCGTGGCCGGATCGGAACTCTGCAGCGCGGCGGCGAGCTTGGACTCGCGGAGATTGCGGTTCTCGAAGTCGTGCGTGTAGGCGCCGCCGTAGAGCAGGGCGCTTTCCCATTCCCAACCGGCGCCGAGCTGGCCGCGCACGCCGAGCGTGGCGCGGAAGGAGGTGCTTTGGACGAAGATGTTGCGGTTCTTGTGGTCGAGCGGGCGCACGCCGTTGATCACGACGGGCGAGGGCGTGCCGAGGAGGCGCGTGGAGCCGTCGGCGTTCGGCGCGCCGGTGGCGTGATAGAAGCGCGAACCGAAGGGGTTGAACGGGTTGTCGACGCCCATCGAAAGGTTGCGCGTGTCGGCGGCGTCGATCTGGACGTTGGTGCGGCCGGTCACGGAGTTGGCGCGGTAGAGAAACAGATCAGAGAAGAGCGTCATGCGATTGCCCAGCCGGTGATCGAGGCTCGCGCCGACGCTGAGGCGATCGGTCTTCGGGAGGATGTAGGCACCGTCGTTGGTGTTGTGGTAATAGCCGCTGAGGTGGCTGTCGATCGAGGCGACCGGAACGGTGGCGGAGGGGTGGAAGCCGACGCGGCCGTCGGCGAGCGGCACGAGGTAGAAACGGCCGTCGGTGGACATGGCGGCGGCGGGGGACTGCGTGGTCGTGGTGGCGGCGGTGTTGATGCCGCGGTTCGCGACGGGGCGGGTGCCGGTGACCGAGCCATCGGGATTGGCGATGCCGCGGGTGTAGAAGCCGAAGCGGGAGATGTTGGTCGCGTTGTTGAAATCGTTGTCGCGGGTGAGCGCGGTGGCGCCGGGGAGCGTGAAGGGCTGGCCGTTCCACGGGGCGGGGAGCTTGAGCGTGCGGCGCAGGTCGGCGTTCTTCGCATACCAGCGGTCGGAGGCCATGAGCGCGTCGCGCTTGTAGCCGTCGATGCCGATCGAGAGGCGCGTGCGGCGGTGGTTCAGTTTGTCATCGCCCCAGGTGAGCGTGAAGCGCTGCTCGCTGCCGCCGCCGTCGTGCGTGGCGGAGCCGCGGAGGGTGGTGCGGAGGCCGTCGAAGCGCGGCGTGACGAGGTAGTTCACGACGCCGGCGGCGGCCTCGGAGCCGTAGATCGCGGACGCGCCGTCGCGGAGGATCTCGACGCGGGAGGAGAGGCCGGAGGGGACGGTGTTGATGTTGACGGAGAGGGCGGGCGTGCCGAATTCGCCCTGCGAAATCGGGTGCGGCGGCATGCGGCGGCCGTTGACGAGGACGAGGGTGCTGCCGGAGCCGAGGCCGCGGAGATCGATCGAGGTGTTGTCGCCGCGGGCGCTCTGGCCGGCGGACTCCTGCTCGGTCAGCAGCGGCGGCGCGGCGAGGGTGAACGTCTCGAAGAGGTCGGCGGGCGTGGAGGCGCCGCGCAGATCCATGTCCTCGCGATCGATAATGGTGACGGGCAGGGCGGTCTCGGCGTCGACGCGACGGATGTTGGAGCCGGTGACGACGAAGGCCTCGAGCTGCTGGGGCGTTGCGCCGGCGGCGGGAGGTGCTTCGGCAGCGGCGGCTCGGGCGGATTGGGCGAGGACGGGTGGGGGCGTCGCGCCGGCGGCGACCAAGGCGGCAATCACGGCGGGACGCAGAGGGCGGAGCACACCACGGGTATGGGTAGTCATGGCAATCGCACGGAGACGGGAGTGGGTGGGAAGCCGCCGGAGGAGACGGCGGCAGGGGGATGAAGCCGGTTTGATGCCGACTTCAGGGGTTCCTCTCCTGTGGGCCAAAAGTCGGTGAATGTCGATGCAGGTGCGACGAACGGGCGGTGGGTGCGACCGCTGACAAGGCCGGTTTGGGCCGGGCCGACGGGCGCGTGCTGCGGCCCGTGAATATTACTATGGCGGTGCGAGCCTCGCCTGCTTTGTTCACCGGGACCCAACCCTCTCCCTACCCATGACCCCATCCCTTTCGCTGCGATTCGCGGCGCGTTTGGCGGCGAGCCTGCTCGCGTGTGCATTCCTGACTGCAACTGGTGTCTTCGCCCAGGCGGCTGGCACCGCCACCCTGACCGGGCGCGTCCAGAACACCGCTGGTGGCGCCTCGCTCGAAAATGCCCGCGTGACCATCACGGGCACGAACCGCGAGGCGTTCACCGATGCCTTCGGCGAGTATCGCTTCACGCAACTGCCGGCGGGCGAAGTGAACGTGCAGGCGTTCTACACCGGTCTGACGCCGCAGACCGCGACGGTGCGAGTGAATGCCGGCGATACGGCCCGCCGCGACTTTGCCTTGTCGCCAGTCGGCTCCAGCGCGCCCGCCGCGGCGCGCGATGGCGTGGTGCAGCTCGATTCGTTTGTCGTAGGTGGCGGGCGCGACACCAGCGCGGCCTCGATCGCGATCAACGAGCAGCGCTTCGCGGGCAACATCAAGACGGTCCTCCACACGGATGCGATGGGCGACATCATCCAGAACAACCTCGGTGAGTTCGTGAAGTATCTGCCCGGCGTGGACGTGAACACCGATCAGATGAACTCGGTCTCGATCGGCCTGCGCGGCATGCCGGCGAACTACACCAACATCGCGCTCGACGGCGACGACGTGAATTCCGCCGCCTCGGCCGGCCCGACGCGCACCACGCTCCTGCAGGCGCTCTCGCTCAGCAACGCGTCGCGCATCGAGGTCTACAAGGTCCCGACGCCCGAGACCTCCGCCTCGAGCCTCGGCGGCTCGATCAACATGGTGAGCCGCACGGCGTTCGAGGCGAGCCGGCCCGAGCTGCGGTTCAAGGCCTATGTGAGCAAAAACAAGCACGACCTCCCGTTCAACCGGCAGCCCGGCGGCGGCGACGGCGACGACCAGAAGCAGACGTATCACTACCAGCCCGACTTCGATTTCTCCTACACCGTGCCCGTGTCGAAGAGCTTCGGCTTCTCGGTCAACGCGGTGAAGAACGACCAGTTCGGCGTCGCGCGCCGGATCAACCGCACGTTCAACACCGCGAACAACGCGACCAACGCGCAGCGCGCCTCGGTCGACAATCCCTACCTCACCGGCTACACCTACAATGTCTTTCCGGTCTTCGAGCACCGCTACTCGCTCGGCACGCGCGTGGACTGGAAGGTGGCGCCCGCGGACACGCTTTCCTTCGTCTACTCCGGCAACTGGTTGGTGCAGGACTACGAGCAGCACCAGTTCGTGATCAACACCGGCAACACGCCGCTCACGTGGGGTTCGGACTTCACGCACGGGCGGCCGGGACTCGGGGCCATGAGCCTCAACAACACCGCGCGGTATGTGCGCGTGCGAAACAACATTCTCCGCCTGAACTACCGCCACGTCGGGGCGAACTGGGACGTCACGGCAGCCGCCGGCTACAATTTCTCCGACCAGACCTATCGCGCGATCTCGCATCGTCAGTTTGAGTCACCCGGCGCGCGGATCACCGGCGCCACCGTCGATCTCGACGGCTTCACCGATCACCAGCCGGGCCGCATCACGGTGCGCAACGCCGCCGGCCAGGTGCTCGATCCGCTCGACGTGCAGAACTACAAT
Organism: uncultured Opitutus sp.; assembly: GCA_964513055.1. Taxonomy (GTDB): domain Bacteria; phylum Verrucomicrobiota; class Verrucomicrobiia; order Opitutales; family Opitutaceae; genus ER46. The sequence goes on from CAZENI010000073.1 coordinate 20,229, forward strand.
CTCGTCGTCGGCGGCAACGGCACGCGCGACAACGATGGCACGGCGAAGAGCGCGCGCTTCGACGTGAAGCGCAAGTTCTTCACCGATGCGACGACCTTCGCGATCAAGACGGGCGTCTCCACCAACGAGTCCTACCGCGCCCGCCGCGCCTCGTCGTTCACGCCGAGCTACGGCGGCCCCGATGGCATCCCCGGCAACGCGGACGACAGCATCGCCCGTTCGCCCGTCGATCTGACCAACTACGCGATGCTCGACTACCACATGCCGCGCAACGCGCCGCAGCCGGAGTTTCTCAGCAGCCGCCGCACGTGGGAGCTCTACGAGCAGTATCCGGCGTATTTCACCCGGACTGCGGCCAATCTCCGCACGGACCTGCGCGCCGACGCCGTCAACACCGAGCAGGTCACCGAGCGAATCGACGCAGTGTTTCTCCTCGGGGACTTCGCACTGCTCAGCAACCGGCTGCGCATCCTCACCGGCGTGCGCTATGAGCGCACGACGGACGACGGCCGCACCGTCCTGCAGGACAATCAGGCGCAGTATCAACGCAATCCCACGACGGGCGCATTGATCCTCAACGCGCAGAACCGGCCGATCCCGATCACCACCGACGGCATCGAAATCGACAAGTTGATCTACAAGAAACTCGGTTCGCGCGTGCAGAAGGAATACGGCGACTATTACCCGAGCCTCAACGCGAGCTACAATCTCACGCCGAATGTCATCAGCCGCATCGGCGTGGCGCGCACGCTCGGCCGCCCGGATTTCGTGAACATCATCGGCCCGACCAACGTGAACCAGGTCGACTTCAATCCCGACAGCAACGCGACCGGCTCGGCCCTCGGCACGATTACGACCAAGAATCCGGCGCTGAAACCCTGGACGGCCAACAGCCTCGATCTGCGACTGGAGTATTACTCACCGAATGGCGGCGAACTCTCGACCGGTTTCTTCCGCAAGCAGATCAAAAATTTCTTCGCCAATCGGAATTTCATCGCGACGGCGGACTTCCTCGAGTCGATCGGGCTCAGCGAGGAATTTGTCGACTACCAGGTGAGCGCGACCGGCAACGTCAACGGCATCGCGCACATCAACGGCTGGGAGTTCAACGTGAGCCAGCCGCTGTCGTTTTTCACCCGGTCGCCTTTCGCGAAACCGTTCCGCGTCTTTGCCAACGCCACGCTGGTGCGGAGCAAGGGACCGGCCGAGGCCGATTTTCGCGGCTTCACGCCGAAGCTGATCAACTGGGGCTTCGCCTACAACAAGCACCCGATTGCCTTCAACGGCCGCTGGACGCTCGTGGGCAAGAAACGCGTCGCCACTGTCGCGGCGGGTAATCTCGGCGTGGCCGGCTGGAATTATCAGCAGGAGCGGCTGCGCTTCGACGCGTCGATCGACTACCGCCTGAGCCGCAACTACGCGCTCTATGCCGCCGGTCGGAATATCTTCAACGACCGTGACTCCAACGAATCCTACGCGATCGGCACGCCGCGTTACGTGAAGTTCTCCGCCGAGGGCGAATACGGCGTCACGTTCCAGATCGGCGTGAAGGGGAATTTCTGACCGGGAATCGGAACAAATTGAATGTGGAAAGCGGGAAACAGAAGGGAAAAAGCCAGCGGCAGGCGGACATCGGTTCGTTTCCGGACTATTTCCTGATTTCCACATTCACACTTCAAAATCCCTCACGTGTTTTGATCCCGAGTTCTTTCGCGATTTTCTCGACGGCGTTGGGCGGCACGACCAGTCGCCAGCCGTCGGGACCGCGGCGGAGTGAGAGATAGGCGGAGCTGGATGAGTCGCCGTCGGCGAGCGCCGGCGGCGCATTCGGCGTGGCGGCCGCGGGCGTCGCACTGCCGCGGTGACGCAGAAAAACGCAGACATTGGCGTCGTCCGGGCTCGTCTGCTGCTGCCAGACGAGCTGCGCTTCTCCGAGCGGGATGGCCTTCGCGGTGAAGGCGGCGATCAACTGTTCGACGCTGCCGTAGAGCGTGCGAGCTCGCTCCGGAAGCCGGGCGAAGAGCGCGTCGGCCCGGGTGCGCGTCGTGGCATCGAGGAGCAGCACGGATTGGAGAGCGGCGATGTCGCCACCGGCGGCAGCCCACAACGTCGTTTCCATCGTCGCGGCGGGGTCGCCTCGACCGCGATTGCCCCAGTTGGCGGCGGGCGTCCACGCGGTGGGAAAGAAACCCTCGGCGGGCAACGGCTTCGTCGCCTGGCGGACGCTCGATTCCTGTTTGAGCTGCCGGGCTTCGGCGGCATCGCGGCGCAGCGCAGCCGATTCGGTGGCGTCGGCTTGCAGCTGACGCAGGCGATCACGCTCACGCCGCAAGGCGTCTGCGTCGCGGCGTTCGATCCGCAGGGCATCCGCCTGCGCCTCGAGCCTGGCCGTGGTGCCGCGTTGCGAGTGCCAAACGCCGAAGGCGATGAGCGCGATGACGAGGGGTGGCAGGAGTTTCATCAGGCTCAGAACCACCAGCCGTCTGATCGCGTCTCGGGCTGCAAGAGGAGCACGAGGTTCTTGAGACGGGCCTTGCGCGTTTCGTCGACGAGGTAGCGCACGGCGTCGTGTCCGGCGCCCTGGGCGGCGCTGATCACGACGCGGGCGGTCCCGCCGGATTGGGCCTCGAGCGAGACGAGGCGATCGAGGAACTCGCGGAGGGAGACTAAATCGTTGTTCCACCGGATTTGTCCGCTGGCGGTGAGATTAATGGCGGCGCTGACCGGGGCGGGAGCGACCGGGCGCGGCGCGGCGACGGCCGCGCGCAATGCCGGCAACTCTGCTCGCAGGCGACGCGCGTCATCGGTTTCCGCCAGGTTGCGGGCCAGCCGAGCATGCTCCTGGCGCAGGGCCATAAGATCGCCGGCGGAGACACTCAGGCGCGCGATCTCCGCGCGCAGCCCGGCGTGGTGAGCAGCTTGATGATGGAGAAGAAGGCCGGCGATCGCGAGGACGGCGGCAAGTGGCGCCCACGAGGTGGCCAGATCGAGAAGGGGAGTCGCGCCCGCCCCGCTGGCGGCGCGGGCGAGGGCGGCACCGGCGATTTTTCCCGGCAGCGCGGCCGGGACGGCGCCCACCCCACCCGCGGC
>CAZENI010000074.1:0-17479 GCA_964513055.1 uncultured Opitutus sp.
ACGTCGAGCGCCTGCTGATACAACTCCTCGTCGTCGCCCAGATCGCCGTCGTCACCATCGCCGCCATCCTCACCCTCCTCGTCCTCTCGGGCGGCGCGATCGATCTGCTGCTGCACAGACTGCGCGTATTGCGGCGGGCCGTTGCGCTTGAGGAACTCGACCAGCTCCTGCACTTCCTCGTCGGAGACATAGGCGCCCTGGGCGCGCACGAGGCGGGAGGTGCCGGGTGGCGAGAACAGCATGTCGCCGCGGCCGATCAGCGTCTCGGCGCCCTTCGTGTCCATGATGGTGCGCGAGTCGACCTGCGACGCGACCTGGAACGCGATGCGCGAGGGGAGGTTGGCCTTGATCACGCCGGTGATGACGTTCACCGACGGCCGCTGCGTGGCGATGATGAGGTGGATGCCGGCGGCGCGCGCGAGCTGCGCGAGGCGGGCGATGCTCGTCTCGATTTCCGCGGGTGCGACCATCATGAGGTCGGCGAGCTCGTCGATGATGGCGACGATGTAGGGCAGGCGCTCCGGAATCTCGAGATCGTCGGCGGCGAGCGGGTCGACGCCGGTGAGGGCGGCCTGCGCATCGGACGGCGGTGCGTCGACCTTGCCGCCTTTCTTGCGGTTGTTGAAACCGACGATGTTGCGGACGTTGGCCTTGGCGAAAATCTGGTAGCGCTGCTCCATCTCGCCGAGCAGCCACTTGAGCGCCGCGGGGACCTTCTTCGGCTCCGTCACCACGGGGATGAGCATGTGCGGGAGGGAGTTGAAGATCTTCAACTCGACGACCTTCGGGTCCACCATGATCAGCCGCAGATCCTTCGGACTCTTCGAATAGAGGATCGAGGCGACGATGGAATTGATGCAGACGGATTTGCCCGAGCCGGTGGCACCGGCGATGAGCAGGTGGGGCATCTTTGACAGGTCGGAGACGAGGGGTTTTCCGGATACGTCCTTGCCGAGCGCGATCGGGATCTCGGACTTGATGCCCGCCCAGTCCTCGCTCTCGAGCAGCTCGCGCATGCCGACGGGGGTCGGGTGCTGGTTGGGCACCTCGACGCCGACGGCGGCCTTGCCGGGGATGGGCGCGAGGATGCGGACGGATTGCGCGCGCATGCCGAGCGCGATGTTCTTGTCGAGGCCGGCGATCTTCTCGACGCGCACGCCGGCGGCGGGGACGACCTCGTAGCGCGTGATCACGGGGCCGACGTGGATCTCGCCGAGGGTGACCTCGACGCCGAATTCACCGAGGATGCGCAGGAGGTTTTCGGCGTTCTGGCGATGCTCCTCCTCGCTGTTGCTCGCGGCGGGCTTGACCTGCTCCTTGAGCAGCGAGAGCGGGGGGAACTGGTAGTTGGCGTCGTCGCTCTGCGGGAGCGAGATCTTGGCGGCCTTCTTCGGCTCCTCGGGCTTGACGATGTTGAGCTCGACCTTGCCGGTGGCGACGGCGAGCGCCTTGGTGTCGGTCGCGGTCTCGCTGCCGGCGGGCTTGCCGTTGGCGAGCTTGAGCGGTGGCGCGGCCTTCGGATCCGGCTTCGGCGCGGGCGGGGGCGCGGCGACGGCGGGCTTGCCGGCTTTGGCGGCGGCATCCGCGGGCGCCGGCTCCGCGGGGCGGGCCGCGGGGCCCTTGGCGAGCGGATCCTCGGCGGTCTTGGGCACGAAGGTCTTCTTGCCGGTCGGTCCGACGGGCGTGGGCGGGGAGCTGTTGCCCGCGCTGGCGGCGGCGGCGACGGTGGCTGCGGCCGTTTTCTGTTTCGCCTTCGCCTCCTTCTCCTTGCGGCGGATTTCCTCCGCCTCGGCCTTGGCCTTCGCGCGATCGGCGCGCCACTGGCCGAAGTTGGTGAACATCTTCTCCAACTCCCCGGCGATATCGCGCATGAAGATGAAGAGCAGCGCGCCGACGTAGATCGTGCCGAGGATCAGCCCCGCGCCGAACGGCCCGAGGGCGTCACGGAGAAAGCTGTGATAGAGCGTGAGCCCGACGAAGCCGCCGGGGCCGTGCGGGAACCAGTTGGTCGTCCACTTCGGATCGACGAACATGGCGGCGAGGCCGGACGACGCGACGATCGCGATCAGCATCGCGACGGTGCGCGTGCCGGTCATGTGCTTCGAATTGCGCACCGACACGACCAGCATCCAGAGAAGGAAGATCGGCACGAACCAGGAGCTGACGCCGATGACGCGGAACATCCCGGCGGCAGCGTAGGCGCCGATGAGTCCCGCCGGGTTCTGTTCGACCGGGACCGGCTTGTGGTCGAACGGGCTCTGCTTGGGATCGTAGGCGATCAGCGCCACGGCCAGGTAGGCTCCGAGGAAAAAACAAATCAGGGCGGCAATCCAATTCGGCCGGTAACGCGGCGCTTGAAACGAGGGGCCGTCGTTTGGGTTTGAAGTCTCTGACTTGCGCATTTGTGTTATCCGGCTGCGAAATTGGTGCGGATTGGACGCTAACGAGACAGGCCGTCAAATGTAAACACCCCCGCGGACTTTTCACAAAAAACTCGTCATCCTTTCATGCGCGATCTGCTCCGTTTTCAGCCATTGTATCAAGAGCGCGTGTGGGGGGGGCGGGCCTTGGAAACGGCGCTCGGCCGCACCCTGCCGGCGGGCGATTCGATCGGGGAGAGCTGGGAAATTGTGGATCGCACGGAGGCGCAGTCGATCGTCGAAGGCGGGGCGTTGAACGGCCAGTCGCTGCGCAGCGTGCTGGCGAAGCATTCCGCCGCTGTCATGGGCCCCGGGTGGCCGGCCGGCCGGCCGTTCCCGATCCTCGTCAAGTGGCTCGACTGCTGCGAGCGGCTCAGCCTGCAAGTGCATCCGCCGGCGGCGGTCGCGGGCGAGTTGAAGGGCGAGCCGAAAACCGAGAACTGGTATATCGCGGCGACCGCTCCCGGCGCCGAGCTAATCGTCGGACTCAAGCGCGGCGTGACGCGCGAGCAGTTCGAGCGCGCCATCGGTGACGGCACGCTCGAGCAGTGCGTGCACCATTTCAATGTCGCGGCGGGCGACTCGATTCTCGTCCACAGCGGGCAGGTCCACGCGATCGACGCCGGGAACCTGATCCTCGAGATTCAGCAGAATTCGGATACGACCTACCGGGTCTACGACTGGGGCCGGGTGGGGCTCGACGGGCAGCCGCGGCAGCTGCACATCGCGCAATCGCTGCGCTCGATCGACTGGACGGATTTCGAGCCGGCGCCGTTGCGGGCCGCGCCCACTTCGGGCCTGATCGCCGATTGCGCGGAGTTCACGATCCGGCGGGTGGTCCTCGGCGCGGGCGAGCGCACGCACTTGCGCGCCGGCGAACAGCCGCGGCTCGTGAGCGTCGTGAGCGGCGCGGTGCGGGTGGCGGGTGAGACGGGGGCCGCCACGCGTTCGCCGTTCGGCCAAAAATTGAAGCGGGGGGACAACGCGCTCGCGCCCTACGCAGGGGCTTTCACGCTCACGGCGGAGACGACCACGATCCTGCTCATCACGGAGGATTTCGCTGGCTGATAGCCGGCGGCCGCCCGGCGCCGCGCCGTCAGGCGTGGAACTTGGGCGCAGGGTGGAATCGCCGCTTGAAGAAAGCGGCGACTCGTAGTTAGTTCAGCGCTCTTTTGCATTATGCCCGAGCCTGAAATCAACGACCCTGCGAATCCTGGGACGGCCCCGGCCGACTCCACCGGCACCTCCCGTGCGGCCGACGCCGCGCCCGATCTGGCCGCGCAGCTCGCGGCGGCTAAGGCGGAGGCGGCGGCGAACTATGAGAAATTCCTGCGCACGGCGGCCGATCTGGAGAATTTTCGCCGCCGCACCGTCCGGGAGAAGGACGATCTGCGGACGGCCGCGACCGGCCGGGTGCTCGAGGATATTTTCCCCGTGCTCGACACGCTGGCGATGGCGATCGCCGCGGCGAAGCAAACGACGGCGGACGTGAAGTCGCTGGTCGGCGGCGTCGACATGGTGCTGGGACAGCTCAAGAGCGCGCTGGCCAGCCACGGGATGAAGGAAATCAATCCGGTCGGGCAAGCGTTCGATCCCCACCAGCACGAGGCGATTTCCCACCAGCCGAGCGCGGACGTGCCGGAAGAGCACGTGCTCGAGGTCGTGCGCACCGGCTACGCGTTGAACGGCCGGCTGCTGCGGGCGGCGGCCGTCGTCGTCTCGAGCGGCCCGGCGAAATAGTCTCCACGTTTTCACCGCCCACCTCCCTCCCACTTTACTCCCGGCGACGCGGAGCATCCTCCAGGTAGTGCGTAACCGGAGACGGAGCGCACCGCCGGCCGGGGGATTCGCGAGACACCGGATGACATTTCAAGCACATGGCCAAGGACGACTACTACGAATTGCTCGGGGTTCAAAAAGGCGCGACTGCCGACGAGATGAAGAAGGCCTATCGCAAGAAGGCCGTGCAGTTTCATCCGGACAAGAATCCCGGCAACAAGGAGGCCGAGGAGATGTTCAAGAAGGTTTCGCACGCCTACGAAGTGCTGAGTGATCCGGACAAGCGGGCGGCCTACGATCGCTACGGCGCGGCGGCGTTCGAGGGGGCGGGGGCCGGTCCGCGCGGTCCCGGCGGCATGGGCGGCGGCGGCTTTCACGACCCGTTCGACATTTTCCGCGAGGTCTTCGGGCAGCAGGGCGGCGGCGGGGGCGGCGGGATTTTCGAGGAGATGTTCGGGGGCGGCGGCAGCCGCGACGGAGGCCGCGATGGCGCTGACCTGCGTTACGATCTCGAGATCTCGCTCGAGGACGCCGCGCGCGGCGTCGAGAAGGAGATTTCCTTCCGCAAGAACATGACGTGCGAGCGCTGCGATGGCAGCGGCGCCGAGCCGGGTTCCAAGAAGATCACATGCCCCACGTGCCGCGGCGCCGGGCAGATCCGGCGTTCGGGCGGCATCATCACGTTCACGCAGACCTGTCCCACTTGCGGCGGCGCGGGCACCAAGGTGGAAAAGCCCTGCGGGAATTGCCGCGGCGAGGGCCGCGTGCCGAAGAACACGAAGCTCAACGTGCGCATCCCCCCGGGCGTCGACACCGGTTCGCGCCTGCGCTCGTCCGGCAACGGCGAGGCCGGCCTTGCCGGCGGCCAGCCGGGCGATCTCTACATCGTGCTCACGGTGAAGGAGCACGAGCTGTTCGTGCGCCAGGGCGAGGATCTGTTTTGCGAGATCCCGATCAAGTTCACGCTCGCGACGCTCGGCGGGAACATCGAGGTGCCGACGCTCTCCGGAAAGGCGTCGCTCAAGATCCCGTCGGCCACGCAGAGCGGCACGACCTTCCGCCTGCGCGGCAAGGGCATGCCCAGCCTGCGTGGCGGGAGCCAGGGCGACCAACTGGTGCGCGTGCACGTCGAGGTGCCGACGTCGCTGTCGAGCGATCAGAAGCGGATCCTCGAGGAGTTCGCGCGCGTGAGCGGCGATGCGAACGAGCCGACCTCGAAATCGTTTTTCGAGAAGGCGAAGAAGTTTTTCTGAGCGACTCGGCCAATTGACAGTTTCAGTATGCCGCGACAGCCTGCGGACATGTTCGACCAACTTCGGGAACTCGTCCACGCGGCCCCGTTTGTGCCGTTTTCAGTCGTTCTACCGAATGGGCAATCGGTGCCCGTGCCCCATCCCGATTTTATCTGGCTGCATCCTGACAAGCGGACGGTGCATATCGCCTTAAAGACAGGCGGAGCCCGAATTATCAGTGTGCAGATGATCGTGGCCCTGAAAACGGGACGAGTGAAAGCGTAGACTCACCTCCGCAGCTTCACATCCATCCACACCGCGAGCGTCAGCACGACGCCGCGGGCGATGAATTTGATTTCCGGAGACACGGCGAGGAGCGTCATGCCGTTGAGCAGCGCCGTCATGATCAGCGCGCCGAAGATCACGCCGGCTACAGTGCCGCGGCCGCCGCGCAGCGCGGTGCCGCCGATCACGCACGCGGCGATGGCGTCGAGTTCCATCAGGTCGCCGACCGTCGTGGTCGAGGCGCCCGAATAGGCGGTGGTCATGAAGCCGGTGAGGGCGACGGTGACGCCCATCAGGAGATACGCGCCGATGAGCACGCGGTCCACGGCGATGCCGGAGAGGTGCGCGGCCTCCTCGTTGCCGCCGATCGCGTAGAGGTAGCGGCCGAACGGCGTGTGGCGGGTCAGGAAATACACGCCGCCCGCGGTGGCGGCGAGGATGAGCAGCGAGAGGGGGACGCCGCGGAACTGGTTGCAGACGTGCACCAGGCCGAGGACGCCAGCGATGATGGCGGCCCAGGCGGCGAGCTCCCGGCCGGCGGCGCGCACCGGCAGGCCGTGGCGGCGGCGCGCTCCGCGGCTGCACCACGCGAGCCACGCCAGCGTCGCGAGGGTCGCGGCGGCGATCGCCAGGCCGAGCGGCTTCGGCAGGTAGTAGGTCGTGAGCAGCGAGTAGAGATTGTCCTGATCGCCGCGCGACACCGGGATGGTGGAGTTCCGGATGACGAGCCAGAAGAGGCCCTTGAAAATCAGGAGGCCGCCGAGCGTGATGATGAACGACGGTATCCGTTGTCGCACGACGAGGGCGCCCATCAGGGTCCAGAGGACGATGGCCGCCGCCGCGGCCGCGAGCATCGCCGCGGGGGCGGGCCAGCCGTGCTGGAACACGAGCACGGCCGCGATGCCGCCGATGAGGCCGACGCCGCTCCCGACCGAGAGATCGATCTGGCCGGTGAGCAGGATCATGAACATCCCGAGCGCGAGCGTGCCGGTGATCGAGAACTCGACGAAGAGCTGCGTGAGGTTGCGCGAGCCGAGGAAGACGGGCTCGCGCAGCGCGAAGAAGACGCAGATGCACAGCAGCGCGAGCGGCATCGCGAGGTTCTGGAGGGAGACGCGCGCCTTCATGCGGCCTCCTTCCGTCCCATCGCGGCGGCGAGGAGCTTCTCCGGCGAGAAATCGTCCCGCGCGAACTCGCCGCCGATCCGGCCCTGGGCAAGCATGATGATGCGGTCGCTCATACCCATCAGTTCGGGCAGTTCGCTCGAGACGAGCACCACGGCCTTTCCTTCGCCCGTGAGCCGGTTGATGAGCTCATAGACCTCGAGCTTGGCTCCGACGTCGATGCCGCGCGTGGGCTCGTCGAGGAGGACAACGGCGGGCTCCGTCATCAGCGCCTTGCCGAGGACGACCTTCTGCTGGTTGCCGCCGGAGAGGCCGCCGGCGCGGGCGTCCTGGTCGGGTGCCTTGATCCGGAGCGCGTCGAAGAGCTGTTGGTTCCGGCCGTGCTCCGCGGGCTGATCGATCCGGAACGGCGGCGTGGTGAAGCGCCGCAGGCTGGCGAGCGAGAGATTGAAGCCGATCGACTGCGGGAGCACGAGGCCGTAGCGGCGGCGATCCTCGCTCGCGAGCACGAGGCCGCGCGCGATGGAGGCGTGCGGGCTGGGGCGATCGTAGGGCTCGCCGCGCAGCATCACAGTGCCCGCGGCCCGGTGGCCCCAGGCGCCGAAGAGGTGCATGAGCAACTCGGTGCGGCCGGCGCCCATCAGGCCGCCGAAACCGAGGACCTCGCCGGCGCGCACCTCGAACGTGATCCCGCGAAGGAACGGAGGCTCGCCGCGGTGGCGGGAGACGCTGAGATCGCGGACGCTGAGAAGGGGATGGCGGTGGAGCGGCTGGTCCCCAAGACGCTGGTCTGTGGCCGTGGGTGGATTCTGAACGCGCGTGGGGGACAACGCGTTCGACCTTTTCGGAAACAGCTCGGCGAGTTCGCGGCCGACCATGTGCCGGATCACGAGCGGAATCGTGGCCGCGGGACGGTCGAGCGTGACGATGGTGGCGCCATCGCGCAGCACGGTGATCCGATCGGCGAGCGCGAAGACCTCGTCGAGTTTGTGGGAGATGTAGATGCACGCCGTGCCTTGCGCGCGCAGCCGGCGCAGGTGTTCGAGGAGGACGACGACTTCCTGCTCGGTGAGTGCGGCGGTGGGTTCGTCGAGCACGAGGATGCGGGAGTGCTTGTCCATCGCGCGCACGATTTCCACGAGCTGCTTCTGCCCGATACCGAGGGAACGCACGGGCGCCTCGGGAGAAATCGCGAGCCCGAAATCCGCGAGCAACGCGGCGGCGCGGCGGTGCATCTCGAGCCAGTCGACGCGCAGGCCGCGGCGCGGCGCGCGGCCGAGGAAGATGTTCTCCGCCACGCTGAGTTCGTCGATCAGCGCGAACTCCTGCGTGATGACGGCGATGCCGGCCGCTTCGGCGTCGCGGATGGTGCGAAACGCCACCGGCCGGCCGCCGACGCGCAACTCGCCCTCGTAGCTGCCGTGCGGGTGGATGCCGGCGAGGAGCTTGATCAGCGTCGACTTGCCGGCGCCGTTCTCGCCGCAGAGCGCGTGGATTTCGCCGGCGCGCAGTTCGAAGGCGACCTCCCGGAGGGCGACGACGCCGGGGAAGCGCTTAGTAAGCGCGTGCGCGCTGAGAATAGAAGTGAATGCCGAATGCCGAATGCCAAATGCCGAGTTATTCGACGGCTCGCTCATTCGGAATTCTTCATTCGGCACTCGGCACTCAGCGGAGATCGGCCGCCTTGTGAAAGCCGTCGGCGACGACGGTCGACAGCAGGTTCTCTTTGTCGACGGAGATCACTTTTTCGAAGATGGACGGCACCTGTTTCGCGCCGTTGTCGAGGGTGGCGGTCGTGGCGGGCTTGTTGCCCTTCGCGACATCGACGGCGACGCGCGCGGCGAGGGTCGCGAGATTCTTGAGCGGCTTGTAGACGGTCATCGCCTGGGTGCCGCGCAGGATGCGCTGGCAGGCGGCGAGGTCGGCGTCCTGGCCGGTGACGAGCACCTTGCCCGCGAGGCCGTCCTCCTGCAGCGCCTGGATCGCGCCGCCCGCGGTGCCGTCGTTGGAGACGATCACGGCGTCGAGGTTGCGCCCGGCCTTGGTGACGGCGGCGTTCATGATCTTCTTTGCGTTCTCCGGCTTCCAGTCGAGGGCCCAGTCCTCGTGCACGACCTCGATCTTGCCGGCCTGGATAAGGGGCAGGAGGATGTTGTCCTGGCCCTGCTTGAAGAGCTTGGCGTTGTTGTCGGTGGGCGCGCCGTAGATGCGCACGATGCGCGCCTTGCGATCCTTCGGCAGCCGCGCGACGGCGTAGGCGGCCTGGGCCTCGCCGACCTTCACGTTGTCGAACGTCAGGTAGTAGGCGATGTTGGCGTTGAGGATCAGCCGGTCGTAGGCGATGACGGGGATGCCGGCCTCGTTCGCGGATTTTACGGCGCGGGACATCGCGGCGCCGTTGTGCGGGACGACAACGAGGACATCGACCTTGCGGCTGATGAGGGACTCGATGTCGCGGACCTGGCGGGTGTCGTCGCTGTTGGCGGACTGATCGATGACGGTGGCGCCGAGCTTGCGCGCCTCCTCCTTGAAGGTGTCGCGGTCGCGCTGCCAGCGCTCTTCCTTGAGCGTGTCGAGGGAGAGGCCGATGACGGGCTTTTCCTTGGAGGCGAAGGCGGTCGCGGCGAGCGCGGCCAGCAGAAAGGGAAGGGAGCGGAGTTTCATGACGCGGGTGAAGGGTTAAGCGATTTACAACCGCACGCGAATCGTGAGGCTTGCGAGCGCGTGACACTCGACAACCCAAAACTGCACCCGCTCGCGGCGGCGGTCGCCTGGCGCGAAGGGCAGCGGGCCGCGGGGCGGCGCGTGGTGCTCACCAACGGCGTCTTCGACCTGCTGCACACGGGGCACCTGTTCTACCTCCAGCAGGCGCGCGCGCTGGGCGACGCGCTGCTGATCGCGCTGAACGCGGACGCGAGCGTGCGCGTGTTGAAGGGACCGGCGCGACCGGTGCAGACGGAGGAGCAGCGGGCGTATGCGCTGGCCGCGCTGGCGTGCGTGGACGCGGTGGTGATTTTTCGCGAGCCGCGGCTGACGGCCGAGATCCGCGCGCTGCGGCCGGATGTCTACTGCAAGGCGGGCGACTACACGCTCGAGAAACTCAATGCCGAGGAGCGAAGGGCGCTGGAGGAAGTCGGCGCGCGGATCGAGTTCCTGCCGTTCCTGCCGGGGTTCTCGACGACGCAGTTGATCGCGCGGATCCAGGCGGCGGGGGAAGTGTGAACTTGCGCCGTTTTCATCGGTGTATATGAAGCAGCTATGTCTTTTGCCGAAGTAAAAGAGCAGGTTGAACGGCTGACGCCGACCGAGCGCGACGAACTGGCGGCGTTGCTTCGCGCCAAACAACTCATCGATTCGCCGGCCTATCGCGAACGCATCGCGCACGCGCGGCAGGAGATCGATGCGGGTCAGTTCGTGACGCTGGGACAGTTGAAGGAGCTGATTGCCAAGAACCAAGCCGCCCGCGGGGCGCCATGAGTCCGTTTGGTTCCTACATTGGCGCCACCGCTGCACGGCAGATCCTCGAGCTGGCCCCGGACGAACAGTGGCGGGCCTTGCGGGCGATTGAGATTCTAGCGGAATATCCCGCAACCATCGGGCTGCCGCATTGGGTCGGGGAAGACGGTCGCACGAACTACCTGCGTCAGATTCAGGAATGGTCGGTGACGTTTTTCATCGATCATGCGGATCGCCGGGTTCTGGTTCTCGAAATCAAACGTTATTGATCATGCGCATCGTCATTCTCGGTTCCGGCCGCGGCTCCAACGCTGCGGCGATTCTCCAGGCCCAGCAGGCCGGGCGGCTCGGCCGCGCGCGGGTCGTGCAGATTTTTTCCGACCGGCCCGACGCGGGCATCCTCGCGCTCGGGCCGCGTTTCGGCGTGCCGGCGGATTTTCTCGATGCGGCGCCCTTCAAGACGAAGCTCGATGGCGAGGCGGAGCAGCACTACATCGCGGCGATTCTCGCCTGCCAGCCCGACCTCCTCGTGCTCGCTGGCTTCATGCGCGTGCTGAAGCTGCCGTTTCTCACGCGCTTCGAGGGCCGGATCGTCAACCTGCACCCGAGCCTGCTGCCCAGTTTTCCCGGGCTCGACGGCATCGGCCAGGCGTTCCGGCGCGGCGTGAAGATCACGGGCTGCACGGTGCACTACGTGACGCTCGACGTCGACGGCGGCCCGATCATCGACCAGGCGGCGGTGCGCATCGAGGAGTCCGATACGCTCGAGTCCCTGGCGGCCAAGGTCCACGCGGCGGAGCACGCGCTGCTGCCGGCGGTGATCGCGCGGCTGAGCGAAGGCCGGGCCTGAGCCGGAGATCGCGATGGACGAACGGCTGCGCATTCTGGTGATCGAGGATGAGCCGGCGATCGCGGACACGTTGATCTACGCGCTGAAGACGGAGGGCTTCGCGCCGGAGTGGTGCACGACGGGCCGGGCCGGGCTCGCGGCGCTGGCGGCCAAGCCGTTCGCCTTCGTGGTGCTGGACGTGGGGCTGCCGGACGGGAGCGGCTTCGACGTCTGCAAGCAGATCCGGGCGCGCTCGGCGGTGCCGGTGCTCTTCCTGACCGCGCGCAACTCCGAACTGGACCGCGTGCTGGGGCTCGAACTTGGTGGCGACGACTATCTCGTGAAACCCTTCAGCCCGCGCGAGCTCACGGCGCGGGTGAAGGCGATTCTCCGCCGCACGAACGGCGGCGAGGCCGCCGCCGGGGGCGACGTGCGCGCGCCGGTCGGGCAGGCGACGGGCGCGAGTGGAACGGAGGCGCTGCCGCCGGAGTTCGCGGTCGACGAGGAGCGGTGCGCGATCCGGTTCCGGGGCGCCGCGCTCGAGTTGACGCGCTACGAATTCAGGCTGTTGAAGACGCTGGTGGCGAAGCCGGGGCGCGTCTTCTCGCGCGACCAGTTGATGACGGCGGCGTGGGAAGATCCCGGTGCGAGCCTCGACCGGACGGTCGACGCGCACATCAAGACGCTGCGGGCGAAACTGCACGCGGTCGCGCCCGACGCCGACCCGATCCAGACGCACCGCGGGCTCGGCTATTCGCTGCGGGTCGCGCCGTGAGGCGTTGAGGCCATGAAGATCCGCACCGCGATTTTCGGCGTGTATGTCGCGGCCTCCGCCCTCGGATTTGCGGCGATGATGGCGTTCGTGCTCCGGGATGTGCGGCTGCGCTACGTGGAATCGATGCGGCGCACGCTGGGTGACACGGCGGCGTTCCTGGCGGTGTTCGTGACGCCGGCGGCGGACGCGGGCGACGGTTGGGCGGACAAACTTGCGACGCTCCCGGCCAACGCGGATCTGCTGCGCGTCTTTGCGTGCGATGCGACGGGCCGGGTCGCGTTCGACTCGGCGCACGGCCGCGATCTGGGCCAGATTTACGGGTGGCCGATGCGCGGGGGCGGGCCGGCGGCGTCGGAAAACTATTCGGTGTCCAACGTGGCCGAAGTCGGCGGCGAGCTGCGCGTGGCGGCGCCGGTGCGCCGGGCGGGTGCGATCGTCGGCTGGGTCGGCGTCGGTCGTCCGCTCGCGACGGTGACCGAGGGGGTGAGCCGGGCGCGCTGGCGGCTGGTGACAGCGCTCGGCTCGATCGCGGTAGTGATGGTGGCCGCGGGCTGGTGGATCGCGACGCGCCTGACGCACTCGCTCGAGCGGCTGACGGATTATGTCGTCGCCGTGCGCGATGGCCGGGCGGTGACGCGGCCGGAGACGCGCGCGAAGGAGGTTGCGGCGCTCGGGGCGGCGTTCGAAGAGATGCGCGTCGCGCTCGAGGGCAAGGCCTACGTCGAGCGTTACACGCAGGCGCTCGCGCACGAGTTCAAGGCCCCGCTGTCGTCGATCCGCGGCGCGGCGGAAATTCTTGCCGAGAATCCGCCGGAGCCAGATCGCGCGCGCTTCGTTGCGAATTTGCGGGCGGAGTCGGAGCGGCTGCAGCTCATTGTCGACCGGTTGCTGGAACTCGCGGCGCTGGAGTCGCGGCGGGCGGGCAGGGAGGCGACGGAGGTGGATCTCGCGGGTGTGGTGCGTGAGGTGGCGGACCGTTGCTCGGCGATGGCGGCGGGGCGGGGCGTGGCGTTGGTGATCGAGACCCCAGCGGCGCCGCGCGTGCGAGGGGAAAAATTGCTGCTGACCGACGCCGTGCGAAATCTGGCCGGCAACGCGTTGGAGTTCACGCCGGCAGGCGGGACGGTGGTATTGAGGCTCGTGGTGGAGCGGGAGTGCGCGGTGATCACGGTGGAAGACACGGGGCCGGGCGTGCCGGACTTCGCGGTTGAGCGGATTTTCGAACGGTTTTATTCGCTGCCGCGGCCCGACACGGGGCGAAAGAGCAGCGGCCTGGGCTTGAGCATTGTGCGCGAGATCGCGCGGCTGCACGGCGGGGAAATCACGCTTGTGAACCGGCCCGAGGGCGGAGCGCGGGCGGTGCTCACGCTGCCGCTGGGCTGAGGGAGGCTTTCTCCTCATCATCTGCGTTGTCCGCGGTCCGACCGGATTGTCCGGGATGAGGCGTTTTCATGGCGAATTCATCGGCGGTTCACACGCGCTTCACGCGTGGGGCGCAGGGTGGCGGGATGACCACGGTCGCACCTTCTCCCAATGTCGCTTGCACGCGCTGCGTGGCGGCGCGGATGGCGACGTTGAGTCCGGCGTCGCAGCGCCGGCTGAAGTCGTCGTGGCGCAGTCTCGTGGCGCTGTTCGCGCCGGGAGTGGCGTTTGCCGTGGGCTTGGGATGGCTCGCGGGTCGCGGCGGTGAAACGTGGAGCTGGCTGAACCGCGCGACGACGTGGCCGTGGGAGCTGTGGACCATCGCGGTGGCGGGTGTGCTCGCGACACTCGCCGGGGTGGCGGACTGGGCGTGGCATCGCTGGGCGGCGGGCTGTGTGGTCGGTCCGGCGGAGCGACGATGCGAGCTGCTCGCGCTCGCGGGCGGCGGCGGGCCGTTGTTTGTGTTCATGGCGCTGGCGTCGGTTTCAGCGCGGCCGCAGGTCTGGCTGCTGCCGGCGGTGGTGACGGTCGTAGCGACGACGGCGATGATTTGTTACGACGAGTTCGTGTTTCACCGGCGGCGCTGCCGGCGGGTCGAGACAATTCTGCATCGCGTGCTCGTCTTCGGCCAGGGCGCGGCGTGGCTGGCGTGGGCGCACTGGTGTTTTGTGCGGGGAGGCGTCCGTGCGCTGGCTTGACGAACAGCGGCGGCGACGGGCACGGGCGCGGGAACTCTTTGCGGACCCAGCGCTGGGGCTCGAAGCGCGGGCGCGCGGAGTGTGGCGCGGCGGATTCTCCAGCGGCGCAGAGTGGATGCGTGGCGCGCTGGCGGCGATCCGCGGCGGCGAGAAGCCGCGCGGCGAGACGGCGTTTGCGCGGCTGGGCTGCGTGAAATACGCGGCGTGCGGAGGTGTCGCGGCGGTCGCGATGGGCGTCGCGGCGTGGCTTGGCGCCGGCGCGGCCGTGACGGGGTTGAGCGCGGTGATCGCCTTTTACGTGGTGGAGGCGCAACTGGTGTTTCTTTTTCCGGTCGCGCTCGATCGCGGCGTGGCGGACTGGCGGGGGGCGCGCCGGCTGATGCGCGACGACGGCGGCACGCCGCGGGCGGTGGCGACGGTGCTGCCGATCGCGTTTCGCATGGTGACGGGTGGGTGGCGAGGATGGTGCCGCGGCTGCCTCGAGGTGCTGTTGTGGTATGAAGACGCGCGGCGGGTCGCGGGCACGAAGCGGTCGGGCGATTTCATCGTCGGCGCAGCCGGCGCGCTTGAACGCCGGATCGAGCGCATCGCAGTGCGCGGCGTGACGCGCCGCACGCGTGTCGCGTGGGTCAGCGACCTGCACCTGGTGCGCCGCGGCACGATCGCGACGGTGCGCGCGGTGCTCGTGGCGGTGCGCGAACTTCGGCCGGACGTGATTGTGCTCGGCGGCGATCTGGTCGACGGCACGGCCGGGCTTGGGCAGCTCGCGCGGCTGATTCGGGCATTGACGCGCGTGGCGCCGGTGTGGGCGCTGCCGGGAAATCACGACGAGCGTTTCGGCATCGGGCGGGTGGCGGCCACGGTGCGGGCGGCGGGTGGCGCGTGGCTGCCGGGGGTGAGCGCCCCGATTGCGGACGGAGAAATCCACCTGGTCGCAGGCGAGCGCGGGCCGGAAGCGACACTGCCGTCTCGTGGCGTGGTGATCGCGTGCCTGCATGCGCCGGCGCATGCGATGCGATGGAAAGGGACGGCGCGGGTCGTGCTCGCCGGGCATCTGCACGGCGGGCAGTTCGTGGCCGCGCGGGCGTTCGGACGCTTCTGGCCGTGCGCGTTTTTCTACCGGTGGTGTGGGCCGCGCTTCGAGTTCCCGGCGGAGACGACGTTGATCGTCGGGTGTGGCGCGGGCGATCTGCTGCCGGTGCGCTGGCGGTGTCCGCGCGAAGTGGTGGCGGTCGATCTCGTGCCGGCGGGCGACAACACGGCTCAATCGACGAACGCAGCCGCATGAGCGCCGCCACCACGGAGCTTTGGCGCAGCGGGCTGGCGTGGGGATTGTATCTGGCCGCCAGCGTGTTTGGCCACGTGGCCTTGAAGCGCGCGGCGGGCAGCGGAGAAACGTATGACTTCGGCCGGAGTGTGCTGGCGTTTGCGACCCCGGCGGGAATCGCCGCGATGGTCGCGTGGGCGGTCTCGGCCTGGGCCTGGTCGCTCGCGTTAACGCGGCATGCGCTGATCGAGGCGAACGCCGTCTCGGCGCTGCGCATCGTGCTTGGCGCGGCGGCGGCGAGCCTCTGGCTGGGCGAGCGCTTCGGCGTGCGGGAGGCGGCGGGCACGCTGCTCGTCGCGGCGGGCGTGTGGCTGCTGCGGGGATGAGCGCGCATTTCACCGCGTCTTCATCCTCGCTTCACGCGGGTTTCATCGGACGCGGGCAACATGGGCGCGCATCGGAACTCTCATCCAACCCGAATCGCTTGTCTCATGGAAACCACACCTCCGCCCCTTGCCACCGTCCGTCAAAAAATCGACCGCCGCAATGCCGTCACGCTCAAGCTGCTGCTTATCGCGGGCTTCGTCCTGCTGCTGCAGCTGCCGCTCTATCTCGTGAACTCGCTGCGGCAGGAACGCAGCGACAACCGCAAGCGCGCGTTCAATCTGCCCGTCACGACGCCCGCGGTCGCGCGCGGCGACGTGGCTGGGGCGCCGCAGCTCAAGGCGCCGCCGGCGGACGTGGTGTTCGAGGGCTATCGCATGGTGGAGCGCTCGCTGAAGCACGGCGTGCTCGTGCTGGCGCTCGTGTTTGCGGCGTTTTTTCTTTTCGAGGTGCTGTCGGAGCTGCGCTTGCACGCGGTCCATTACGGCCTCGTGGGCGCGGCGTTGTGCTTGTTCTACCTCGCGTTACTCGCGGTCGGCGAAGTCACGACGCCGGGCACGGCCTACGTGATCGCGGCCGTGGCGTCGTCGGGGCTCATCACGCTCTACAGCGCGGCGATCCTGCGCACGTGGATGCGCGCGAGTCTGATCGCGGGGCTGCTCGGCGCGGTGCACAGCATCCTCTTCGTCGTGCTGCGCATGGATGAGTTTGCGCTGCTCGCCGGGACGGGCGCGCTCTTCGCAGCGCTGGCGGCGGTGATGTTCTTGACCCGCAACATCGACTGGCACGCGCAGGACACGCCGGCGCGATCGATGTCGGCGCCGGAGGCCGCGCGATGAAAAAGAAACACCTGCCGCGGTTGTGGTGTGCGTTGCAGGGATTGCTGCCGCTCGAATCGTGTCTGGCGGCCCAGCGGGCCGAGCTGGCGTGGCCGCCAGAGCCGGCTGAGCCACCGCCGGCGCCGAAGCGGCGTCATCAGGCGCGAATTCGCGTTGCGCGGCCGCAGGCGACGGTGAAGCGTCCGCGGCGTGCCTCTCCTTGAAGTCAAAACGGAAATCCCCGCGGCCGCCGCGGGTGACGCGGACGACCTGCTGCTCGAACTCGGGCTGGAAAACTGGAGCGTGCTCGAAGATGCGATCGTGA
The DNA here is from genome assembly GCA_964513055.1 of uncultured Opitutus sp. GTDB lineage: Bacteria > Verrucomicrobiota > Verrucomicrobiia > Opitutales > Opitutaceae > ER46. The sequence goes on from CAZENI010000074.1 coordinate 16,815, forward strand.
AGCGCGCGTGGCTGGTCGGGATCTGCGCCGCCGAGGATCAGGCGCGGGCGCAGTGGAACGAGCTCGCGCCGGCGCTCGCCGCCGTGGGCGTGGAGACGGTCGAGGGGCCGACGTTCCGGGCAATGGCGGACGCGGACTGGCGCGACAGCTACAAGGCGCATTTTCACGCGTGGCAGTTTGGCCGACTGCATTGGGTTCCGATCTGGGAGCGCGAGAAATTCGTGCTGCCGCCGGGCGACGCGGTGCTCTGGCTCGATCCAGGGCTGGCCTTCGGCACGGGCAATCACGAGACGACGCGTCTGTGCGTGGAGCGGCTCGTGTCGCTCGCGGAGGAGCAGGGCACGGCGGGGCGGGTGATCGACGCCGGCTGCGGTTCCGGCATCCTCGCGCTGTCGGCGGCGCTGCTCGGCTATCGGGACGTCACGGGTTTCGACAACGATCCGGAGGCGGTGCGCATCAGCGAGGAAAACGCCGCGCTCAACGGCCTCGGCGGCCGCGTGCATTTCCTCGTCGGCGATCTGACGAGCGGGCTCGCGGGCGAGACCGGGCGCGCGGACATCCTGCTGGCGAACATCCAGGCCGACGTGCTCATGCGCTTTGCGGCGGAGTTGGTGGCGGCGGTCGCGCCGGGCTGCTCAAGGTAGACCGATCCCGTCACCGCAGAA
>CAZENI010000074.1:17489-22524 GCA_964513055.1 uncultured Opitutus sp.
GGCACGCTGGTGCTGAGCGGCATCCTCGCCCACGAGAATTCGCAGGTGCGCACGGCCTTCGAAGACCTCACGCCGAAGTGGACGATCAACGCCCGCGTGATGGGCGAGTGGAGCGACGTGGTGCTGCGGCGTCCGGCGTGAGCGGCGGCGCGGCCGTTATGGAAACAACGCGCGGCCGGTGCTCCGCTCGGCGGCGAGGCGGCGCAGGAAGTCCGCGCGCGGAATCTCGTGGGCGCCGAGCAGGGCGAAGTGCGGCGTGAGCTGCTGGATGTCGAGCCACGTCGATCCGCGCGCCTGCAGGTGCGCGATGAGGTGGAGCACGCACAATTTCGAGACGTCGCCGAGTCGGTGAAACATGCTCTCGCCCGTGAAGACTCCGCCGGCCGTCACGCCGTAGAGCCCGCCCACGAGCTCGGCGCCGTCCCAAGCCTCGACGCTGTGGGCGTGGCCGAGCCGGTGGACCTCCGCGTAGGTCGCGATCATCGCGGGCGTGATCCACGTGCCGCGCTGGCCCGGGCGCGCTGCGGCGGCGCAGGCGCGCACCACGGCCTCGAACGCGGTGTCGATCGTGAAGCGCAGCCGGGCGAGCGCGCGCTGCGAACGCCGGAGATTGCGCGGCACGTGGAGGGCGGCGAACTCGAGGATGGCCCGGCGTGGCGGGCAGACCCACGGAATCGGACTGAACGGTGAGGAGTCGGGCCACGGAAAGATCCCGTGGCGATAGGCCGAGATGACGCGCGCCGCCGAGAGATTGTAGTCCAACGCCACCAAGCCGAGATCGTCGGCGGGATCGGGGACGGGCCATTCCGGAGAGAGCATGCGGGAAGCGGTGCGGGCGATTCTGCCCGCCGCCCGCCGGCCGTCGAGGCTGCGCACGCCCGGGGCGTGCCGGCCTGACTCCACGTAACGAATCCTTCGGCAGCCGGCGGCGCGCGGATGCAACTTTTTCGGTGCGCTTCCGATAATTCCTTGCGTGTTCGCGGATTGGCCCGTTTCGCTGGCCACTCCCGCGATGATTAACTCCGACGATGCGACCCTGCTTCAGGCCGTGGCACGTCGGGACGAGGCGGCGTTCGCGGCGTTGTATGATCGCTTCTCGCGGCCGGTCTTCTCGCTCGTGGTGCGCGTGCTGCGCTCGCGGGCGGAGGCCGAGGAGGTGCTGCAGGAGGCGTTCTGGCAGGTCTGGGAGCGCGCGCCGGATTTCCGCGAGGAGCTCGGGTCGGCGTTCTGCTGGGTCGTGACGATCGCGCGGCGCAAGGCGATCGACCGGCTGCGCGCGAACTCCCGGCACCTGCAGCGCATCGGCGAGGCGCAGGGCCTGCGCACGGACGACGACTTCATCGCGCCCGCGGGCCTCGAGGCGCTGGCCGCGGACGAGCGCGGGACCGCGGTGCGGGCGGCCCTCGAGCGACTCAACCTCGAGGAGCGCCGCGCCATCGCGCTCGCGTTCTTCGACGGCCTCACGCACGACGAGATCGCCGGGGCACTGCGCGTGCCGGTGGGCACGATCAAGGCCCGGATCCGGCGGGGCCTGATGAAACTGAAACCAATCCTCACGCGGTTGCGTCAGGCCGGCGGCGAATGACCCCTCCATGAGCGCATCACCCAAGAGAACCAAGGCGCGTGCCGCGCGGCCGGCCGCAACCGTGGATCCGCTGGCGACGGACGCGGCGCTGCTGGCGCTCGCGGCCCCGGTGGCGGCGCCGCCGTCGCCGCGCGTGCGGGAGAGCCTGCTCGCGCGGATCCGGGCCAGCACGGCCAACGCGGCGGCGGTGGCACCGGCCGGCTGGCGTTTCGAGTCCGCCGGCGAGGCAGCCGGCTGGCGCGCGGGTCGGTTTCCCGGCGTGCGGTTCAAGACGCTCTCGGTGGATGCGGTGCGCGATGTCGTGATGCTGCTGGTCGAGCTCGCGCCGGGCGCGCGGTTTCCGGATCACCTGCACGACGCGGGCGGCGACGAAGGGATCGTGATCGCGGGCGATGTCGTCACGGGCGGGCGGCTGCTGCGGGCGGGCGACTACTATTTTGCGGCGGAAGGCACGGCGCACACCGGCACGGTGAGCCCGGGTGGATGCACGGCGCTGATCAGTCTCACGGCGCGTGCCTGGGAGAAGTGGCGGTCCAATCTCGTCGCGACATGAGGCGCCTGTGGCGGTTGGTCATCGCGGTGCTGGCGACCGGCGTCCTGATCAGCGGGGCGCGGGCCCACGATCCGGGCATCAGCACGGCGCAGGGCGAGCTGCGGGCGGACGCGTTGCTCCTGACGACGGGGTTTGCGCCGGCCGACGTGCAGCAGTTGTTGCCGCCGGCGCTGCGGCACGACGGGAGCTGGACGCAGGCGGAGTTCGACGCCGCGCAGGGGGCGCTGCGGGAGCTGGCGCCGCGGATCTGGGAGGTGCGCGCCGGCGAAACCAGCGTGACCCCGCGCGAGGCGCGCGTCGAACTGCTGCCGGGTGACAACGTGAGTTTCTATCTCGTGTATCCGCGTGCGCCCGACGGCGCGGGGCTGACGTTGCGCGCGCCGAGGCTGGCGGAATTGCCGCCGGGCCACCGGCAGTTCGTGATCATCGCGGACGAGCGCGGCTCCACGATCACCAAGAAACTGCTCAGCGCGCGCGATGGGACGATCGAGGTGCCCGGCGCGGGCGCGGGGGCGGGGACGAGCGGCGGCGAACCGCCGGCCGCGGGTGCGGCCACGACCACGACCGGAACCGCGGCGCCGGCGACGCCGCCGCCGGCCGCGGGCGACGATGCGCCGACGTTCTGGGGTTTCCTGCGGCTCGGGGTGGAGCACATCTGGACGGGCTACGACCACCTGCTGTTTCTCTTCGCGCTGCTGATTGTGTGCCGGAGTTTCCGTTCGATCGTGGGGATCGTCACCTGTTTCACGCTGGCGCATTCGATCACGCTGGCGCTGGCGACCTTTGACATCGTCAGCCTGCCGGCGCGGCTCGTGGAGCCGGCGATCGCGGCGTCGATCGTGTTTGTCGGCGCGGAGAATCTCTGGCGGCGCGGCGAGGAGCCGCGCGGGCGCTGGGCGCTGACGTTTGCCTTCGGATTGATCCACGGCTTCGGCTTCGCGAGCGTGCTGCGCGATCTGGGCCTGGGCCGGAGCTCGGAGGGGATCGCGCTGCCGCTGTTCACGTTCAACCTTGGCGTCGAACTCGGCCAGATCGCGGTCGCGGCGGTCGTGCTGCCGCTCGTGTGGTGGCTGCGGAAGCGCGAGGCCTTCGTGCGGCGCGGCGTGCCGGCGCTCTCGGCGATCGTGGCGCTGGCCGGGCTGTATTGGCTGCTCGAGCGCACGGTGTTCGCCTGAGGCGGCGCGGCATCGGAGATATTCCGGGAGCGAATTCTACGCAGGCCGCGGCCGCGCGGATGCCGGAAAATCGCCAGATGCAACTTTACTGAAACGCGCGCATCCCTTCGCGGGCGCGGCGCGAAAAAGGAGCGATGCCGCCGATCGCCCCCTTCGCCTTCGCCCTGCTTGTTGCCGCCGTCGCGTCCGGTGCCGCCCCGGCGCTGGACCGCGAGATCGTGCTGACGCCGCACGGGGGGAGCGCGCGGGAGGACGCGGAGATTGTCCGATGGCAGGAGCGGGCGCGCGCGGCGACGGCGCGACCCGAGGTGCTGGAGCGACTGGGCTGGGCCTATGTGGCGAAGGCGCGGCGCACGCTCGACAGCGGGTTCTACAAGCTCGCGGAGAAGACGGCCGACGTGATGGACGCGGAGTTTGGGCGGAGCGACGCGGGCGCGCTGCTCCGCGGGCACGCGTTGCACAACCTGCATCGCTTTGACGAGGCGGCGGCCATCGCGGAGCGCTTGCTCGCGGCCACGCCCACGCCGGCCGGTTACGCACTGCTGAGCGACGTGCGTGTGGAGCAGGGGCGGCTACCGGAGGCGATCGCGGCGCTGCAGCGGCTCGCCGAGCTGAAGCCCGGGGCGGAGGCCGACACGCGCATCGCGCACGTGCGCTGGCTCAAGGGCGACCTCGCGGGCGCGCAGACGGCGATGGAGCGGGCGGCGCGCGCGATCGGCGCGGGCGATGCGGAAGCGGTTGCGTGGACGCTGGCGCGGCTGTCGGGGTTCGCCCTGCAGGCGGGCGATCCGACGCGGGCGCTGGCGCTCGCCGAGGACGGGAACCGCCGGGTGGCGGACTTCGCGCCGGCGCTGCTGGCCCGGGGACGCGCGCTCGTTGCCCGCGGCGAGCTGGAAGCGGCCGTCGTGGATCTCGGGCGCGCCGCCGCCCTGAATCCACTTCCAGAATACCAGTGGTGGCTCGCGGATGTGCTGCGCGCGGCGGGCCGGGCCGCAGAGGCGGAGCCGGTCGAGGCGGCGCTGCGCGCCCGGGGCGCGGTAAGCGACCCCCGGACCTATGCGGTCTATCTCGCCACGTGCGGCGTGGAGCCGGCGACGGCGGTGCGGCTGGCGCGGGCGGAACTCGCGGAGCGGCAGGATGTGTCTTCGCACGATGCGCTGGCGTGGGCGCTGGCGGCCGCGGGCGAACTCGAAGAAGCGGGCCGGGCGATGCGCGCGGCGCTCGCGGAGGGGACGCGCGACGCGCGCCTGTTCCTGCATGCGGCCGAGATCGCGGGCCGGGCCGGCCGGCGCGACGAGGCCGCCGCATTCCTGCCCGCGGCGCGCGCGGCGGCCGGCACGCTCACACCCTCGGAACGCGCGCGGCTCGATCGGATTTCCGCGGAATTTTCCCGCACAGTCACCAAAACCAAACCATGAAATCGAAACACCGAATCCATCCCGCCGCGCGCCTCCTCGCGCTCGGGCTCGCCGTCTCGCTGGCCGCCGCGCCGGCCCGGGCCTCCAGTCACATGGACGCCCCGCTCATCACGCTCGATCACGCCGCGAACACGACCGACGTCTATGCGTTCGTCGTCGTGCGCAACGGCGTGAAATACCTCGATGTCGGCCTCGCCGTCTATCCGCACCAGGAGCCGGGCGTGGGACCGAACAAATACAACTTCGACCCCAACGTCCTCTACCAGATCTTCCTCGCCGATCCGGCGACGGGCGCCGACCGCGT
>CAZENI010000075.1:0-22398 GCA_964513055.1 uncultured Opitutus sp.
CCACTCGAGCGGGCCGTCGGTGGCCCAGAGTTTTTGCAGAATCTGGATGATCTCGCTGCTGCGCGCGTAGCGCTCCTCGTTCGACTCCTTCAGGCCGGGCAGGTCCGACGAGATGATGTTCAACGCCAGCCGGCCCTGCGCGAGGTGGTCCACCGTGGCAATCGCGCGCGCGAGCATCGGCGGCCACACCTCGCCCATCCGCAGCGCCACGAGCTGGTTGATCTGCTGGGTCTGCACCGCCATCGCGGCCGCGAAGGTCATCGCGTCCTGGCCCGGCACCCAGCCCGACGGGAGGAGGATGTTCTGGTAGCCCCGCGCGTCGGCCTGGCGCACGAGGGCGCTGCAGTGCGCGAAGCTGCTGCGCAGCGGCCCCTCGTTCACGCCGAGGTATTCGCAGTCCTCGTTGCAGAGGGCGGAAAACCAGGCGACTTCGACTTTCCGGTCCGGAGTGCGGATCGACGGCGGGGGCATCGCCACAAACTAGGTTGCGATGTTCGCCAATTGGGAGCGAAATTTTCGCCCCTTCACCACCCCATGCGCCGCCTGCTGCTCACGTTCGCCGTCTTCGTCTCGTCCCTGCTCGCCGCCGATCGGCCGCGGCTGCTCGTCTTGACCGACATCGGCGGCGATCCCGACGACACCCAGTCGCTCATCCGGCTGATGGTCTATGCGAACGAATTCGAGATCGAGGGCCTCGTCGCCAGCGCCGCCGGCACGCCGGGTGAACTCAAGGTCGCCATCACCAAGCCCGAGCTGATCCGCGAGATCGTGACCGCCTACGGTCAGGTGCGGCCCCAGCTCGCGAAACATGCCAAGGGCTGGCCCGCGACCGTGGACCTGTTGCGCACGATCAAAACCGGCAACCCGCAGCGCGGCCTCGCCGCCATCGGCGAGCGCTTCGATACCGAGGGCTCGCGCTGGATCATCGCGCGCGTCGATGCCGGCTCCGTCGAGCGCCCGCTCCACATCACGATCTGGGGCGGGCAGACCGATCTCGCGCAGGCGCTGTGGCGCGTGCGGCAGGATCGCGGCGCGGCAGGTTTCGCGGCGTTCGTCCAGCGGCTGCGCGTCTACGACATCGGCGATCAGGACAAGATCGCGGACTGGATGCACGGCGAGTTTCCCGGGATGTATTACGTGCTCGCCCGTCCGCCCGCCGGCGCGGATCGACGGAAGGCCACCTATCGCGGCATGTATCTCGGCGGCGACGAGTCGCTCACCAGCCGCGCGTGGATCGAACAGAACATCCGCAGCAAGGGTCCGCTCGGCGAACTCTACCCGACGAAGACGTGGACGGCGCCGAATCCCCACGCCTGCCTGAAGGAGGGCGACACGCCGTCGTGGTTTTTCTTCCTGCCGCGTGGCGGCAACGATCCCCGCGATCCGGCCAAGCCCGGCTGGGGCGGACAGTATCGGAAAAGCGATGACGGCTGGTATCGCGATCTGGCCGCAACCGATACCTTCGATCCACGCGAGACGGTCAGCCGCTGGCGACCGGCGTTTCAGGCGGATTTCGCGCAGCGGATGGCGTGGTGCGTCGCGGAGTAGCCGACTCTTCCGCGCGGCGGTAGGGCCGCCGCTTGTCAGCGTGCCGTCGCGAATGATACATTCGCGCGCGTGGCGGCTCGGCGGCGAGCACCGGCTCTACAAACACAGATTTCCACCCGTCACGGCTCCACCACGACCGTCATCCCCACGCGCACCAAGTCGAGAAGCGTGAGCGCATCCCAGTTCGCGAGGCGAAAGCAGCCGTGCGACTCGGTGCGCCCGACCTTCTCGGGATCGGGCGTGCCATGGATGCCGTAGCCGGGCAGGTCGAGCCCGATCCAGGCGCGGCCCACGGGGTTGTTGGGGCCCGGCGGGATGATGAGCCGGCGGCCGAGCTCGCGCGCCTCCGCCGACTCGCTGAAGACCTCCGGATCAAACGTGTAGTTGGGCTCGCGCACGACGACGGTCACGCGCAGATCGCCGAGCGGACGCTTCTCGGCCTTGCGTGCGATGCTCACCGGAAAATGCGCGATCACGCGCCCGTCGGCATCGACGACCTCGAGTTCGCGCGCCTCGAGCCGGATCACCAACTGCGCCGGCCGCCGCAGCACCAGGGCCTGCTCCACCCCGGGGACCGCGACCACGGCCCCGGGCGCCAGCGTTTCCCAGTCCACCGCAGGATTGATCCGCTGCATGAACTTCGGGCTGGTCCGGTAGCGCTCGGCCAGCCGCTCGAGCACCGTGGCGTGGCCAAGGGTGGAGCGCTCGGATTTTCCCAGCCACGTCGTCGGCACGGGCGCCAGGTCGGCAAAGTCGTCGGGCGTGACGAGGTGCTGGTCCAGCGCCGGAAACGAGATCTGGAGCAGCGCGCGCGTCGGGGCGTCGAGCACGCCCGAGTCGCGGATACCGGCTCCCCGCTGGAAAGCCCGCAGCGCGGCCTCCGTCTGGGCGCCCGGCACGCCATCGATCGAGCCGCACGAGAACCCGCGACGGTGCAGCTCCACCTGCAGCTCCAGTGGCGTGACCACCGGTCGCGGCGCCTCCCGCACCGGCGGCGCCGGCGAGTCCGGCACGACCGCGGACTCCTGGGCGCGTGCGAACGCGAGCAGGGCCAGAGTCGCCACCAAAAGCCGGAGGAATGCGCCAGACACGGTCACGGTGGGACGGCATAGCGAATCGCCGGCGGAAGGAAAGACGGAGAAGCACGCCTCGGCGCGGCCGGCCCAGGGTGAGGACTTTCCCCCGCAACAATTGACGCGATTACGGCGGGCCTTTCTGCACGCTGGGCAACTTCCGGACTATGGCCGCGTGGCACTTTCTTTCTCTCGAGCCCGCACACGGCAGGCACGTCCTCTGCGCCGACGACCATGAACAAATCGGCGAACTCGTGAAGCGGCTGCTCGAACGCTCCGGCCACGTCGTCGAATGCGTCAGCAACGGCCAGCAGGCTTGGGATCGCATCGCCGAGGACCCGCGCCATTTCGACGTCGTCGTCACGGATCACCAGATGCCGGGAGTGACCGGCCTCGAGCTGGCCGGGAAACTGCGCGCCAGCGGGTATGCCGGAAAAATCATCATCCAGAGCTGCCGCCTCACCGCCGCCGAGGAGAACGCGTTCCGCGCCCTCGCCGTCGATTGCATCCTGTGCAAACCCCGCGACGTGCTCCGTCTGGCCGAGGTCGTGTGCGAACCCTGAATACGTTCGCGACGCCCGCCGCTTAACGACTAAACGCGCAACACCCTTGCCGTGCCCGCGCGCATCGCCGGCCTTGCCTGCACTCCCATGCGTTTACCTCCGAGCCTCCGCCTCCTCTTCCTGCTCGCCCTGGTGCCTCCGGCGGTCGCACGAGCGGCCACACACTCCGTCGACAGCCTCGCCACCCTGCAGGCCGCGCTCGCCGCCGCCGGCCCGGGCGACACGATCACGGTGAAGCGCGGCCTCTACACCACGACTGCGCCGCTCACCGTGCAGCGCGCCGGCGCCGCCGGCCGCCCCCTCACCATCGCCGCCGAGAGCGTCGGCGCCGTGGAGATCGCCGGCACGCACGGCTTCCAAATCGCCGCGCCCGCCGCCCACGTCGTGATCGACGGCTTCACCTTCACGCATCAATCGGGCCGCATCCGGATCGGCGCCGGCACGAGTCACGTGCGCTTCACGCGCAATACGTTTCGCTGCACCGGCGCGGGGCCGTATCTCTCGATCACCGGCGATCACGCGCAGATCGACTACAACGAGTTTCGCGACAAGCAGACCCTCGGCAACATGATCGACGTCAACGGCACGGCGCCGCAGGTCGCGCGCGGGCTGTGGATCCATCACAACTACTTTCACGACTTCGCCAACGCCGGCGGCAACGGCGCCGAGACCATCCGCTTCGGCCTCAGCGGCCTGAGCATGTCGACGGGCGGCGGCATCGTGGAGCACAACCTCTTCGTCCGCTGCAACGGCGAGAACGAACTCATCTCGAACAAATCCGGCGGCAACACCTACCGCTACAACACCCTCGTCGACAGCCCTGGCGCCCAGCTCACGCTGCGCCACGGCAACGACTGCGTCGTCTACGGCAACGTCTTCAAGCACACCGACGGGTTGCGCATCTTCGGCGACCGGCACCAGGTGTTCGGAAACTATTTCGAGGGCAACACCCTCGGGATCAACCTCGGCAACGGCGGCGCGGAGGTCGCCGACGGCGCGCCGCTGACCAGCCACGACCGGCCGGACGGCTGTGTCATCCATTTCAATACGCTGGTCGACAACCGCGTCCACTACGCCATGAGCCGCCGCACGCCCATCGCGCTCGGTGCCACGAACACGACCTTCGCCCGCAACCTCCTGCAGGGCGGCGGCACCGCCGCGAAGATCGAGGGGCCGAACGCCGGCGCGATCTGGCGCGGCAACCTCCTCTGGAAGACCGCCGGCGCCGGCGATCTCCCCGCGACGGGTTTCACGGAAACCGATCCACGGCTGGCGCGCGGAACCGACGGCCTGCTGCGCCCGGCCGAGGCGGCGGCTCAGACCGAGCCGGTCGCGCCCAAGCTCCCCAGCCCGGCCGAGGTCAGCGCCGCCCTGCGGATTCTGACGCCCAAGGACGTGGGACCCGCCGCGCGACCGTAGCGCGCCGCCACTCGGGGAAGAACGCTCTAGCCCGCCGCGTGAGCGGTGGGACCGCGCACGTCGGCCGTAGCCGGAAAACCTCAGCGCTCACGCGCCGGGCTACAGGACCCGCAGAGAACCTCCGCCTTACTTGATCGGCGAATAATCGGCCGGGGTGAGATACACCGAGTCCGGGGATTTCGCGGTGAGTTTGCCGTCTTTCTGCGACTCTGTCACCACCTTGGTCCAGTTGGGATCTTCGCGGAATTTCTTCCATGAAGCGGCCGCCGCTTCGCGGCTCGGATAGGCCAGGAAGTAGATCAGCGTGTTCGCCGCACCCTTATCGGCATCCGTCGGATGGAAATAGCCGAGATTGGTGATCCCGTGTTTCGCAAACAGCCCGAGGGTGTGATTGCGGAAACGCGCATCGAGCGCGCCCAATTTGCCTTCGGGCGCCGTGTAGGTGCGGAGCTCGAACACCCGCGCCGGACCCTTGCCGTTGCCCGCGTCCATCGCCTTGGAGTAATCCGTCGGCGTGAGGTAAACCGCGTCAATCTTGGCGACGATCTTCCCGTTCGCCTCGGTCTTCTTCGCCACTTCCTTCCAGGCCGCATCGGCGATGAAGGCCTTCCACGACGCGGCGGCCGCCTCGCGGCTCTTGTGCTCGAGCAGGTAGATGAGCTTGTCCTCTTTGCCGTCCTTGGCATCCGCCGGCACCCAGTAACCGACATTCTTCATGCCGTGCTTCTCAAAGAGCTTCAGCGTGTGGTCGCGGAACCGCGCCTGCAATTCCGGCAGCTTGCCCGGCGTGGCGGTGTAGGTGCGCAGTTCGTAGACGCGGGAGTCCGCAGCCGCGGAGACAGTCAGCGCCGCGAGGCAGGCGGTGACGAGGGCAAGACAGAGACGGGGGAGTTTCATGGGGAGAAGCGTGGCCCGCGAGGATTGCCGCGAACCCGCGCGAGTCAACGCGCGCGGCGTGAGGCTGCTGCACCAAGGTAGGGACGAGCGGCTCGCTCGTCCGCGGTTCGACCCGCGGCGGAGGTTCGCCAGAAGGACGGGCAGGCTGCTCCTCGCTACCCGCGACAATCCCCGCCACGACAATGCCAGCAGATGCGCAGCCGCCGCGCAGCGGCCCTCGTAAACTGACGCGTTCGCTCCCTGCCGTGAAGACTCCGCCGCTCGCACTCCTGCTCCTCGCCGCCCTCGCCACCATGCCCGTCTCCGTCGCGGCCGCCGACACGCCCGCGTCCGACGGCGTCGACCCATCGCGCTGGCGCGGCTTCAACCTGCTCGAGAAATTCACGCTCCGCGGCAACGCGCCGTTCAAGGAGGATGACTTCAAATGGATCGCGGAGCTGGGCTTCAACTACGTGCGGCTGCCGATGGACTACCGCTGCTACACGGAGCCGGGCGACTGGCTGAAGTTCAAGGAGAGCGCCCTGCAGGAAATCGATCAGGCGATCGCGTTCGGCGCGAAACACGGCATCCACGTCACCCTGAACCTGCACCGCGCGCCGGGCTTCTGCATCAATCCGCCCGCCGAGCCGAAGGATCTCTGGACCGACGCCACCGCGCAGGCCGCCTTCGCGGCGCACTGGGCGATGTTCGCCCGCCGCTATCGCGAAATCCCGCCCGCGCGGCTCAGTTTCAATCTGCTGAACGAGCCAACGCGCAACACCCGCGAGACGTTCCTGCGCGTGTGCGAACTCGGTATCGCCGCGATCCACGCGGTCGATCCACGGCGTCCGGTGATCGTCGACGGCAACAACGTCGGGAGCGCCCCCGCCGCCGAATTCCTGCGCCATGCCAACGTGATCCAGGCCACCCGCGGCTATCACCCGTCGTCCATTTCGCACTTCCGCGCGAGCTGGATGAAGGGCTCCGACACGTGGCCGGACCCCGTCTGGCCGCCGACCGGGATCACCGGCCACCTCTACGGTCCGGCCAAGCCGGAACTCAAGTCACCGCTGGTGCTCCGCGGCGAGTTCGCCTCGGCGACGGAGATCACGCTGACGTTCGTGCAGCTCTCGAGCCGCGCGAAAGTGGTGGCGCGCGTCGACGGCCAGATCGCGCGCGAAGCGGTGTTCGACCCGAAGACGCAGCCGGCCGACTGGAAGCCGGTGAAGTCCGACGGGCCCTGGACCTACCACGCGCCGGCGGCGGAGCTGCGCTACACCTTTCTTCTGACCTCCGCGGCAAAGGAGATCGCGATCGAAAACGTCGACGGCGACTGGATCCGCTTCTCCGAAATCAGCGTGCAACCGCCGGGCAGCGATCGCCGCAGCAGCCGCGCCGATCCCACGTGGGGACGGCGCCAGGCCGTTCACCCCGTCACGCCGCAGGGTCGCGTGCTCGCGCCCGCCGGCACCGATCCGAACCAGGCCCTCGTGGACTACCTCAAGCCGTGGCGGGCGATCGCCGCGCAGGGTGAGAGCGTATTCGTCGGCGAATGGGGCTGCTACAATCGGACCCCGCACCCCGTCGCCCTCGCGTGGATGCAGTCCTGGCTGGAGCAATGGGACGCCGCGGGCTTCGTCTGGGCGCTGTGGAATTTCCGCGGCAGCTTCGGCATCCTCGACAGTGGGCGCCCCGACGTCACCTACGAGGACTGGCACGGCCACAAGCTCGACCGCGCGATGCTGGACCTGCTCCAACGACGCCGCGCACCACCCCCGCCGCCGTCGCCCTGAGCGTGAGCTCAGGGATCGCGCGTCCGCCGGGAATCCCCGCGCTCACGCGCCGGGCGACACCAGGCTGCCCGCCCTACGGCTTCGACTGCCGCACGAACTCGATGTCGAAGGTCTGCTGCATCTGCGGCTGGGTGTATTGGCCGGTGAACTTGTCGGCCTGCGCGTCATAGGTCAGCAGATACGTCGCACCGGGATAGCCGACGTCGTTCAGTTCCACCGCGACCTGCAGCCCGGCGCCGCCCTGCATCCAGACGGCCCGCGAGACATTGATCGACTTCGGGTTGAAATAACCCGCCTGCATCACGCCGCTGAGATCGGCGCCCTTGAGCTCGAGCACGTAGCCGCCGTCGGCGCGCACCCATTTGCCGAGCAGCTTGCGCACCGCTTCCGGCACGGCGGCCGGCGCCTTCGTGGCGGCCGGCGCCGCGGACTTTTCCGCCGGAGCGGCGGCGGCGGGCGTCTCCGCCTTGCGGCAGGAGCTCACCGCCAGCAACAGGAGCGCGCACGCGCCGCACACGGGGGCAAAGGCAAGGGAGGGCATCGCGCCACACTGGTGGCCGCCGGCCGCTCGTGGCAATCGCGCCTTTTCGGTCCGCGCCCGCCTCGGGGCCCGGCCGGGTCCCGGCCGCGGCGTCCTCCATGGTTACTGGACGTTCGCGACCGGGACCGGCTGGGCAGACGTGATGGAAAACACTCCCGCCGCGGACACCATGGCCGCGACTACCGGGATTCCGGTAGTCGGCCGCCTTGCGTCCCGCCGGCGGCGCTGCGACCGACGCCACCGTCGCGGCGACTTCGAACGAAACGGCTGGCCAATCACGGCCTGCTCGAACCGGTCGCGAAAACGAAAGTCGTCCGCCACGCGCCGATCGGATTGATACCGGTGTCTGTTGAGATTCGGACTTTTCCGGTGGTAGCGGCCGTCGTCCCGACGGCCATCGCTTGAGGTGGCGGTCAGGGACGACCGCCGCTACCTGTAGTCAAATTCTCACCAGCCGTTGGTATGAGAGGCTCCCGCGCAAAATCGACCGGGTCGATCTCGCAGCGGCACTCGCGGCAGGTCGGCCCGCCGCTTGCCGGCCGGCCGGCCAGAGGGTCGCGTCAGCCGCGCGACGGCTCGACGGCCAGCGCCGGCCCTGGCCGCTCGCGCTTGAACTTCAGCCGCACGCGATCGAGCCAGAGGTAGACCACCGGCACCGTGTAGAGCGTCAGCAACTGGCTCACCGCCAGCCCGCCGACGATGGCGAGCCCGAGCGGGCGACGCATCTCGACACCCTCGCCCGACGCCAGCACGAGCGGCAGCGCGCCGAGCAGCGCCGCGAAATTCGTCATCAGGATCGGCCGCAGCCGCAGCGACGCCGCCTCGAAGATCGCGTCACGCGTCGAGAGGTTGTTCTGCCGCTCCGTGGCGATCGCGAAGTCGATCATCAGGATCGCGTTCTTCATCACGATGCCGATGAGCAGGAACAGCCCGAGCAGCGCGATGAGCGAGAACTCGGTGTCGGTCAGCCGCAGTGCGAGGAGCGCGCCGAGCCCGGCCGACGGCAGCGTCGACAGGATCGTGAGCGGATGCACGAGGCTTTCGTAGAGGACGCCGAGCACGAGATACACGGCCACGAGCACGCCGAGGATCAGCAGCGGCTGCGCCTGCAGGCTGCGCTGGAAGGACTGCATCGAGCCGCCGAGCTTCACCTGGATGTCGGTCGGCAACATGATGCGCGCCATCGCCTGATCGATCGCGACGAGCGCCTGCTCGAGGGAAACGCCTTCCGCGAGGCCGAACCCGATGTTCGCCGCGGCGAACTGGCTGCGGTGGCGCACGCGGTCGTCGACCACGGAGTAGTCGTAGCGCGTGAACGCCGACAGCGGCACGCGGCTCCCGTCGGAGGCGATCACCTGCACCTGCTCGAGCACCGATGGATCGGAGGTGTATTGCGGCTCCAGCTCCATGATCACGCGATACTGGTTCAACCGATCGTAGAGCGTCGCGATCTGCCGCTGGCTGAACGAACTGTTGAGCACCTGCGTGATCATCTGCATGTCGACGCCGAGCCGCCGCGCGGCCTCGCGATCGACCTGCAGCTTCACCTGCTGCGTGCCGCCGTCGCTCACCGTTTCCACGTCGACCAGCTCCGGCACATCCTGCAACGCCACCGAGACCTTCGGCGCCCACTGCCGCAGTTGGGCCAGGTCAGCGCCCATGAGTGAAAGATCATACGAACCCGAGTCCGAGATGCGCGGCGAGTCGAGGTCCTGCGCGACGAAGGTGTAGAGCTGCCCGCCCGCCACCGCCGGCGTGCCCGCGCGCAGGCGCGCCGTCACCTCGGTCGCCGACACCTTGCGCTCCGCGAGCGGCTTCAGCCGGATCATCAGGCGCGAGTTGCTCATGCCGGACGATCCGCCGGAGCTGCCGATCACATCCTGCACCGCGGGATCGGCCAGGATCTGCTTCCGGAAGATTTCGATCTTCGGCTGCATGACCTGATACGAGAACGCGTCGTCGCCGCGCGCGAAGCCGAAGAGCTGCCCGGTGTCCTGCGACGGCAGGAAGCCCTTCGGGATCTTGACGTAGAGCGAGATGTTCAGTGCGACCGTGCCGATGAAGACGATCAGCATCAGCGTCGCGTGCTGCAGCACCCAGTTCAGCGAGCGTCCGTAGAATGCCTTCACGCTCTCGAACGCACCCTCCGTCCGCCGCTGGAACCAGCCGGGCGGGCCCTCGCGCCGCTTCGAGAGCCAGCGCGCGCACAGGCTGGGCGTCAGCGTGAGCGAGACCACGAGGGAAACGCACATCGCGGCCACGAGCGTGATCGAAAACTCGCGGAAGAGTTTTTCCACGATTCCGCCCATGAAGAGGATCGAGACGAACACCGCCATGAGCGAGAGGTTCATCGCGAGCAGCGTGAAGCCGACCTCGCCCGAGCCGCGCATCGCGGCCCGCAGCGGCGAGAGGCCGCGCTCGATGTGGCGCGAGATGTTTTCCAGCACCACGATCGCGTCGTCGACCACGAGGCCGGCCGCGACGATCAGCGCCATCAGCGAGAGGTTGTTCAGCGAAAAGCCATACAGATACATGATCCCGAAGGTGCCGATGATCGACACGGGGATCGCCATGCAGGGGATGAGCGCGGCGCGGGCGTCGCCGAGAAACAGGAACACCACGAGCATCACGAGCCCGGCCGCGATCAGGAGCGTGCGTTGCGACTCCCGCAGCGTCGCGCGGATGCCGGGCGAGCGGTCCATCACCACCGCGAGCGTGGCATCCTCCGGCACGAGCGCGCGCAACGCGGGGAGCTGCGCGTTGATCGCATCGATCGTCGCGATGATGTTGGCGCCGGGCTGACGGCTGATCTGCAGCGTCACGGCGGGGCGGTCGTTGTGGAAACCGGCGCTGTAGCGGTCCTCGACGGAGTCGGTGACCTTCGCGACGTCGCCGAGCCGCACGGGCGCTCCGTCGCGATAGCGGATCACGAGCGGCAGGTATTCGGCGGCCTTGCGGAGCTGTCCGCTGATCTCGACCTGCCACTGGCGGTCGCCGTCCTCGACGGTGCCGCGCGGGCGCAGCGAGTTGGTGGCGCCGATCGCGCGCCGGACCTCGTCGAGCGCGATGCCGTGGTGCGCGAGCGCGTGCGGGTTGAGCTGCACGCGCACGGCGGGGAGCGAGCTGCCGCCGAGCTGGACCTCGCCCACGCCGTTGATCTGGGAAATTTTCTGCGCGAGGATCGTGGCGGCGAGATCGTAGAGCCGGCCGGGCGCGAGATTCGGCGAGCTGAGCGCGAGCGCCATGATCGGCGCCTGGGCGGGGTTGGATTTCCGGAAGGTGGGGTTGCCCGGCATGCCGGCGGGGAGCTGGCCGCGGGCGGCGTTGATCGCGGCCTGCACGTCGCGCGCGGCCGAGTTGATGTCGCGATCGAGGGCGAATTCGAGGGTGATGCTCGAGTTGCCCTGCCGGCTGTCGGAGGAGATGCCGGTGACGCCCGCGATCGCACCGAACGCCCGCTCGAGCGGCGCCGCGACGCTCGCCGCCATCGTCTCCGGACTCGCGCCGGGCAGCGACGCGCTCACGCGGATCGTCGGGAAATCCACCTGCGGCAGCGGTGAGACCGGCAGCAGCCCGTAGGCGAGCGCGCCGACGAGCACGAGCGCGACGGCGATCATGCTGCTGGCCACGGGCCGGCGGACGAAGGGGCGCGAGAGGTTCATGCGAAAACCTCTTTTCGGCATTCGGGTGGGGCGAGGCGTCCCGCCGAGCCGTCGCGCGACGACTCACCGAGAACGGTTCGCCCTGCCAAGTCGCCGTGTCGTCGCGAGCGCTTCATGCCTTTGCCGGTTTGAGTTTTCCCGCGGCGGCGGCCTGCGCCTGCGCCTGCGCGCGGCGTTCCTTGGCCTTCTGGCCGAGGCGATCGAAGAACAGATACACGACCGGCGTCGTGAACAGCGTGAGCACCTGGCTCACCAGCAGGCCACCGACCATCACGAGGCCCAGCGGCTGCCGCAGCTCGGCGCCGGACCCGCTGGAGAGCATCAGCGGCAGTGCGCCGAAGAGCGCCGCCAGCGTGGTCATCAGGATGGGTCGGAAGCGCAGGAGCGCCGCCTGCTTGATCGCCTCGCGCGGCGAGAGCTTCTGCCGCCGCGAGGCATCGAGCGCGAAGTCGACCATCATGATGCCGTTCTTCTTCACGAGGCCGATCAGCAGGATGATGCCGATGATCGCGATCATATCGAGCGGCTGTCCGGTGATCCACAGCGCGAGCAGCGCGCCCACGGTCGCCGACGGGAGCGTGGAGAGAATCGTGATCGGATGGATCGCGCTCTCGTAGAGAATGCCGAGCACGATATACATCGTCACGACCGCCGCGAGGACGAGGAAGAGCGTGCTCGAGAGCGAGGAGCGGAACGCGTGCGCGGCGCCCTGGAAACGCATCTCGATCGCCGCCGGCACCTGCACCTCGCGCGCCGTCTGCTCGATCGCGGAGACCGCGTCGCCGAGCGAGGCGCCCGCGCCGAGGTTGAAGGAAACGGTGACCGCCGGGAACTGCGCCACGTGGTTGATCAGCAGCGTCGCCGGCCGCTCGCTCACGCGCGCGATGCTGGAGAGCGGCACGGGCCGGCCGCCGCGCGTGCGCACGAAAACAGTCGTCAATGCCTCCGGCCCCGCCGCCAGGCGCGGATCGACCTCGAGCACGACGCGATACTGGCTCGCCTGCGTGAAGAGCGTGGAAATCTGCCGCTGGCCAAACGCGCTGTAGAGCGCCTCGTCGATGTCCGCCACCGTCACGCCGAGCCGGCTCGCGGCCTCGCGGTCGATCTCGAGATACGCCTGCAGTCCCTGATTCTGAAGATCGCTCGCGACATCCGCGAGCTGCGGCAGCTCCTGCAGCCGGCCGAGCAGCGTGGGCAGCCAGTCGGTGAGCAGCTCCTCGTCGGGACAGGTCAGCGTGAACTGGAACTGCGTGCGGCTCACGCGATCCTCGATCGTGAGTTCCTGCACCGGCTGGAGAAAAAGCGCGATGCCCGTCACCTCCAGCGCGCGCGTGCGCAGCCGGTCGATGACCTTGAGCGCGGAGTCCTTCCGTTCGCCGTGCGGCTTCAGGTTGATCAGCATGCGCCCGCTGTTGAGCGTGGCGTTGGTGCCGTCGACGCCGATGAACGACGACAGGCTCGCGACCGCGGGGTCCTCGAGGATCTTCTGCGCGAGCGCCTGCTGCCGCTCCGCCATCGCGGTGAACGACACGGACTGCGGCGCCTCGGTCACGGCCTGCAGCGCGCCGCTGTCCTGCAGCGGGAAGAAGCCCTTCGGCACGATCAGATAGAGCCCGGCGGTCAACGCCAGCGTGCCGACCGTCACCAGCAGCGTGAGCCGCTGGTGTTCCAGCACCCAGTCGAGCCAGATACCGTAGCGGGCGATCACGGCGTCGAGGAAATCGGGTTTCCCGTGCCCGTGCTTCTGCGGCGCGGAGAGCATGCGCGCGCACATCATCGGCGTGAGCGTGAGCGAGACGACGAGCGAGATCAGGATTGAGACGGCGAGCGTGATGGCGAACTCGTGAAACAGCCGGCCCACGACCTCGCCCATGAAGAGCAGCGGGATCAGCACGGCGATGAGCGAGACGGTCAGGGACACGAGCGTGAACCCGATCTGCGCGGCGCCCTTGAGCGCGGCCTCCATCGGCGAGAGCCCCTCCTCGCGATAGCGCGCGATGTTCTCGAGCATCACGATCGCGTCGTCGACGACGAAGCCCGTCGCGATCGTCAGCGCCATCAGCGTGAGGATGTTCAGCGAGAAGCCCATCAGGTGCATCACGCCGAACGTGCCGACGAGCGAGAGCGGCACGGCGATGCTCGGGATGATCGTGGCGGCGAAATTGCGCAGGAAGAGAAACGTGACCAGCACGACGAGCAGCACGGCGAAGATCAGCTCGTGCTGCACCGATTTCACCGAGGCGCGGATGCTCTGCGTGCGATCGGTGAGCACCACCATGTCGACCGAGGCCGGCAGGCTGGCGGTGAGCTGCGGCAGGAGGGCCTGCACGCGGTCGACGACGTCGATGACGTTGGCGCCGGGCTGGCGCTGGATGTTGATCAGCACCGCGGGGAGGCGGTCGGCCCAGGCGGCGAGGCGGCGGTCCTCGGCGGCGTTCTCGATCCGGGCGACATCGCCGAGCCGGAGCGGCGCGCCGTCGCGCCAGGCGATGATCAGGTTGCGGTATTCCTCGACCGAGCGGAGCTGGTCGTTCGCGTCCATCAGGATGGTGCGGACGGGGCCGTCGAAGCTGCCCTTCGGGCCGTTGACGCTGGCGGCGCCGATGGCGGAGCGCACGTCGGCGAGGTTGAGGCCGCGCGCGGCGAGCTCGCCGGGGTTGACCTGCACGCGCACGGCGGGCCGCTGGCCGCCGGCGAGGCTGACCATGCCGACGCCGGGGATCTGCGCGAGCTTCTGCGCGACCCGCGTATCCACCAAGTCATGCACGCGCGGCAGCGGCAGGCTGCCCGAGGTGACGGCGAGGGTGAGGATCGGGGTGTCGGCCGGGTTGACCTTGCGGTAGATCGGCGGCGCCGGGAGATCGTTGGGCAGGAGGTTGTCGGCGGCGTTGATCGCGGCCTGCACTTCCTGCTCCGCGACGGCGAGCGAGAGATCGAGGGAGAACTGCAGCGTGATCACCGAGGCGCCGGCCGAGCTGGTGGACGACATCTGGTTGATGCCGGGGATCTGCCCGAAGCGCCGCTCGAGGGGCGCGGTGATCGAGCTGGCGGTGACCGAGGGGCTCGCGCCGGGATAGAACGTGAAGATCTGGATGGTGGGGAAGTCCACCTGCGGCAGCGCCGAGACCGGCAGGAGCCGGTAGGCCATGATCCCCGACAGCAGCAGTGCGACCATCAGCAGGGCGGTCGCGACCGGACGGAGGATGAAGATACGGGACGGATTCATGCGGCAACGGGCAGCTTACGACGACTGCTTGCGCTTCTTGCCGCCGCCTTCGCCGCCACCTTTCTTCGACGGATCGCCGCCCTTCTTCGCGTTCGGATCGGACGCAGGCATTTTCACGCCGTCCTCGGGCACCGCAAACACCGTGCGGCCTTCGCGGAGGCGATCCATGCCCTCGAGCACGACTTTCTCGCCCGGCGCGAGGCCCTTGACGATGGCCTGCAGGCCGCTTTCCGACGGCCCGAGCACGACGTCGCGCACGGTGGCCTGGCTCTGCTCGTTGACGAGGTAGACGTAGGTGCCGCGCGAGCCGAACTGGACCGCGGCGGCGGGGACGACGATCGCGTCCTTGAGCGTGCGGACGCGCATGCGGACGTTCACGAACTGATTCGGGAAGAGCTTCTCGTCCGTGTTGGCGAACTCCGCCTTCAACCGCAGCGTGCCCGTCGCGAGATCGATCTGGTTGTCGACCGTCTTGAGGACACCCCTGGCGAGGACGATCTGTTCGCCGCGATCCCACGCTTCGACCGGCAGGACCTCGCCGGCGCGCATCGGGACGAGGACTTTCTGGAGATCGATTTCCGGAATGGTGAACGAGACCGTGACCGGGCGCGTCTGCGTGATCACGACGAGGCCGCCCGCGTCGTTGGGGCGCACGAGATTGCCGGCGTCGACCTGCCGCAGGCCGAGGCGGCCGGAGATCGGCGCCTCGATTTTCGTGTAGGCGAGCTGACGGCGGGCATCGTCGACCATCGCCTGATCGGCGGAGAGCGAAGCTTCGCGCTCGGCGACGAGCGCCTGCTGCGCCTCGAGCTGCTGCTGGGTGACGAGGCCCTGGGCGTTGAGTTGTTTGAAGCGCTCGAGATCGCTCCGCGCCGTGCGCAGCAGCGACTCGTTCTGCCGGAGCTGACCCTCGACCTGCGAGAGCTTGATCTGATACGGCAGCGGATCGACGACGGCGAGAACCTGGCCCTGCTCGACCTGCTGCCCCTCCTCGAAGGCGACGCGCAGCAACTGGCCCTCGACGCGGCTGCGCACGGTGACGGTGTTGAGCGGGACGACGGTGCCGATGGCGCGCAGGTGCACCGAGAGATCCTGCTGCTTCGCGGGGACGGCCCGGACCGGGGCGGGCGTGGAGTTGCTGCCCTTCGAGCGGAAGAAGCTGGTGGGCCGCTTCGGCGCCTCGGCGTGAAATCCGAACCACCACACCCCACCGGCAAAGACCAGCGCGACCGCAGCATACAGAAACCAGCGACGACGGGAGGGAGGAGGTGTCATGAAAAGAGGAAGAAGGACCGGGTCCAAGCGGCAGCGGTCGCCCGCCAGACGACCAGAGGGGGCGATGCGTTGCTAGTTCAGAAGCAGAAAACTTGCCGACCGGGCGATGTCCATTCTGCCCGGAAAAGGGGCTTGAAACGCGGAGGACGCGGTGCGCGCCCTCGCGCGGCAGATCCAGTTTCCTCGCCGTCATTTTCGAGCGCCGCCAAGCCGCGATCCGGCCGTCGCCCCAAAAGTCGGGCGAACGTTCGCCCGCCAGCGCCCGATGCGACTCCGCGCACCTCTTCGCTCGCGCTCCGTCGCGCCACGCGAAGAAATTTCCCGGAAACCGACGCCCGCTCGTTCGGTTTGGGCTCTACGCGCTGTTAACCTTTGTGAACCGACGTCCATGACCGACGACTCCACCCTGCTCCGCCGCTACGCCCAGGAGGGCTCCGACCTCGCCTTCGCCGAAGTCGTGCACCGCCACGTCGACTTCGTCTACCGCGTGGCCCTCCGCCGCACCGGTGGCCACGCCCACCACGCCGCCGACGTGACCCAGCAGGTGTTCACCTCGCTCGCCCGCCGGGCCGCCGATGTCTCCCGCCACCCGCTGCTCGTCGCGTGGCTCCATACCGCGACGCGCCACGCCGCCGCCAACCTCATGCTCTCCGCCCGCCGCCGCTCTCACCGCGAAGACACCGCCGCCGCCCTCGCCGCCCTCGATCATCCTGCTTCCGGCCCCGATTGGCCCGCCCTTCGCCCCCTGCTCGACGCCGCCCTCGACGACCTCGCGGAGACCGACCGCGCAGCGATCATTCTCCGCTACCTCGAACAACGCCCCTTTGCCGACGTCGGCGCGGCGCTGCGCCTCTCCGCCGACGCCGCGCGCATGCGCACCGAGCGAGCCCTCGGCAAACTCCACTCGGCCCTCGCACGCCGCGGCATCACGTCCACCGCCGCCGCACTCGCGACCGCCCTCTCCACCCAGACCCTCGTCGCCGCGCCGGCCGAACTCGCCGCCACCCTCACCAGCCGCGCCCTCGCCATCGCCCACAGCGGCACCGTCGCCGCGCAGGCCTCGCTCGCCAGCGGCTTGAAACTCGCCGGCGCCTTCGCCGCCGGTGGCATCGTTGCCTTCGGCGCCGGCCTCTACGTCGCCGTGGAGTTCACTCTCGCTGCGGTCGACGTGCCGCCCTCCGCCCCACCTCAGACCGAACTCATCCAGGCGCTCCGTCGCGAAAACGCGCAACTGCGGACCGAGCTGGATCGCCGCGATGCGATCGCGCCGCCCGCACCGGCCCCCGCCTCCCCGCCAGCACCCCAGCCGCGCCCACCGGCTGCTCCGCCGCGCCCGACCATCATCGAAGTTCCCGTCCTGCCACCCCGCCCCTGAACACACATCCCCCTTTCCGCATGCCGCGTTACCTTCGCCCTCTCCGCCCCCTCCTCCGCGTCATCCTCCTCACCACCGCGCTCCTCCCGACGCTCACCGCTCAACCCTCCGCCGAATCCCTTCCCGCCACTCCTCCACTGTGGCACGTGCCCGCCGGCCTCTTCGCGCTCGACGATGCGCGGATGAACAATTGGGCCGCGCCGACCGCCCCGCCCGTCGTGCTCAGCGGCCGCCTGCGCAACCTCACCGCCGACCAGCGCCGCCAGCTCACGCTCTCCGCCTCACTCGTCACGCTGCGCGCCTCGGGCCAGTTCCCGCTCACTGCCACTCTCGCGCCCGACGACACGTTTCGCTTCGAACTGCCCGCCACGTTTCCCCTCCAACAACTCTGGCTGCGCCTGAAACCGCTCGGCTATCTCGAGATCATTCTCCACCGCGGCCTCCACCTCGAGATCGATGCCGCGCACCTCGCGCCCGCGACTCCCACCACCACGCCGGGCGATGTGTTCTCCGGCCCCGACGGTGCCCTCAACTCCGAGGTGAACCGCTTCACCTTCGCCTTTCACCGCGCGCGCCGCCTCGAGATCGACCAAGCCCTCGGCGAACTCGCCCGCGCCCGCGACGGCAGCTTTGCCGAACGCCTCCCCCGCCTCCGCGCGCTCCACGACGAATCCCTCGCGCTGCTCCGTGAGTTCGCGCCGTCCTCCGCCGGCTGGTTTCTCCGCCACGAGCTCGACGCCGTCTTCTATGCCACCGTGCTGACCGCCGCCGCGTCGACGCGCCATCGCCTCGACCAAGACCCGCTCTGGCCCGCGCTCGCCCGCCACGCCTCCTACGCCGTGACCAACGACCAGACCGCCTACTTCCGCGCCCTCAAATCCTACCTCCTCGTCGTGCACGGCTCCACCCCGCCCGACCCCACGACTCCCGCCCCCGCCCCCCGGATCTCCAGCACGACGCTCCTTGAAAAGACCGCCGCCGCCGGCGCCGCTCTCCTCCCCGCCGCCAAGCTCGAGATCGCGCTGCTCTATTTCGTCCCCAAGACCGTCGACGCCGCCCAGCCCGTCATCGCCACGCTGCTCCAGCGCTCCCCCCAGCCGTGGATCCGCGCCTACCTCGAAGCCGATCGCCTCGCCACCGACCGCCGGGTCGATGCCATCAACTCCACCCTCGCCGACACCACGCCCACTGCGCCGGCGCCGCAATCGCTGGGGTCGCCCCTCGCCACCCTTCCCACCGGCGCCGCGTTGTTCCACTGGCCCGATCTCAGCGGCCCGGAAATCCTCGCCCGTCTCACGCGCGCGTTTCCCGGTCGTGCCCTCGTCCTCGATTTCTGGGGACCGTGGTGCACGCCCTGCCTCACCGATCTGCCCCACAGCGAAAGACTCCACGCCGTCGTCAAAGACGAACCCGTCGAATTCATCTATCTCGGCTCCCGCACCACCGCCACGCCCTGGCGCCGCACCATCGCCGATCTCCGGCTCTCCGGCACCCACGTCCTGCTGGAAGATCGGCAAGTCGACGCCCTCATGACGTTCTTCGGCGCCGCCGGCTTTCCCGCTTACATCCTGCTCGACCGCCACGGTCGTCTCCGCCCGAACGCGATCTCGCGTTTCGCCCACCTCACCCCCGAGGCCTTTCGACGGCTCCTCGAGTGAAACCCCACGCTCCCATCCGTGAGCGGCCCGGCGCGCCCGTTCGAACGCGCGCCTACTGCAGGACCCGGAACATGCTCGTATAGTCGTCCGTCCAGAGCGGAATGTCGTTGGGCGTCGTCATCGCCGGGCTCGCGACATTGCGGAGCGCCGGCCGGTCCATGAACTCCTGGTTCCGGCTGAGGATCATCCACGTGGAGGAATACAGCCACCAGCCGCCGTCCTCCTCGTAGTCGCCGCCGTCCTCGCTGTTGATGTGATGCGACTGGAAACCGATCGCGCGCGCGGCGTTCTCGATTACGGGCCGCAGATCGAGGTAGCGGTTGGAGATGTTGACGAGGATGGCGCCATCCGGCTTCAGGTGCCGCTGGTAGATCGCGAAGGCCTCGCGCGTGAGCAGGTGCACCGGCACCGCGTCGCTGCTGAAGGCGTCCATGATCAGGAAGTCGAAGTTCTGCGACGCCTCCTTCTCCATCGAGAGCCGGCCGTCGCCCATCACGATGTCGATCTTCGCGTCGCTGCGCGCGACATACGAAAACGGCTTCTCGGCGACGTCCTTCACGTTGGGATCGATCTCGTAGATGCGGATGTAGTCGCCGGGCTTGCCGTAGGCGGTGACGGTGCCGACGCCGAGCCCGAGGAGGCCGATGCGCTGGTTCTGCTGGCGCGGGAAATTGCGCAGCGCGAGTCCGATGCCGCTCGTCGCGCCGAAATACGACGTGATCGTGCGCGCGCGCTCGGGCGACGCGAACTGGATGCCGTGCGTGATCCGCCCGTGCTGCAGCAGGTGGTAGTGCGAGTCGAGGCCGCGGTCGTATTCGAAGACCGAGAGCACGCCGTAGAAATTGCGCGCGCTCACCAGGGCGCCTTTCGAGGAATCGCGGATCTGCACGACGAGCGCCACGACCAGCGCGCACAGGCCCGCGCCCATCAGCCCGCAAGAGAGCGCGTGCCAGTTGACGGGCCGCTGCCGCCGGCGACCGAGCAACACGAACCCCAGCACGAGCAGGCCCGCCACGGGCCAGACGAGCCAGTGCGCCTGCTCGATCGGTCCCCATTTCCAGCCGGGGTCCACGGTCGAGGACGCCAGCGCTTGGCTGCGCCGCAGCCAAGCCACCGCGAGCCCGAAGCCGCGATCCGCGCCGTAGGTCGCGGCGAGCGCCAGCAGCGTGAACAGCACGCGCCAGCGCCCGGGGCTCAGCGCCGCCTGGCCCCGGATCGACAGCACCAGCAGCAGCAGCACGACCAGCGCGAGGCTGAGGTGCATCTCATAATAGTTGTTGAAAATATTCGGCGCCACCAGCGCCACGAACAACCCGCCGACCGCGCCGCCCGCGGCGATCATGAGATAAAACGAGGTCAGGTGCCGCGGGTGCGGCTTCAGGTGGTAGAGCTCGCCGTGGCAGATCATGCAGCCGACGAACATCGTCGTGGAGTAGATCACCACCTGCCGCACGATCGGCATGTCGGCGCCCTCGAACAGCGCCTGGCACACCGCGATCATCGCCACCACCAGCGCGAGCGTGTAATAGAACCGGGAATACCAGCGCGGGCTGTCGAAGCAGATGATGAACGACAGGAGGTAGAGCGCCAGCGGCAGCACCCAGAGGAACGGGATGACGGCCACGTCCTGACACATCTTGTTCGTCACCGCGAGGAGCAGGATGGAGGCGCAGGCCGGCAGGCAGAGCCAGAGGCCGCGCTGGCGCACCGTCGGCGGCGCGACGATCTCCTCCGCCTCGCGCGCCGCGGTCGCGGCGGCCGCCGCGGCGGGCTGCCGCCACACGCGCCACGCGCAGAAGGCGCAGCATACCGCGTAGAAGACGAGGCCCCACGACCAGAACTGCGCCTGCGCCTTGCGGGTGAAATTCGTTTCGAAATAGAACGGGTAGCTGATCAGCGCGAGCAGCGAGCCGACGTTGGAAAGCGCATACAACCGGTAGGGCGACACGCCCGGCGTCGTGCGCCGGAACCACTCCTGCATCAGCGGCCCCGTCGCCGACAGCACGAGGTAGGGCAGCCCGAGGCTCACGGTCAGGAGCGCGAGGATGTGCCACGTCGGGTCGCCGCTGCCGTAGTCCTTCCAGCGATCGCCGGGCGTGATCGGCAGCGACGCGAGCGCCGCCGCCAGCAGCGCGAG
This sequence comes from uncultured Opitutus sp., assembly GCA_964513055.1. GTDB lineage: Bacteria > Verrucomicrobiota > Verrucomicrobiia > Opitutales > Opitutaceae > ER46. The sequence continues at coordinate 21,147 of CAZENI010000075.1, forward strand.
ATGCACGATCGCCTGGGTGCGCGGCTTCAGGTGGCGGCTGACCGCATGCGCGTAGGCATAGCCGCCAAGCAGCAGCATCTGGAAGAAGAGCATGCACGTCGTCCACACGCCGGGACCGCCCCCGAACCACGGGAGGATGTATTTGCCGATGAGGGGCTGGACCTGGAACAGGAGGAACGCACCGGCAAAGATCGTCAGGGCGAAGGCGGGCATGGAGGTGGGGCGGCGACAGAACGCGCCCTTGGGAGATGGGGAAAGCCCCGCGCGTGGCAATCGGGATTGTCGCGGGCCCGTCCGAACGGCCCGCAGCCGCGGGGCGATCTGCGACCAAAGTCTGATTCGTCCCGCGCCCGCGCCTCGGTCCTTGTGTTCGCGCGAGCGGGGGCGCTAGGTCGAAGCCCGAAGGCCTCCCCTTTCCCGCCGCGCCCGAGGCGGGCTTCGCCACCCCTGCGTTCCTTCGCCCTGCACCATGACCTCGAAAACCCTGACCGCCTGCCTGGTCTGCTCGCTCGCGCTCGTCGCGTTGCCCGGATTGTCCGCCCAATCCTCCTCCGGCACACCCGCCCCCGCCCCGGCCCGCGCCGAACTCGGCGTCATCACCGGCCAGGTGATCGACCAGGCCACGGGTGAGCCGCTCGAGAACGCCCGCATCGTGCTCGCCGGCACCTCCCTCGTCGCGACCAGCGAGCGCGGCGGCACCTTCACGCTGCGCTCCGTGCCGGCGGGTGCGCACATTCTCGCGGTCTCCTACACCGGTTTCGAGACCGCGTCCCGGCCCGTCCAGGCCGTCGCTGGCCGCGACACCGCCGTGCGCATCGAGCTCTCGTCGGGCCCGGTCCCGATGGACGCCTTCGTGGTCAACTTCCGCCGCGGCGAGGCCGACGAGATCATGCTGCGCCGTCAGGCGACCAACGTCGTCGATGTCGTTTCCTCGAAGACCTTCGGCGAGATGGCCGACGGCAGCCTGAGCATCAGCCGCCTCGCCGGCATGACCGGCGGCACCGGCATCCGCGGAATCGCGGGCGAGTTCAACCTCGTGCGAGTCGACGGCGGCGCGCTCGCCACGCCGAGCGACTCCACCGCCTCGGGCACCACGCGCAGCGTCGATATCAACCAGATCCCCGGCGACATGATCGAGCGCATCGAGGTGACGAAGTCGCCCCGCCCCGACATGGATGCCGACGCCGTCGGCGGCACGATCAACCTGATCACGAAGAGCGCGCTCGATCGGAAAGGCCGGCGCACGAGCTAC
>CAZENI010000076.1:0-22317 GCA_964513055.1 uncultured Opitutus sp.
CAGCCCCGACGGCACGCTGCTTCACATCGCGGATTTGCGGCGCGTGCATGCGATCGACCTGAAGACCGGCGCGGCGCGCGTCGTCGCCGGCAACGGCGAGAAGGGCGTGCCGAAGGATGGCGCGGTGGCGACCGAGGCGCCGCTGGTGGATCCGCGCGCGGCCGCCGCGGATCGCCACGGCAATCTCTACATTCTCGAACGCAACGGCCACGCGCTGCGCGTCGTCGGCCGCGACGGAAAAATCCGCACGGTGGTCAACGCGTCCGGCAAGAAGGGCGGCGAGGGCGACGGCGGCGATGCGCTCGCCGCGACGATGAGCGGGCCGAAGCACCTGTGCATCGATCGCGACGACACGGTCCTGATCGCCGACGCGGAGAACAACCTCATCCGGCGCTACGTGCCGGCCACGGGGAAAATCCTGCGTGTCGCCGGCACGGGGAAGAAAGGCGCCGCCGGCCTCGGCGGCCCGCCGGAGCAGTGCGAACTCGCGCGCCCGCACGGCGTGACGGTCCACCGCGACGGCACGCTCTACATCACGGACAGCTACAACAACCGGATCCTGAAGATCGTGAAGTGAGGCGGGGTGGTTCGAGGGTGGAGCGCGTTGTCCCCAACGCGCTTTCCTACGGGGCCCGCCCATGAGCAAACCAGCGCGTTGGGGACAACGCACTCCACCTCGACGCTGCCACAGCAGGCCGGGGTCGACGAGAGGTTGACTGTGGGGCGCGAGGGCCAGGGGTGGGCAGGATGCGCGCCGGGCACGGCCGCGCTGGGCACGGGGCTAGAATTGTTTCAGGCTGCATGAGCCCTGCGTTCCGGGAATTCCGCACTGGCTGGAAATCACCCCTCCCGGCTCCCATGAATTCTCCGACTCCCGCCCATCCCGAAGAAGCGATTTTTGCCCGCGCACTCGTGCTGCCTGCCGGCCAGCGCACGGCGTATCTCGACCAGGTCTGCGGCGCGGATGCGGAGCTGCGGCGCGCGGTGGAGGCGTTGTTGCGCGCGCACGAGGACGAGCGCGGTTTCATGGAGGTGTCGGGGGCCGGACCGGCGTTGAACCTCGTGACGCTGCTGCGCGCCGCCCGGCCGGCGACCGAGGTGACGGGCGATCGGCTGGGCCGCTACAAGCTCCTGCAGAAAATCGGCGAGGGCGGCTGTGGCACGGTCTACATGGCGGAGCAGGAGGAGCCGGTGCGCCGGCGGGTGGCGTTGAAGGTGATCAAGCCCGGCATGGACACGAAGGAGGTCATCGCGCGCTTCGAGGTCGAGCGGCAGGCGCTGGCGATGATGGACCATCCGAACATCGCGCGCGTCTTCGACGCGGGACAGACCGAGACCGGGCGGCCGTATTTCGTGATGGAGCTGGTGCGCGGCATCAAGATCACCGACTACTGCGACCAGCACAGCCTGCCGACGGCGGAGCGGCTGAAGCTCTTCGCGCAGGTGTGCCACGCGGTGCAGCACGCGCACCAGAAGGGCGTGATCCATCGCGACCTGAAGCCGTCGAACATCCTCGTCACACTGCACGACGGCACGCCGCTGCCGAAGGTGATCGACTTCGGCATCGCGAAGGCGACGCAGGGCCGGCTGACGGAGGCGACGCTGTTCACGGCGTTCGAGCAGTTCATCGGCACGCCGGCCTACATGAGTCCCGAGCAGGCGCAGCTTAGCAGTCTCGATGTGGATACGCGCAGCGACATCTATAGCCTCGGGGTGCTGCTCTACGAGCTGCTCACGGGGCGCACGCCGTTCGAACCGAAGGAGCTGATGCAGGCGGGAGTCGACGAGATGCGCCGGCGGATCCGCGAAGTGGAGCCGCCGCGGCCCTCGTCGCGCCTGCGCACGCTGGATCAGGCGACGCTCACGACCACGGCGCAGCACCGGCACGTCGACGCGCCGAAGTTGATCAACCTGATCAACGGCGATCTCGATTGGATCGTGATGCGCTGCTTGGACAAGGATCGGACGCGGCGTTACGACACGGCGGCCGGGATTGCGCACGATCTGCGGCGTTACCTGCAGAACGAGCCCGTGGAGGCGCGGCCGCCGACGGCGCTCTACCGTTTTGGAAAAATGGTGCGACGCCACCGGCTGACCACCGCTGCGGCCGCTGCGCTCCTGATCGGATCGGGCCTCGCCGCGTGGCAGGCCGTCCGCGCCACGCGCGCGGAGTCGGTCGCCCGGGCCGAGGCGGAGAAGAGCGGCCGGGTCGCCGACTTCCTGCACGTGACGCTGGGCGAGATCGGCCCGGGCGTGCTGCGCGGCCGCGATACCAGTCTCCTGAAAGAGATGCTCGATCGGGCGGCGAAGCGCGTCTCGGCGGAGCTCGGCAGTCAGACCGCGGTGCAGAGCGATCTCTATCACACGCTCGGCTGGAGCTATTATGGGATCAACGATTTTGCCAACGCCGAGGCGATGTTCCAGGCGGCGCTCGTCATCGCGCGCCAGCGTGGCGTGCCTGGCGAGATTGCGGACAAGCTCAATCAGGTGGCGATGGCCGTGCTCGACGGCGGCGATCCCGTGCGTTCGGAACCGCTGCTGCGGGAGGCGCTGGCGCTGGTGCCGCCCGGGCGGCGCGACACGCTGGCGACGCGCCACGATCTGTTGCGCGTGCTCGCGTCGGCCCAGCAGAAACGAGGGCAGATTCGCGAGGCCGCGGCGACCGGGCGGGAACTGCTGGCGTCGCAGCGCGCCGAGCTCGGCCGGGATAGTTTCCGGGTGGGTTGGACGCTTTCGATCTTCGCCGCGTATGAGGCGGACGCGGGCGAGCTGGCGTTGAGCGAGACGATGCATGAAGAAGCCCTGGGGATTTTCCGCCGGCACCTGGAGGCGAACCACCTCCTGATCGCGGAGACGCTCATCAATCTGGCGCGCTGCCGGATCGATCACGGGAAGTTCGTCGAGGCGGAGCCGATGCTGCAGGATGCGGAAGGCATCCTGCGCCGTCAGGCCGATCCGGGAGCGGCGCGGGTCGCGATCCAGATGGGCAATCTGGCCCGGGCGTGGTCGGCGCGCGGCGATCATGATCGCGCGGAGCGACTGGTGCGGGAGCAGATGACACTCGTGGAAAGGGCGTTCAGCCCGCACCACCAGTTTGTCGGCCAGTCCCACTTGAATCTGGCGGTGGTGCTGCACAAACGCGGCCGGCGCGAGGATGCCGAAGCGGCGGGACGACGGGCGCTGGCGGTTTTCGAGCAGACGTTTGGCCGCAAAGGGCGGCATGCGCCGAATTCGCTCGAGCAGTTGGCGCGCATTCTGAAGGACCTCGCACGTTATCCCGAGGCGGAGACGCTGTGCCGGGAAGCGCTCGCCGCGCGCCGCGCCACCGTGGGCGGCAACAACGCAGGCGTGCTCAGCTCGCTGCTGGCGCTCGCCGAAGTGCAGGCCGCGAAAGGCGAGGATGTGGCGGCGGCGGCGACGAACCGCGAAGGCCTCGCGATCACGCGGGAGCACCTCGGCCCCAGGCATCCCGCGTTGACGCGCAGCCTCGTCGCGCTGGCGGAGTGCCTGGTCAAGCAGGGCAGTTTCGCCGAGGCCGAAACCATGCTCGCGGAAGCGGGACGCATCGAGGAGGGCCTGGGCTACGTCCGGATCGAGCAGCAGCGCGACTGGCACCGGGCGCAGATCAAATTCCACACGGCCTGGGCCGCGGGTGACGCCGCGCGATCGGCGCGTGTCGCGGAGTGGGAGCGGAAGCTGGCCGCGTTCGAAGCCGCGGCGACGGCCGCCGCCAGCCGGAAACCGTGAGCGAGATCACGTTGCTGCTGTCCGCGGCGCAGGCCGGCGATGCGCGTGCCGCCGAGCGGCTGCTGCCGATGGTTTACGAGGAGCTGCGCAAGCTCGCTGGCCAAAAGCTTGCCCGGGAGCGGCCGGGCCAGACCTTGCAGGCTACCGCCCTGGTGCACGAGGCCTGGTTGCGCATCGCCGGAAAGGACCCGCAGACCTGGAACGGCCGCGGCCATTTCTTCGGGGCGGCGGCGGAGGCGATGCGGCGTATCCTGATTGATAATGCGCGGCGCAAGCTGGCCGTGCGGCACGGCGGCGCGCTCGCGCGCGCCGAGCCGGAGGCGTTGCTGACCCACGTGGCGGATCCCGGACCGGATGCCGGCGAGATGCTCGCCGTGCACGAGGCGCTCGACCGGCTCGCGGCGCAGGACGCCCGCAAGGCGGAACTCGTGAAGCTGCGTTACTTCGTGGGACTCTCGCTCGAGGAGACGGCGGAGGCGCTCGGCATCTCGGAGCCGACGGCGAAGCGCGACTGGGTGTATGCGCGGGCGTGGCTGCGCCGCGAGATCCAGTCGGGCCGTTGAACGGTCCGGCGCACGCGTTCCCCGGATCCGCCAACATCGCAGTTGCTCCGGCGTGCTCCTCGCGCCGTGATGTCGGGCGCATGAAGACACGGTGCGCCGCGGTGGTTTTGATTCTCGGCGGATGGGTGACGAACACCGGAGCGCAGGAGCGCCCGGGCCTGCTCTTTCGCGAAGACTGGAAGGAAATACCGGCGGCGACGCCGGTGACGCAGGAGCACGTGGCGAATCCGGATTTGATCGTGACGCGCCTCGGGCCGGGCGAGGCGAAGATCAAGAAGAGCCACCACGACAAGCCGGCCGACGATCCGTTCTACATCTGGTCGGGCGAGACCGAGCGGCCGTGGGCGATCAGCCTGCGGCATCGCACCGCGCGGATCGATCTCACGGGGCCGGCGAAGATTCGCTGGCGCGCGAAGCAGACGGGGTTTCGACAATTGCGGATCATCCTGAAACTGGCCGACGGGAAGTGGATCATCGGCGATCAGTTCGACGACGAGGCGACGGACTGGCGCGTGCGGGAGTTTTTCGTGCCGGACCTGCGCTGGCGCACGTTCGATCCAGTGAAAGTCGCTGAGGGCAGGTGGGTCGCGGCGCCGGACCTGAGCAAGGTCGACGAGATCGGCTGGACCGATCTGATGGCGGGCGGCGGCACGCCGGCCTCGTCGCGCCTCGATTGGATCGAGGTGTATGCGCGCCCGGTGCCGCGGTAGGGCGTTGGAAAACCAGGGGCGGGTGAGTCCGGAACGGAATACTCGAGGCCTTTGAAAGCGAGGAACAGAAAGGTCTCCGTGGCTCTGGCGGCCGAGATTTCATTCGGCGGCGAGCGAACGCGGCGGGCTAGGCGAGCAGTTTGTCGACCACCTTGCCCGCGACATCCGTGAGCCGGAAATCGCGGCCCTGGAAGCGATACGTGAGCCGGGTGTGTTCGAGGCCGAAGAGGTGGAGGATGGTCGCGTGGAGGTCGTTCACGTGGATCGGGTCCTTCACGATGTTCCAGCCGATGTCGTCGGTCTCGCCGATCACCTGGCCGCCCTTCACGCCGCCGCCGGCCATCCAGAGGCTGAAGGCGAACGGGTGATGATCGCGGCCCGTGACGGCCTGATAGCCGATGCGATTTTCGCCGAGCGGCGTGCGGCCGAACTCGGAACCCCAGACGACGAGCGTCTCGTCGAGGAGGCCGCGTTGTTTGAGATCCTTGAGCAGCGCGGCGATGGGCTGGTCGGCCATCCGGCTGTTGAAGCCGAGCTCGGCCTCGAGGTTGCTGTGATGATCCCAAGAGGCGTGGAAGATGTTCACGAAGCGCACGCCGCGTTCGACGAGGCGGCGCGCGAGGAGGCAATTCGTGGAAAAGGTCTTGAACTGGCCGGTGCCGCCGCCCCGGTTCGCGCCCTTCAGTTCCGGCTCGGCGCGATCGATGCCATACGCGTCGAGAGTGGCCTGGGATTCGCCCTTGAGATCGGTGAGCTCGGGCGCGGCGGTCTGCATCCGGAACGCCAGCTCGTAGGCGGCAATGCGGCTCGCGATCTCGGGATCGCGCACTTCCTGGTGGCGCAGCTTGTTGAGATCGGTGATCGCATCGAGCCCGTAGTGCTGCATCTGGGACGTGATGCCGGGCGGGTTGCTGAGGTTGAGCACCGGATCGCCCTTGTTGCGGAAGAGCACGCCCGCGTAGTCGGAGGGGAGAAATCCGCTCGACCAGAGCGAGGCGCCGCCGCTGGTGCCGCGGCCGGCGGTGAGCACGACGTAGCCGGGGAGGTTCTTCGATTCGCTGCCGAGGCCGTAGTTCAGCCAGGCACCCATCGCGGGTCGGTCGAACATCGACGAGCCGCACTGCATCATCAACTGGCCCGGGTGGTGGTTGAACTGATCCGTATGCATCGAGCGGATGAGCGCGATGTCGTCGGCGCAGGAGCCGATGTGCGGCAGCAGGTCGGAGAACTCGGTGCCGCACTGGCCGTGCTTCGTGAACTTCCGCGGCGAACCCATCAGCCGGGCACCGTCCTTCTGGATGAAGGCGAAGCGCACTTTCTCGAGGAGCGAGTCGGGGAGCTTCTGGCCGTTGAGCTCGTTGAGCTTCGGCTTCGGATCGAAGAGATCCATCTGGCTGGGCGCGCCCTCCATGTAGATGAAGATGCAGTTCTTCGCCTTGGGCGCGAAGTGCGGGCCGCGCGGCGCGAGCGGCGGCGCGGAGGCCGCGGCAACAAGGTTGTTCTCGGCCGCGAGGAGGCCGTCGGCCTTGAAGAGCGACGCGAGCGCGAGCGAGCCGAGTCCGCTCGCATTGGTCGCGAGGAAGTCGCGGCGCGTGAGCTTGATGATGTCTTCGGGGCTCATGGGGGCGAACGGGTGGGTTTCTTTGGGACAGGATTAACAGGATTTACAGGATTGGGAGGAGGTGGAGGGAGGCGCTTTTTTATCCCGTAAATCCTGTGAATCCTGTCCGAAATTCAGGGGCTTCAGTCGCGTGTGATGAACTCGTCGAGGTTCATGAGCGTGCGGACGGCGGCGACGAGGGACGCTTCCGCGATCGGGTCGGCGGGGAGGGCGGCGTCGGCTTCGAGGCCGAGGATCGACTTGGCGCTGGCGGGCTGCGCGGCGGTGAGGCGCGCCTGGTCGTCGTAGAGCTGGCGGAGCCGCGCGCGCTCGGCGGCGGCGGGTGGGCGGGCGAGGCAGGTCTCGAACGCGCGATCGAGCCGGGCCTCGATGGTGGGTTCGGCCATCAACTTGCGGCCGAGCGTGCGCGCGCAGTCGAAGAACACGGGATCGTTCCAGAGCGTGAGCGCCTGGAGCGGTGTATTCGAACGTTCGCGACGGGTGCAGGTGGCGGTCGAGTTGGGCGCGTCGAAGGTCATCAGCATCGGGTAGGGCACCGTGCGCTGGAAAAAGATATACAGCCCGCGCCGGAATTTGTCGGCGCCGTCGCTCTCCTGCCACTTGACCGAGTTCGCGTAGCCAAGCGCGGCGATGTCGGCGGGCAGCGGCGGGCGCACGCTCGGGCCGCCGACCTTCGGCGCGAGCAGCCCGCTGGCGGCGAGGTGCGTGTCGCGGATGATCTCCGCCTCAAGGCGCAGGCGGTTCTGGCGGGCAAGCAGCGTGTTCAGCGGATCGAGGTCGATCAGATCGGTGCGGTAGTCGGAGGATTGCCGATAGGTGGCGGAGGTGACGATGGCCTTGAGCAAGGCCTTGCGGCTCCAGCCGAGACGCGCGAACTCGGTGGCGAGCCAGTCGAGCAGCTCCGGGTGCGTGGGTTTGTCGCCCTGCAGGCCGAAGTTGTTGACGCTGGCGACGAGGCCGCGGCCGAAGAGGTTTTTCCAGAGGTGATTCACCGTCACGCGAGCGGTGAGCGGATTCTCTTCGGCGAAGAGCCAGCGCGCGAGATCGAGGCGGTCGGGCTGGGCGCCGCGGGGTTTCAACGCGTGCAGCACCGCGGGCGTGGCGGCGGCGACCTTCGGGCCGGGGCGCAGGAAGTCGCCGCGGATGTGGACGTGCGTGTCGCGCGGCTTGGCGCGCTCGGCGAGCATCGCGGCCTTGGTTTCTGGATACTTCGGTTCCGTCTTGGCGTGGTCGAGCAGCGGCTTCCGGAGTTTCCTGGCTTCGGGATCGATTTCATCGCGATGGTAGGCGGCGAGCGCGGCGTGGTGTTGCGGGGTGCGCTCGGCCGGGGGCGTGTGCCACGCGATGGCGACCTGATCGTCGATCAACGAGGCCTTGGGCGCGGGCGAGGTCGTGGCGGAGAGCCGGAAGCGCGCGAGTGTGTGTTGATTGCCGAACTGCTGGGCGACGGAGAACACGAGCTTCTCGCCGGGGGCGAGCGTCAGTGGTTCGACCGTTTGAAAGACGGCGACGTGCGACTTCTTCGATTCGCCATTGATGGCCCAGCCGGTCGCCTTGTCGCCGTCGATGGCGGCGGCGACGGGGTAATCCTTCTGCGAGAAGTCGGCCGTGGCGTGGCGGAGTGCAATCGCACGCGACTCGCCGCCGCCGGCGGGCTGCACGTGGACGGTGAAGTCGGTGACGACGTAGTTGCCGTTGCCGGAGCGGCCCGCGCCCTTGCCGGCCTTCTCGTCGGCGAGGGCTTCGAGGCGGAAGCCGGTGAGTGGGCCGGCCGGCGGGGGCGTGACTGCGGTGTAGTCATCGGCGAGCGGGCTCAGGCCGGACGCGACGACGACGTGGTCGGGGCGCGGGGTGAGCGTGGTGCCGTTGCTGGCGGCAACGTGCTCTGGCGTAAGCGTGGCCCACACGGGCAGGTCCAGTTGGCCGGCGGCCTCCCACTCGGCCCGCTTCGCGGGCAGGGCGTCGCGGACGTAGTCGTCGTAGGCCTGCTGGAGCGGCGCGCGCGTGGCGTCCCACTGCTGCTTCGCGGCCGCGTAGAGGGCGAGCTGCTCGGGAGTCGGCGCGGGCAGTTCCTGCTCGTCGGCGTTGTTGAAGAACGCGAAGAGCTGGTAGAACTCGCGCTGCGAGATCGGATCGTATTTGTGCGAGTGACACTCTGCGCAGCCGAGCGTGAGGCCGAGCCAGACGGCGCCCGTGGTGTCGACGCGATCGACGGTGGCCTTGCAGCGGAACTCCTCGGGGTCGACGCCGCCCTCCTTGTTGGTGAGCGTCTGGCGGTGGAAGCCGGTGGCGACTTTCTGATCGTGGGTGGCGTTGGGGAGCAGGTCGCCGGCGAGTTGCTCGATGGTGAACTGGTCGAAGGGCAGATCGCGGTTGATGGCGTTGATGACCCAATCGCGGTAGAGATAGGCGTAGGGGCGCGCGGTGTCCTTCTCGTAGCCGTCGCTATCGGCGTAGCGCGCGAGGTCGAGCCAGTGGCGGCCCCAGCGTTCGCCGAAATGGGGAGACGCGAGGAGGCGGTCGACGAGGCGCTCGTAGGCGTCGGGGTGCGCGTCGCTCACGAACGCCTGCACGTCGGCGGGCGAGGGCGGGAGGCCAAGCAGATCGAAGCTGAGTCGGCGGATGAGCGTGGGACGACCGGCCTCGGGCGCGGGCGCGATTTTTTCCTTCTCAAGCCGGGCGAGCACGAAGCGATCGACGGGCGAGCGCGGCCAGGCGGTATTGCGCACGGCAGGAGGCGCCGGGCGACGCGGCGGTTGGAAAGACCAATGCGTGCTGCGGGCCGGTGTGGCGGTGACGCCGCTCGGATCGTCGGGCCAGGTGGCGCCTTCGTCGATCCACGCCTTGAACAACGCGACCTGGGTGGGCGTGAGCGGCTTGCCCGCGGATTCCGGCGGCATGGGCGCGTCGGGCTCGGCGCCGGAGATGTGGGCGTAGAGGAGGCTCTTCGCGCTGTCGCGCGGGACGAGGACGGCGCCGGAGTCGCCGCCGAGGAAGGCGGCGGATTTCTGATCGAGGCGCAGGCCGCTCTTTTGTTTCTCCGGGCCGTGACAACTGTAGCAGCGGTCGGCGAGGATCGGCTGGATGTCGCGCGCGAAGTCGACGGCCGCGAGGGCCGACGCGGGCACGAGGAGCGCGAGCGGCAGCAGGGCGGCGAATCGGGCGAAGGCGCGGGCGGGAATTCTCACGTGGGGTGCGCCAATCCCGGCAGAACGGGCAGGGGTGTCAAAACTGCAATGGGTGATAGGCAGCGGCGGTCGTCCCTGACCGCCGTATCTCCGGATGGCCGTCAGGGACGACGGCCACTACCTGGCAGCGCCAAGCCTTCGCTCGCGTTGAGCGACATACAAATCTTGGGGCGCGAACTGCGCTGGCGAGAGGCCGACGAAGTTCATCGTGGCTGGGCCCCAGCCGTTGGGCGGCGGGGCGATCGGCTTGGCGGCGCGGATATTCCAGAAGGTCTCCCAACCGGCCGATTGCCGGCCGAGGCTCGCGCCGCCACCACAGCGCCACACGCGCGTGCCGCGGCCGCAGTCGATGTCGGTGAAGAGATTCTCGTAGGGCGTGTCCTTGTGATGATCGAAATTCAAGTCCACGCCGCGGCCCGAGGCGAAGACGTTGCCGGAGGCGTGCTCGACCGAGAGGTCGTGAATGTAACTCGTGCGCAGGTCGAAGCGCGTGACGAGGTTGTCCTCGCCGTTCTTGATCTGAATCGCGTGGTGGCCGGTGCAATCGGCGACGCCGCCGTCGCGGAAATCGCGCGCGGCGTCGGCGGTGAACACGACGCCGTCGACGGTGTTGCGGCACGCGACGACATTGATCCCGAGATCGCCGTTGTGGATCGCGACGTTGCGCACCCAGCAATGGAAGACCTGGCGCAGCTCGATCGCGTTGGCGCCGTTTTCCTTGAAGTGACCGCGATATTGGAGGCCGGGAAACGCGAAGCCGAGGTGCTCGATGCCGCTTTCCGTGACCGTGGGCCGGAAGCTGCGGAGCTGCGGCTTCCAGGCGGCGCGGGTGTCGAAGCGCAGCGGGCGGTCGAAGGTCACGCGCGCGCCCTCGATCCGGACGACGGTGAGGAGCTGGCGGGTGTCGAGCATCTTGCCTTTGCGGATGTCGCCGGGGTCATCGGTGTAGAGGTGCGTCTTGAGGCTGTGATCGGGCGCCTCGCTGAGCGTGACGAGGAGCGGTTGGCCGACGCTGAGCGCGGCGGCGGAATCCACATCGACGGCGCGATCGCCGCGGCGGGAGGCGGAGGTGATGCGCGCGAGGGGTTTCGCCTGATAGTCGCCGCGGATCTGAACGAACGCGCCGTCGAACGAGTAGCCGCTCGCTGGCGAGCCGGTGCTGGTGCGGCCCTGGCGCGGATGGACCTCGTCGAGTCCGCGCGGGAACCAGAGCACGCTGCGGTCGGGGCCGGCGCCGCGGAGGACGACATGGCTTTTCTCGATCCGAAGGTAGTCGGTGATCTTGTAGCGGCCGGGCGGGAGATAGACTGCGCCGCGCGCGGTGGCGGCGATGGCGGCGTTGATCGCCGCAGTGTCATCGGTCACACCGTCGCCGACGGCGCCGAAGTCCTTTACGCTGGCGGCCTGCGGCACATCGGGCAGCGGGACATCGCCGCGGTGATAGCCGGCGTGCGAAAAATCCGGCAGGCGGCCGTTCTCCTGCCAGCGTTCGCCACGCTCGCCCCAGAGTGGGGACCGTTGCGGCGTGGGGGTGGCGGCAGCGGACGAGGAGACGAAGAGGCTGCCGAGGAGGAAGAGCGCGGCGGGGCGAAGAGAGAAAGCGGTCATGACCGCGGCGAGGATAACGCCGGGCGGCGGATGCACTCCAGAGTGAAGTCTGGAGGGGGCTCGCCGGGCCCGACGCGCCCGACGATCCATGTTGAGCAGGAAGCCAGGAAATGCCTTTCTGGTTTTCTGGCTTCTGAATTCCTCCTCCTCTGCCTCTCCCCTGGTTTCGTGGTTTCCTGCTCCAACTCCGACTGCCCGGTCGTGCTGATCGGCGGACGACGGCGCGCGCGGCGGTCGTGACCTGCCTCGATCAGTTGCGCGGCACGCCTTGGAGAAAGGCGAGGACGCCGTCGGTGTAGTCGCGCTCGACCTGTTCGGTGAACGGCGAGGTGCGCGGCTCGTAGCCGCCTTCGCGGAAGGCCTGCGCGGTCGGGAGGTAGCCGAGCCAGCCGTTGCTGTAGCCGAAGAAGAAATTGTGCCGGAACGGCGAGTCGGCGCGGACCTTCAGGGCGATTTCGCAGAACATTTCGACGGGGCTGCCCCAGAGGATGGTGTCGTGGAGGCGGAGCGCGCGCACGGGCACGCGGACGAGATCGACGCCGGCGGGGGATTTTGCGCCGTAGGCCTTGAGTTCGTCGGACCAGCCGAGGTCGGGCTTGCGCGGCGTCTCAATCCAGGTCTCGCCGAGCCAGAGTTTCGTCGTGGCGGTGCCGGGGCCGAGGGTGCGGTTGGCCTCGAGGATTTTGTCGCCGAGGAGGACGCGGAATTCCCCGAGGTGGGATTTCGCGAGGTCCAGCACGGTGTAGATGGGCGCGAGATTGCCGGCGGCGCCGTTGATGTAGAGGACGGGGGCGCCGAGCTTTTCCTCGACGTAGCTGCTGACGACGCCGGGGCCGTCGCCGCTGACCTGGAGCATGGAGCCGGCGAGGACGGTGCCGTGCATGGCGTAGTTGGCGATCAGGCCGAGGGGCGAGCCGTCGGGACGCTCGAGGCGGATGAGGCCGATCTGGCGGTCGACGGGACCGTCGGGGTTGAGGCCGAGGGAGATCTTGCCGTCGGCGTCGCGGGCGCGGCGGTTTATGTTGGCGCGCGAGTGGCCGGTGCCGGTGGCGAGGCGCGCGGGCGCGAGTTGTGTGCGGGCTTCGCGGATACCGGCGATGAGCCGCGCCTTGACGAACTCGCAGTAGTCGCGATCCCACGGGTGATCGGAGCGGCCCTTGAGGAGGACGTCATACATGCCGGGCGGTCCGACCTCGGGGGTGGAGTGGCTGTGCGTGACGGTCCACCAGAGCTGGCGCGGCTCCAGGCCGAGTTCCGTTTTCAGGGTGGCGGTGACGTCGTCGTAGACAGTGGGCGAGAACAGGCAGAGGTCGGAGGCGACGAGGAAGACCTGGGTGGTGCCGTCGTCGAGCGCGGCGATCTTGTGGAAAATGGGATCGCGCACGCCGGTGGACTTGCGCGGGCCGTAGCCCATGAGCCACTGCGGCGACTTCGGGGTGATGTCGACTTTGACGACGGCCGCGCGGAATTCGGCGTGGGCGGTGGAGAAGATGACGCTGAAAGCGAGCAGGAGAATAAGTCGGCGCACGGGAGTTTTGTATTTTGGACAGGAAGGACAGGAGGGCGGAGACAGGACGGGGCAGGAGCTTTCCGTTTCCTGTCATTCCTGTGTTTGAGCTCCTGTGAATCCTGTCTAAAAAAACGTGAGCTACACGCCAAATGCCTGGCGCAGAGTCTCGATGCTTTTGGGGACGGCGGTGTCGGCGGGTTCCTTGCCCTCCATCTCGAGCGACACGTAGCCGGTGTAGTGGGCGTCGGCCAGGATCTTCGCGATGCGGGGATAGTCGAGGTCGAGTGTATACCACTCGCCACCGCCGTGGTAGGTCTTGGCCTGCACGAACACGGCGTGGGGCGCGACGGCGGCCAGCTTGTCGTAGGGGTTCTCAAGGAAATTGCCGGTGTCGATCATCGCGCCGAGCCAGGGGGATTTGATCGCGTTGACGATGCGCAGCAGGCCTTCCGGCGTGCGCGTGAGGCCCCAGTGATTCTCGAGTGCGAGGACGACGCCGCACTCGGCGGCTTTGGCGAGGCATTGCTCGATGCAGTCCTGGCACCACTTGAACCCTTCGTCCTCGGTGTGACCGGGGAGAATCGGCTCCTCGCCGCGCGCCTTCATCAAGTCGTCGAACGAGCGGATGGTGTTCCAGCGGCCGGAGTTCAGGCGGATGCAGGGGATGCCGAGGGCGGCGGCGATCTCGATGCACTTGAGCGTGTGCTCGACCTCCTTGCGCCGGTAGTCGGCGCTGGGGTCGACGAAATCCTGGTGGATCGAAAGGCAGATCAGGCTGACGCCGTGGCGGAAGGCGTGGCGTTTGAGTTTCTGGAGGTAGGCGCGGTGGTCGGCGGTGAGCGGGGCGCGTTCGGGGAGGTCCATCTGCCGATGCAGGACGTCGACGGCCGGGACGCCGAGCGCGGCCGCCTGCTCGATCACGGTTTCGATCGAGACCTTGGCCGTGCGGAAGTGCCAATACGAATACGACGAGATCGCGAGCTGGACGGAATGGCGACGCACGCCGGACGCGGGGGTGGCGGCCGTCAGGGCGGAGCGGGCGGAGGCGAAACCGACGCCGGCGGCGGCGAGCGAGGTGGCGAGGAAACGGCGGCGGGGGAGGGCGGGGTGGGCTGGCATGGCGGGGCGGAGTTGGTCAGTGGGCGGTGGACGCGGTGGCGAACGAACGAGCCAGGAACTCGCGCATGCGCCGGAGGCCGGCGGCGGGCTCGCCCTCGCGGGTTTTCTCGGTGAACACGCGTTTCTGCAACGGGCCGGTGTCCGCCGCGCCGCTGTAGTAGAGGATTTCGGCGGCGAGGACGCCGCGATAGTCCATCTGCGTCAGCTGGGTGAAGAGGCGGGGCCAGTCGATGATGCCCTCGCCCGGCAGGAAGTGCTCGCGCCAGTCCACGGCGCGCAGGTCGTCGATGTGGAGGTGGAAAAGCTTCGGACCGAGCCCGGCGACGAACTCGGCGACCAGGTCGTTGTAGCGGCGGATGCCGGCGGGGGTTTGCCGCGCGGCGCCCTCGACGCCGAGTTCCGGGCGGTAGAAGACCATGTGGCCGGTGTCGACGGTGCCGCCGACGTGGGGATGGTCGACGGACTTCACCAGGTCGAGGTAGTCGGCCATGCGGTAGGGGCGGGTGGTCTCGATCGCGAGGCGCAGGCCGAGGCGGGCGGCGTGGTCACCGAGTTCCCGATACAGGGCGATCAGGGCCGGCCGGGCGTCGGCATAGGCGACCCCCGGCTCGCTCAGGACGTGGAGGTTGGCCAGCTCCGCGCCCCAGAAGGCGCTGTCGTCGAGCGCGCGGTGCAGCTCGCGGCGCGACTGCTCGCGGAGCGCGGGATCGGCGGCGAGCGGCCGGAGTTCGGGTCCGTAGGGGAGGTGGGTGGTGACATGGCGGAAACTGCGCACGAGGGCGCGCAGCCGGACCCTTTCGTCGGCGGTCAGGCGGTCGACCACGGCCCATGGATACGATTCACCGTAGGCGGTGATCTTCTCCGGAAACACCGCGATCTCCACGCCGGCGAAGCCAAGGGCGCGGGCCTGGAGCAGCGCGGCCTCGAAGGTGAAATTCGGGAAACCGCAACCGGCAACCGTCACGCGTTCGAGCGAGAGGACGCCCGCGCCGGGAGACGCGGGCGCCGCGGCGAGCCCGGCGACGAACAGGATCAGGCAGGGCAGCAGGAAGCGGGGAAGCAGCATGGTGTCGCGACGGAAATCTCAGGCGAACCACCCCGGGGAGCAAGGGCAGTCCGCGCGAGAAAGCCGCCGGCGCGCGGGCGGGCGGGAGTGAGGCGCGGCGCCCGAGCGGGCCGACGGGCTAGAAGGTGCCCTTCACGCCGAAGGCCCATTGCGCGCCGTAGGAGTTGGTCGAACTCCGGCGGGCGTAAACGGGCGTCTCGTCCTGGTAGCGCGACTGGTTGAACCACACGTTGGTCACGTTGCGGGCGTTGACGAAGATCGTGGCGCGGCGGTGGGCCTGGTAGCTCAGGCTGATATCCATCGTGGTGCGCGCGTCCTGATACACCTTGGCCAGCGGCCCGAGCCCGGTCGCGGCGCCGCGGTCCTGCTCGCCGCGGTGGTGCCAGTTGGCCATGACCGTGAGGGGCTTCTTCGTGAAGGTGACGCCCCAGTTGGCGCTGGTGGGGACGAAGCGGGTGAAAGACGCGGTGCGGCTGCCCTCGAGTTTCAGCTTGGTCGCGTTGGCGAAGACGCTGAAGAACCGGCCATACTTGCCGAGCGGCGCGAGCGACTGGCGGACATTGAGCTCGACGCCGGAGACGCGGGCGTCGCCGGAATTGACGGTGGTGTCGAGGAACCAGCCGACGTAGCGGGAATCGAGGCCGAGGTCGTCGAGCACCTCGGCGGTCGCGCGCGTCTGGAGGGTGCCGAAGAAATCGGTGATGTCCTTGCGGAAGACGCCGCCGGTGATGAGGCCGCCGCTCTCGGTGTAATACTCGGCGCTGAGGTCGTAGTTCTGCGCGGTCCACGGCTTGAGGCCGGTGTTGCGGACCGAGATGTTGCCGGGGATGGCGTTGGGATCGGTGGAGAACTCGATGTCGTTCTCGGTGATCGTGGCGTTGGGGACGATGTTGGCGAAATCGGGGCGGCCGTAGGTCTGGGCGTAGGCGGCGCGGAGGAGGAACTTCTCCGTCGCGTTGAAGGTGAGGTGGACGCTCGGGTAGTAGCCGTCGTAGGCGCGGTTGGCGGCGTTGGCGCGCTCCCGGCGGATGAGCCGCAGCTCCTCCATCGAGCCCACGGCGCCGGCCTCCGGTTTCCGGATACGCTGGTTGGCGGCGTTGCGGGCGAAGGTGCCGTCGGGGTCGCGCACCCAGACGGCGGCGGGCTCGTTCACCGGGCCGACGCCCTTGTCGTGCGTCTTCTCGTAGCGCACGCCGGTGAGCAGCGTGAGGCGGTTGCGGAAGAAGCGCGCCTCGGTCTGGGCGTAGAGGCCGGTGACGGTCTCGCGGATCTGCTCGGAACCGACGATACGGCTCTGCTCCTCGGCGACGAGCTGGGCGGGGGTCATCGTGAAGAGCGCCGGGTTCTGCCGCCAGGCGTCGACGGCGCGGTTGTTGGAGAGCCAGGGAATGTGGTCGAAGCCGAAGTAGTTCGGGCGGTTCTTGTAGACCTGACCGACGAACGGCGCGGGCGAGAGATTGCCGCCCGGGGGCGTGTAGGTGAAGGCGCGGTTGTAGGAGCGGCGGTCGCGATCCTGCAGCCGGTAGCGGCCGCCGATCTGGACGTTGGCGGGGATGTCGAGCACGGTGACGGCGCGGCGGAGGTCGGCGTTGTAGCCGAAGACATCTTCCTTGTGGTCGCGGTAGTCGGTCTGGGTGGCGGTGTTCAGTCGGTAGTTGTTGATGTCGTTGAGATCGATCTCGCGGTTGGCGTTGTCGAAGGCGCGGGTGGTGCCGGGGCGGACGGCGCGGATGTCGTCGAAGGTGACGCGGACGGGGACGAGCAGGGCGGTGGTGAGGGACTGGAAGGAGCCCTTCTGCTCGTAGCGGCGCCAGGTCTTGGAGTTCGAGATGCTGGCGCCGGTGTCGAGCATCCAGGTGCCGTCGTCGTAGCGGTAGCGGGTGTTGGCGGCGATGGTGCGGGCGGCGATGTGGAGGAAGTTGCCGCTGAAGGTGACGCCGCCGCGGCCGGTGGCGCCGACGGTGCGGGTGCCGTCGTAGCTCAGGGGCGTGCCGCCGGCGACGCTGGGCGTGGCGTTCGTGCCGGCGGTGGCGGTGCGCGTGACGTTGCCGTTCTTGTCGACGTAGTAGCTGGCCTGGCCGCCGAGGGAGAGGACGGAGTTGCGGGTGATGCGCCAGTCGGCCTTCAGGCTGGTGGAGTCGCGCGTATACCATTTCGGGGCATCGATGATCGCGTGGCTTTGCAGGAACGGCCGCGCGGGAGAGGCGCCGGTGCCGGCGGCGGTGGCGTTCCACGTCATCGTGGAGATGTTCTGCTCGTTCCACTGCTTCGAGGAGAGGCCGGTGAAGACGAGGCCGAAGGTCTTGGTGATCGGCAGCGTCAGGTCGAAGTCGAAGCCGGGCTTCACGCGGCTCTCGAGGGTGTCGAAGGGGAACGGCTGCTTGCGCAACTGCATGCCGTCGCTGCTGGCGGAGAGGAAGGCGCGGTAGTTGAACTGCATGCGGCTGCGCTCAAAGGCGCTCTTGCTGACCATGTTCACGGTGCCGGAGATGCCATCGGCGGGATTGGCGGGCGTGGGAACCTTGGTGACCTCGATGCGCGAGACGTTGTTGATCGAGACCTGGGTGAAGAGGAACGCGCGGTTGGCGGCGCTGCCCGAGGCGTTGGCGAGCTGCGCGCCGTCGGCCGAGACGGAGGTCATGTTGGGATCGAAGCCGCGGACGGCGACGGCGTTCGGCGAGGCGTCGGAATACTCGATGGTCACGCCGGGCATGAATTTCATGAACTCGGCGACATTGCCCTCGGTGACATCGCCGAAGGCATCGGTGGCGACGACGTTCTTGATGTTCCGGGCGAAGCGCTGCTCGTTGGTGGCGAGCGCCTCGCCCTCGGTGAGGCGCGACGAGGACGCGACGAAGGCGTCGAGTTTCACGACGCCGGTGCCGGTCGCCGCGCCGTAGCGATCGCGGCTGTTGAGGTTGATGTCGCGTTCCACGAGCTGGCCGGCCGTGACGCCGACCGGCACCTGCAGGGGATCGAGGCCCGAATAGAGCACTTCGACGACGACGGGCCCGGCGGGGACCTGCGCGAGGCGAAACGTGCCGGTCTCGTCCGTGAAGGCGGTGATGTCCGTGCCCTTGATGGAGACGCGGGCGTTGTTGAGATACTGGCCGGTGGCTTCGTTTTGCACGCGGCCGGAGATCGAGCCGGTGGCGGGCTGGGCCCGGGCGTATCCGAGGAAGACGCACAAGGCGAGGAGGCCGGGGAGGGCGAGGCGGCGGCCGCGGGACACGGACGGCAGCAGGCGGAGCAGGCGGGTGTTCATGGAGGGAGGGAGGGAGGGAACCGTCCGGACGCAGCGGCCCGGAACGCGGGGTAGGGTGGCGGGAGTGGAGGAGGAAGCAGGGGCGTCCGCAACGGATTTGTGCCGGCGGCGCCCTGCATAATAATTCGTATCCGGACGGTTACTCCGGCGCCGGAATGGTGCCGGGACCACCGTGGCGGGCGCGGTCCCGCGGCGCTATTCGCCGAGTTTGCCGAGCATGTTCAGATAGCCGCTGTAGATCTTGATGGCCTGGTAGGCGACGGTGACCGCGACGAGCACGAAGAGGAGCGCGGGGTAGAGGAGCGTGACGACCGTGAGCGCGCGGCCGGCGGACTCCTGATACTGTGCGGCGAGGCGGTGGAGGTTGGCCTCGAGCTGGCCGGTGGCCTCGCCGCTTTGATAGAGGGCAACGAAGTCGGCGGGGAAGCAGGGCCACGCCGGAAGGTGCGCGCCCGGAGCGGTGCGCGAGGCGACGACTGCGGTCATGGCTTCGGCGGCGGCTTTCAATTTCGGCGCGCGCGTGATCTGGCCGACGGCCGCCCACGCCTGGCCGATGGGCACGCCGGCCTCGAGGAGATGGGCGAGCCCGAAGGCGAAATCGGCGAGCGCCTGCTTGCGCCGGTAGCCGCCGATGGCGGGCAGGACGTCGGCGATCCGGCCGAGCACGGGATTCCCGCGGCGGGCGAGAAACCAGGCAATCGCGACCGTGCCATACAGCGGCAGCACCAGCGACGCGAGGCCGCGCGCATAGGCAAAGGGATCCCAGTGGAAGCCTTTCTCCAGATCGATCATGCGCAGCACGGGCAGGAGCAGCAGGCCGAAGTGGAGGACGCCGAGCGGATAGAGGCAGGCGAGGATGAGTTTGAGTTTCGCGGTGCCGAGCTCCGCGTGCCGGTGCGAGAGATGACGGAGGGTTTGCGGCAGGCGTCCGCCTCCGGCGGCCGCGGAGAGCGCGAGCAAATCGCCCGGCGGCAGCCACGACTCCGCGGTGCGCAACGCGTCGTCGGTCGAACCGCCGGCCTCGATCCGAGCGGCCATGGCCTCGAGTCTGGTGGCGGAGGCGCCGGTGCCGCGTGAGGAACGCAGGGCGGCGGCGAGCGGCAGGCCGGCGTCGAGCTGCTGGGAGAGCTGGCGATACCAGTTGGAGAGTTGGCGATGGGACAGGGACACGCGCGGGTGTCGGAGAAAAGCAGCCGGGGAGGTGGAGGCAAGGTGGGGCGCGTGGGAGTTCGAATGGCACTTGGCGGATTGCGCCGGGGTGGAGCGTGTTGTCCCCAACACGCTGGTTTTGAGGCGCACGGGATTGTCGCCGAACCTGAGCGTCCTGAAGCGGCTTGGGGTCAGGCCGCTCCACCTCGGACGAACCCGGCGCGCCGGAGGCTCGCGGAAGAACTTGTTCGTGACGGCGAAATCGGAAAGACAGGCACGCATGGCCCGCCGATCGTCCCGTCCGCCGCTTCGTGTGCCCCGTCGCTTCGCGCTCTGGGTGCTCGGGCTCAACGTCGCCGTCGCGGCGTTGCTCGGCGGCTGGTATGGGCTCCAGCCGGAGTCGCGGCAACGCGAGGTGCGGCGGCTGGTCGAGAATGCATTCGAGCAGAACAAACGCGTCACGGCCCTCGATGTGGCGTGGGATGTCTGGCAGCTCTACTACGCCGACAGCGCGAGCGGGCGGATCGCGGCCGGGGACAAGGCAATCGTCTACGGCGGCGCGCCGCGGCCGGCGGAGGGCGCGGGACGGAAGGTGGAGTTTCGCGTGCTGACCAATCGCGCCTACGCGGTCGGCTACAGCGATGCGCTGGGCAATCCGGTGTGGGCGGCGTATCGCGTGGCGGACCTGGCGAAAATTCCCACGGCAGCGGCGCGGCCGGAGAAGTTTGAGGTGGACCGGCGCACGGCCGCGCGGATCGCGCCTGATGACTACACGAACAGCGGCTACGACCGCGGACACCTGGCGCCGAACTACGCGATCGCGACGCGCTACGGGGCGGCGGCACAGCGCGAGACGTTCCTGATGTCGAACATCACGCCGCAGAAGCACACGTTGAACGCCGGCCTCTGGAAGGAGCTGGAGATGAAAATCGCGACGAGCTACCCGGCGCGTTATGGCGAGGTGTGGGTGCTGACGGGCCCGATCTTCGGCGCGCAGCCGCGCGAGCTGCGCCGCGGCGTGCAGATCCCGGAAGCGTTTTTTTTGATCGTGGTCGACGAGAACGAGGGGAAACTGCGGACGCTCGCCTTCATCGTGCCACAGGAAACGCCGGCCGGGGCGGATCCGGAGAAGTTCCTGGCGACGATTGACGAGATCCAGCGTCGCACGGGGCTCGATTTCCTGAGCGAGCTCGACGATGCCTCGGAACGCGCGGTCGAGGCGCAGCGGGCGGGACGGGTGTGGTGAGGGGGGCGGGCGCCGCGCTGGCGCGGGCCTCAGGATTTCGGCAGGCCGAGCACTTCCATCGCGCGCAAGCCGGCGGCGTGACGCGTCTCCACGCCGAGCTTGAGGAAGACCCGCTCGAGATGGGTGCGCACGGTATACGGCCGGATGCCGAGGATGGTCGCGATCTCGGGATTGGTTTTTCCCTGGGCGACCCAGATCAGCACGTCGGATTCCCGTGGCGTGAGGCCGTAGTGAACCTCGAGACGTTCGGCCGACTGTTCCGGTGCCGGGCGCGGCGCGGCGCCCGCGGGCGCGGTGAAACCGGCGAGGCGCTGGGCGTTGCTCCACGCCTGCCGGAAGTGCGGCCGCAGCGCGTTCATGGTCTCGCGCTCGTCGCCGCGAAAACCGCGGCGGCCGCGCAGCACCGCGGCGCAGATCGTGGCGCTGCCGTGCGTGACGTTGATGTTCAGGTCGTCGGCGAGACCGAGCCGCCGGTAGTAGTCCGCGTAGATCGCGAGGTGGTCGAGTCGCGCGCGGCTGACGAAATCGGACAGGGCCAGCGCCTCGCCCGTGCCGGTGGCGCGGCGATGGGCGGCGGGCGTGAACTCGTGGAAATGGGCGAAGAATCCCGGCACGAGGGCCTCGTGGTCCGAGGCGGCCGGCCGCAGATGCCAGCGGCGCTGGCGAATCGCGTGGTCGTGGATCACGACGCCGTGTGACTCACCGGGCACGAGCCGGGCGAGGGCGTCGACGAACACCTGTGGCAGCCGGGCGGGATCGGTTTCCTGATAGAGCAGCGGGATGACCTCGGCGAGCGCCCGGAGCCGGGGCGCGGACAGGCGGTGAACACCCGCGGTGGGGAAGGCGTCGGTCGTCGTGATGGGCATGGCTGCCCGGATGCTTGGTGGTGAGAATTGTGAGACAAGCCGCGCGGAGGCGGCGGAGCTTCGCCTTTTGGCCCACCCCGGCTGTCGTATGGCGGGGCGGCGCGGTGCATGGTAGAACCTCCGTCCCGCCTGGCGGCGAGTGCGGCCGGCGGGAAACTCATACGATGAAAATCAACTCTTCAGATGTTCGCCCGGCTGCGTCCGGGCTTTTGGGCGGCGGGGGGCGAAGCGGTCTCCGCTGGCTCGTGGTGTTGCTGGCGGCGGCGGGTGCCGCCCTGGCGTTCTTCGCGACGGACGCGCCGGCGGCAGCCCCGCGGCCAGTCGCGCCCGTCTTCGAGGAACTGGGCGGCCACCGGCACCTCATCACGACCCGGTCGCAGGAGGCGCAGCGCTACTTCGACCAGGGGCTGATGCTGCTGTATAATTTCAACCACAAGGAGGCGATTCGATCGTTCCGCGCCGCCGCCACCTTGGATCCGCAGAGCGCGATGGCGCATTGGGGCGAGGCTTTCGCCCACGGACCGCACATCAACGCCCCAATGGCGGACGACGCCGTGGCGCCGGCGTGGGCGGCGCTGCAGGAGGCGATCAAGCGCCGCCCGCAGGCGAGCGCGCGCGAGCGGGCCAGGTGAGCGTCGGAGGCGAGGCGAGAGAACGCG
>CAZENI010000077.1:0-22237 GCA_964513055.1 uncultured Opitutus sp.
TGGGACGAGCGGGAGGACATCGACAACGGCTTCTTCCGCACGGTGGGCACGGTGCAGGCGGGCAGCCTCATCGTGCGCGCCGACGGGCTCGACGGCGTCTACAACCGCTACGCTCCGCGGCTGCGCGTGACGACGCGGACCGGCCAGGCCTTCGATCCCTACGACAACGCCGCGCTGACGCTCGGCAACCCGACCAGCCAGCCCAACGAGATCGTCGCCGACCTGAAGAACGTCGCCGCGAATGTCTCGCGATCGTTCGCGCTCGCCGCGCCCACGACGGTGAAAGTCGGCTTCGCCCTCAACCGCCAGCGGAAGGACAACACCTCGACGCTGAAGACCTGGACCTTCAATCCGCCCGCGGGCGTCAGCCGCCTCGCCGGAGCGTTCGACCTGACCAACGACTCCCTGTCCCGGCAGTCGTTCTTCAACGACACGCTCCGTCTGAAGTGGGTGAGCCCGACGAAGTATCTCGAGCTCTTCAAGGCGAACCCCGCGTGGTTCACGCTCAACGAGGCCGCGGCGCACCAGTCGACGGTGGCCAACTCCAAGTTTTTCGAGGAGACGATCTCCGCCGCCTATGTGCGGACCGACGTGAAGCTCCTCGACAACAAGCTCTGGCTCGTGGGCGGCGTGCGTTTCGAAAAGACCGAGGACTCGGGCGAGGGCCCGCTGGACGACCTGCGCGCGACGTTCCGGCAGGACGCCGCCGGCAATCTGCTGCGCGACGCCAACAACCGCCCGATCCCCGTGAGCACGGACGCTCTCGCCACGGCCCGGCTCCGCTACGTCGAGCGCGGCGCCCGGGCGGAGCGCAGCTACGACGGCTACTACCCGAGTCTCAACGCGACCTACTACGTCAACGAGCAGTTCGTGGCGCGCGCGGCCTTCGCGCAGACGATGGGCCGCCCCAGCCTCAGCGAAGTCATCCCCGGCATCACCGTCTCGGATCCGGCCGTGGCCTTTCCCACCGCCACCGTCGTCAACTCGGGCCTGGAGCCGTGGACCGCGGACAACTACGATCTCTCGTTCGAGAGCTACAACTTCAGGGGGGCGACGCTCGCGTTCAGCCTCTTCCGGAAAGACATCAGGAACTTCTTCGTCCAGACGCAGACGCCCGCCACGCTCGCGCTGCTGGAGAGCTTCGGGCTCAACGACGACTACCTGCCTTACACGATCATCACGAAGAGCAACGGCGGCAACGCGCGCGTCGAGGGCTACGAGGTGAGCTGGCGCCAGGCGCTCTATTTCCTCCCGGCGTGGGCCAAGGGTTTCTCCACCTTCGCGAACGGGACGATCGCGCGCGTCAGCGGACCCAACGAGCGCGACTTCACGCCGTTCGCGCACAAGAACATCAACTGGGGCCTGAGCTACGTGCGCCGGTCGTTCTCGTTCCGCTGGAACGTCGCCTACGCCTACAAGGTGTCGGGCGCCGCGGTGGCCGCGAGCGCGACGGTGCCGGCGGGGACGTTCTCCTATGTGGCGCCGCAGATCACGCAGGACTGGTCCTTCGACTGGCGCTTCGCGAAGCGCTTCACGGTCTACGGCGGGGCGCGCAACTGGAACGGCGCCAACAAGCGCACCGAGCGCGCCGGCCCCGGCGCCCCGGCGTGGACCCGGCCGCAGTCGTATCAGAATTTTGGAACACTGGTGACCCTCGGCGTGCGCTCGCAGTTTTGACGCGACGATCCGCCGGCGGCATCCTCCGAACCGACATGACAAGACGCTCCCAGGGCCTGCTCGTCGCGCTGCTGGTGACGGCGATCCCGCCCGCCGGCGCGGTGGCGGCGGAGCGGGCGGCGGCGACGCAGACCTACGTGGCCAATGCGGAGAACCAGACGAAGCCGCAGGTGCGCTACACCGGCAACGCGTGGACGGCGGATCAGGGCGGCTTCCTGCTCGGCACCGGCCGCGGGCACCGGCTGCTCGCGGCGCTGCCGCCGGCGGAGGGTGACTTCCGCATCGAGGCCGAGCTCGCGCTGCCGCGCGCGGGTCGCGAGAGCGAGCTCGTGCTCGGGGCGGACAGCGAACTGGTGCTGGCGCCGGGGGCGAAGACGTGGCGCGTCCGCGGGCGGTTCTTCCGCGCTGCCGAGACGGCCGTCGAGTTTCCGGCGCCGGCGATCCAGCCGGGGCGGAGTTTCGTGCTCGCAGTCGAGCGGACGGGAACCACCTGCACGATCCGGGTGAACGGGACCGAGGTCCACCGCTCGCCGTGCGCGCCGGGCGCGCTGTCGGCGCTCGGCTTCGATCCCGGGACGGGCGCGGTGCACCTGTTCACCCTGACGGCGACAGGGCGGTTTGCGGCGCCGGCGGCGGCGCAGGCGTTCGGCAATGCCTTCGGGGTGCAGTTGCGGCGCGCGCCGGCGGCGGCGGACGCGATCTTCGCGCCGGTGATCCTCCGCGGCGCGCACACAAACGAGAGCGCGATCGTGCGGCGGCGCGACGGCGCGCTCGAAATCTACGCCGTGACCAAGCCGGCCAGCGACAGCGTGTCGGTGCAGCGCTCGACCGACGGCGGGCTGACGTGGGACGAGCCGGCGGTGGCGTTTCCCTTGCCTGGTCGCGCGTATTACGCGGTGCAGGCGCTGGAGGCGGCGGATGGCGCGGTGCATGTGGTCGCGCACGTGCTCGGCGAGGGCCCGGGCGGTTACCGCGGGCGGCTCTACGAGGTTCACCACGCGAAGCGTGCGGCGGCGCCGGGCGCGGCCTGGACGAAGCCGCAGCGCGTCGTGCCGGGCTACGTCGGCTCCATCCGCGGCTTCATCCAGCTCGGCGCAAGCGGTCGTTTGCTGCTCGCGGTGGGCCGGGCGATCCCGGCGCGGGAGCACGCGCCGTCGAGCGGACCGGATTTCGGCTGGAACGACACGTTCGTCTATTTCTCCGACGACCAGGGCGCGACGTGGCGGGAATCGCCGGACGCGCTCTCGATCGAACTCAAGACCGCCAACGTCACGCGCTACGGCGCGGTCGAGCCCGTGCTGCTCGAGCTGCGCGACCGCGTGTGGATGCTGGTGCGCGACCGCGGCGGTCGCCTGTGGCAGACGTTCTCGCGGGACGGCGAGCGCTGGCCGCCGCTGGAGCGGTCGCCCTTCATCTCGTCGGACTCGCCGGCCGGACTGCTGCGGCTGCGCGACGGCCGAATCGTGCTCCTGACCAACGCGTGCCAGAACTGGTCCGATCCGCGCAGCTACGCGATGGGCGGGCGCGAGGTGCTGCACGCAGCGATCAGCGCGGACGAGGGCCGGACCTGGCGCGGGTTTCGCGAGATTCTGCACGAGACCAACGTCGTGAGTGGCGGCGACCGCGGCAGCGCGTATCCGTCGCTGACGGAGAACGCCGCGGGCCGGGTCGTGGTCGTGAGCGGGCAGGGCGAGGGGAAGCGCGCGATTGTCGGCTTCGCGCCCGGCTGGCTCGAGGAGACGGCGGTGCGAGACGAGCTCGCGGCCGGCCCGGTGGCCTGGACGCAATACGGCGACGAGGGGCTGCGCGTGGAGCCGGCGGAGGACGGCGGCCGGGTGGTCGCGCTGCCGTTGAAGGCATCGGGCCTGTGCGGCGCGGCGTGGAATTTTCCGATCGGCGCCGACGGCGAGGTCCGCCTGCGCTTGCAGGTGCCGGCGGGCGCGACCGCATTGCGGCTGAGCCTGAACGATCACTTCAACCGCGTCGACGACCGGCGCGCGGCGGAGCACGCGGTCTTCTCGGTGGACGGCTCCGCGCTGGGCGTGGCGCCCGACGGCCGGTGGCGCGAGGTCGCGCTGGCCTGGCGCGGCTCGACGTCGCAGGGCGAGGTGACGCTGTGGGTCGACGGCCGGGAAGTCGGGCGCGGGCGCGCGACGCGGCCGGCGCAGTGGGGCGTGAATTATCTGCGCGTGGAGTTTCGCGCGACGAGCGATCGCGGGAGCGTGCGGATCGCCGGGCTCTCCGCCACGGTGCAGCCATGAAGCGCGCGGCTGTTTTCATGTTCGGTTTCGCGTTCGCGGCCGCGGCGGCGGAACCGCGCGTGCGCCCGGACTTCGGCCTCGTGTTCAACGACGACGCCGACCTCTCGTTCGTCGTGCCCGACCGCGCGAAGTCCGAGGCGCTGCTGCGTGCCAACGTGGGCGCGCTGGCCGACACGCCGGTGCGCACGCTGGTCTACTGCATCGGCATGGGCGGCGACCTGCTCTACTACAATACGCGCGTCGCGAGCCGCGTGGGCTGGCGGAAGTCGCCCGACGAGACGCCCGGCTCGCTGATGGAGAAACGCATGGAGAACGCGCGGGTGTGCCTCGCGCAGGGGGCGGATGCGGTGCGCACGGCGGGCGAGACGGCGAAGGCGCTTGGGCTGCGCTTCATCCCGAGCCTGCGGATGAACGACGCGCATTTCATGGCGAAGCCGGACGAGCACGCGATGACCAGTGAGTTCTGGTTCAAGCACCGGCACGAGTTCACGATCAAGGAATCGCCGTTCGCCTTCCAGCCGGCCTACGGAAATCTCCTCGATTACACGCACGCGGCCGTGCGGCAACTGCGGCTCGACACGGTCTTCGAGTGCCTCGAGCGCAACCGCGATCTCGTCGACGGCTTCGAGCTCGATTTCAACCGCTTCCAGGTGTTCTTCCCGAAAGGCCGGGCGGCGGCCGGGGCGCCGCTGCTGACCGAGCTCGTGCGCCGCGTGCGCGGGCGCCTGGACGAACTGGCGCGCGAGACGGGGCGGCCGATGCATCTCTTCGTGCGCGTGCCGCCGTCGCTGGCCGACTGCACCTTCGCCGGTCTCGACGTGGCACGCTGGATGGCGGAGGGCCTGGTCGATCTGGTGTCGCCGGCGCAGATCATGACGCTCGCGGGCGACATGCCGATCGCGGATCTAATCGCGCTCGGCCGACGGCACGGTGTGCGCGTGCTGCCGTCGCTGTATCCGCGCACGAGCTGGCGACTGCCGTTTCCGGCCCAGGTCGCGGGGCGCTACACCGGGGCGAAACCCACGCGCGAGGCGAACCTGGAAGAGGTGCGCGGGGCGGCGGCGAGTTACCGGGCGCTGGGGGTCGACGGGTTCTACCTGTTCAATTTCTACAACGCCTTCGGCTCGACGCGACCGCACGACGACGGGTTGCACCGGGTGTTCCGCGATCTCGCGCGGACGGAGAATCTCGCCGGCCAGGCCAAGGTGTATGCGGTGACGAAGAGTTACTACCACGACGGCCCGGGCTCCTACGCCTACGGCAAGCAGCTTCCGGCCTCGGTCGCCACGGGGGCGACGCTGCGCGTGACGCTCGCGACTCCCGAGCGGCCGGACACGGTGCCGTTTCCGCTGCGCACCTGCGAGCTGCGGCTCGGGGTGCGCGGCCTCGCGGCGTCCGGGACGGTGGCGGTGCGGCTGAACGGCCGGACCCTCGCGCTGGGCGACCGGGTGGTGACGAAGGCGGTGGTGGGCGGCGCGCCACGCCAGCCCGACCTCGCCGAGATCTATCTCCACGCCGCGCTGGAGCCGGAGTGGCTGCAGGCCGACGCGGCCAACGTCTTCGAGGTCGCGTTCCCGGGCGCCGCCGGGAACGTCGCGACGACCGACCTCGAGGTGCGGTTCGCCTATGAGAACGATCTCGAGACCCTGTGGCAGCGCACGCCCGCCGGGCTGAACCGGCCGGCGCCCGCGGGCCCGCCCGGACGCTAGGCGCGGGGCCGGGGCCGGTGGTGCGGCGCGCCGCCACAATTGGCTTCAATTCATCGTTTGGTTACTTATTACTGCCCGCGCATGAAGCCCGCCCACACGGTTCTCCGCTTCGGTTGCCTTGGCGCGACCTTTTCCCTCGTAGCCGCATTGTTCTGCAGCGTTCCGGCCGCCGCGGCCGACGCCACCGGCGTGGTAACTGGTCGGGTTACCAACGAGGCCACCGGCGATGTGCTGCCCAACGTCGTCGTCGCCGTCGAGGGCTCCGCCGCGCGCGTTACGACCGATCTCAACGGCGCCTTCCGCCTCACGCTCCCGCCCGGTGCGCCGCAGCTCGTCGTCTCCTATCCCGGCCTCGACGAGCAGCGTATCACGCTCTCGGTGACGGCCGGCCAGACCGTGGTGCGCGATGTCGCGCTCAACTCCGCCGCCTACAAGCTCGAGCGCTACGTGGTGAAGGGCCTGCGCGAGGGCCAGGCTGCCGCGATCCAGGAGGAGCGGCAGGCGGCGAACGTCCGCACCGTGGCGGCGATCGACGCGTTCGGGAATCCCGGCGCCGCGATCGGCGAGATGCTGCAGCGGCTGCCCGGCGTGTCGGTCGACGGCAGCGGCGGCGAGGTCGGCGCGGTTTACATCCGCGGCATGACGCAGGACTTTTCCTCGCTGCTGGTCGACGGTTCGCAGATCGCCGTCTCCGGCGGCACGGCGATCAGCAACGGCAACGTTTACTTCGGCCAGGTCAGCACGGGCACGCTCGCGTCCGCCGAGATCATCAAGTCGCCGACGCCCGACATGGATGGCAACGCGATCGCGGGCTACATGAACCTGCGCACGAAGCGCGCCTACGATCGCACACCGGGCCGGCTCATCACGCTCACGGCCGGCACGGCGTGGGCCGAGAGCTACGAGCACGGCAGCGTGCCCTACAAGGACCGGCCCGAGCTCGATCTGCTCAACCTGAGCTATTCCGACGTGTTCAGCGTGTTCGGCGGCCGGAACAACCTCGGCGTCGTCGGCACGTTGCAGCGCAACATCGGCAACGGCCTCATCACCGAGGTCGGCCCGCGCCAGGCCGCGGCGGCGCAGACCGGCTTCTTCGTCGCGGCGGCGTCGCCCGACGAGCCGCTCCAGCGCGCCTACGGCGCCGGCCAGTGGGGCAGCGTCGGGAAGCAGTCGCCCTCGCTCAACCTCGGGCTCAACGCCGACTACAAGCTGAGCGCCGACACGACGCTCTTCGTCAAGAGCACCTACAACCGCGTGAAGCGCCGCAGCGGTTCGTCGCCCTCGTATTTTCGCTGGAAGCTCTTCAACACCGCGGCCGCCGCGAACTTCGGCCCGGGCAGCACGTTCGACGTGGTCGAGGGCCGCAATGGCACGATCGATCTCGAGTCCGTGCTCTACATCCGCGAGAGCGAGAGCACCACGCTCTCCGGCGGCATCGAGCAGCGGCTCTTCGGCGGCAGCGGCAAGCTGAACGTCGATTTCAACTACTCGAAGAACCGCACGATGTATCCGCAGCTCAACCAGCTCTTCGCGCGCATGACCGGCGTGAGCTGGCGGCTCGATCGCCGCGGCCGCGGCGACTGGGATCCGATCGTCACGCAGACCGGCGGCGCCGACTGGACGAATCCGGCCAGCTACACCGTGCGTCCGGACTCGCAGCTCATCAGCTACTCCGCGCCCGCGCAGCGCTGGGGCGGCCGCGCGGATCTCGAGAACACGTTCGCCACGAGTCTGCCGCTCACGCTCAAGGTCGGCGTGAAGCAGGCCGGCTTCCACCAGAAGGCGAATCGCGATCTCAACTACTACACCTACGCGGGCCCGGCGACGACACCCGCGACCGGCGGCATCACGCCCTGGCTCGGCTACAACATGAAGATGTCCGGCGGGCGCTACGGCCCGTTTCCGTTCCTGCAGCTCCCGCAGACCGGCCTCGGCGGCGATGTCTGGGCCAATCCGGCGAACTGGACCCAATCCGCCTCCGACATCTGGAACACGCTCTACCAGTCGCGGCTGAACGACGCCGAGTTCGAGGAGACGATCAACGCCGGCTACGTGCAGGGCAGCCTCAAGTTCCATCGGCTCCGCGTCCTCACCGGCCTGCGCTGGGAGCAGACCGAGACGAGTGGCACGAACTTCCTGCGCGTCTCCAACGCGACCAACTCCAATCTCGCGACCGCCACGCCCGCGGTGAACGCCGCGCGCGCGCTCGACAACTTCCGTGGCAAGGTCACCGCCGGCACCCAATACGACAACACGTTTCCCGGCGTCCACTTCGTCTACGCGGTCACCGAAAACGTGCAGGCCCGGGCGAGTTATTCGAAGTCCATCACGCGCCCCACGCCCACCAGCCTCCTGCCCACGCTCGTGCCCGACGAGCTCAACCAGCGGATCTCCGGCGGCAATCCCGACCTGAAGCCCTACACGTCGGACAACTTCGACGTCACGATCGCCAAGTATTTCACCGGCATCGGCCAGCTTTCCGCCGGCGTTTTCCTGAAGGAGATCACGAACTACTTCCGGTCCTTCCAGTCGACCATCCCGTCGGGCACCGACAACGGCTTCGGCGGCGACTACGCCGGCTGGACGCTGACGCAGAACCGTAACATCGGCTCCGCACGCATCCGCGGCGTCGAGTTGAATCACCAGCAGCAATACACGTTTCTCCCCGGCGCGCTGCGCGGGCTGGGGTCGTTCGCGAACTTCACCTACCTCGAGACGAAGGGCGATTTCGGCTCGGCCGCGACGACGACGCGGCTGCCGAACCTCACGCCGCGCAGCGCGAACGCCGGGCTCACGTGGCGCGGCTACGGCCTCGATCTGCGGATCATGATGAACTACCGCAGCGAGTTCTTCCGCAGCTCGACCTCCGGCACCTTCGGCTCCGGCGCCGGCGTGCGGCCGGGCACGATGCTCTACGACGTCTTCCAGCACGCGCGCACGCTCTGGGACTTCAAGGTGCAGTATTCGATCAACCGGCAGTATTCCGTTTACTTCGATGTCTACAACCTGACGAACGACTGGACGAACAACGACTACGTCCACGCCTTCGGCCGCGAGATCCCGTCGTATGCTTCGGGTGCCGGCACGAGCTTCAAGGCGGGCGTGACGGCGCGGTTTTAGGGTTCCCCCGGCCGAAAAAGTATCTCCCACGCCCCGTCCGCCCGCTGCACAGCTTCCGGCGTGAAGCCGCGCTGGGCGAGCCGATCGTAGAGCGGCTTCGGTTCCAGCGGTGCGATCAGGCGCAGCGCCTGGCCGGGCGCGAGCCGGTTGACGGCGTTGAGGATCGCCGCCATCGGCGGGCGGCCCGCGGCGAGCAGCGGGCGCACGTCCAGTTCGAAGGCGGGCGGTGGATTCATGAGGCGGGAGCGTGCCGGTCCGGCCGGGCAATTGCCTTGATTAGGATCAATCGCTGCAACGGAATTCGCCAGATGTCCACGCCCCCGGATTCATCGCCCGATCACCGCCGCACCGTGCTGCTCGGCACGCTGCGCCAGTGTCGGATGTTTGCGGACCTTTCGTCCGAGAACCTGGACGCGGTCGCGGCGGTCTGTTCGCACCGCTCGCTCGAGAAGGGTGACCTGCTGTTTCGCGAGGGCAGCAAGGCGGAGGGATTTTACGTCCTCCAGTCCGGCGCGATCAGCGTCTTCACGCTCACGCCGGACGGACGTGAGCAGATCATCTGCGTGTTTCGCCCGCCGGAGAGTTTTGCCGAGGTCACGCTCGCCACGGTCGAGGCGTATCCGGCCAACGCGGTCGCGCTCGAACCTTCGAAGGTGATCGTCGTCCAGCGCGCGGGCTTTCGCGATCTCATCTGCCGGAAGCCGGAGCTGTCGCTGCACATGCTCGCCTCGATGAGCCTGCACCTGAAGCACCTCGTGCAGACGTTGCAGGACTACAAGGGCCGCCAGATCGAGGGCCGGCTCGTGGACTGGTTGCTGCGCCGCGTGCCGGCGGGCGCGGCGGTGCTCGATTTGCCGGTGACGAAGAAGAACCTCGCGGGCCAGCTCGGCGTGACGAGCGAGACGCTTTCGCGCACGTTCGCGCGTTTCCGTGACGAAGGCCTGATCCGCGTGGAAGGCCCGCGCGTGCACCTGCTCAACGTCCCCGGGCTCCGCGCCTACATCGACGCGGAGGGGTGAGGGCGAAGTGTCGCCCTGCGCGTGAGCGCAGGGAATTGGGGGTTCGACAGCGGCGCGGGGATCAAGTCTTCGCGGTCACCGACCCGGGCTGCATCGCCTCGACCACGAAGCGCAGCACGTCCGCGGCCGGATACGAGATCCTGCCCCGCGGCACGAAGCGCGCGACTTCCGCGACATCCGCGCCGGCGGTGACGATGGCGGGCTCGGTTTTTCCTTCCGGCAGCGCGTCGCCGAGCCCGATGGCCGCGAACAAGCCGTTGCACAGACATTTCCGGCCGACGGCGTCGGCTGCGTCGCCGCCCTTGCGGACGAAATCGGCGAGCGGCTCGGCCGGACAGCGATAGCCGGTGGAGCCGTCCTCGCGTCGATAGAGCTGCCGCAGGTAGCCGAGGTCGCACGCGCGTTCGCGGGCCGCGTAGACGTCGTCGCGGGAGACGGTCCCGGGGACATCGATCACCTTGAACGGCAGGCCGGTGGGCGAGGCGCGCGGATCGGTGAAGAGTTTCGTCGTGCCGGCTGCGCTTTGCGCGAGGATCGCGTGTTTGATTTCGGGATCGAGTCCGGATTCCTCGCAGAACGCGAACGCGGTGCCGATCTGCACGCCGGCGGCGCCGAGTGCGCGGGCGGCGCGCAGCTTCTCGGGAAACGCGCAGGAGCCGGCGAGCCAGAAGGGCCGCCCGAGCGCGCGGATGGCCGCGAGGTCCGCCTCATCGCGCGGTCCGTAGACGGGCTCGCCGCCCGTGCTGAGCGTCGTGCCGCCGCGAGGCGGCGCGTTGTGCCCGCCGGCGGTGAGTCCTTCGACGACGAAGCCATCGACGTGGCCGCTCGCCTTCCGGGCGAGCGTGGTGGCGAGCGTGGAGGACGACACGATCGCGAGGAACGCGGGACGGCGGAGCGGCAACGAGCCGGCCGGAAGAAATGCGGTCGGATCGAAATGAACGACCGTCTCCTCGCCGGCTGCGGCGCCGGCCACCGCGAGATTCAATTTCACGGGCTGCCAGGCCGCGAGCGCGTCGAGCACGCCGGGAATCGCGCGTGGAATCCCCGCGCCCATCAGCACGCAGTCGACCCCCGCCAGCATGGCGCCGAAGAGCGAGGCGAGCGTGGGGAGCTGGATCTTCTCCAGCAGGTTGAGCCCGACGACGCCGGCGTGGCCCTCCTTGGCCAGGCGGACTTCGACGAAATTCGCCACGATGGTGAGCTCGAGCAGCTCGTGCGATGGCGTCGTGCTGAACATCGGTGCGTGCGCGAAGCGGCGGTCGTCGGGCTTGCCGCCGGAGACAAAGTAGCGGGCGGCAATCCGGGCGGCGGCGGCGCGCAACGGGCACTGATCGAGGGCCCAGCGCATCGCGCCGCCGAAATCGCCCTGCTGCAACCGGCGGATCAGAATGGTGTTGAGCGCCGTGCCCGAGACGACGCCGAGCTGGCCGGCGGCGGCGACTGCCCGGGCGAGCTGCCAGTTCGAAACGCCAATCCC
Source organism: uncultured Opitutus sp. (assembly GCA_964513055.1). Classification (GTDB taxonomy): domain Bacteria; phylum Verrucomicrobiota; class Verrucomicrobiia; order Opitutales; family Opitutaceae; genus ER46. Next base: position 11,264 of record CAZENI010000077.1, read on the forward strand.
CATGCCGCCCTGGATCACGGGTGGGAGCGGCGGGCGAACGGGAATCCCTGCGGACGTGGTCTCCATGCCTAGAGGTGATGTCCCTTCCGGGCGAGGCGGACAAGTTCTGCGGGCTGCCCCGTGAGAAAAAGCCAAGAAATGCGCTAGGCGAAATACTCGGCCCAGCTCGAGCTGGTCTCGGTCACGCGCACGCGTTCCACCCGCACGGCAGGGGAAATCGGATACACCGCGTCCGGCCGGGCCGCGGCCTCGCGCAGCCGCTGCTCCGCCTCGTGAAACACCGCGCGCGCGAGCACCTCGGTCGTCGGATCGGCCTGCGCGAAGGCGACGATGCGCTCGCCGTAGGCCGCGGCGAGCTGCGCGTGGTGCGGGTCGGCGCTGTTGAGGCACAGCGCATGATCCCAGCGTTCGAGAAACGACTGCAGCGCCTCCTTCAGCGCCTTGAAGTCACAGACCATGTCGCGCGCGTCGAGCGTGTCGGCGACCAGCACGACCTCGATGCGGCGGCTGTGGCCGTGCGGAAACCGGCAGTTCCCCGGATGTTTGGAGAGGGCGTGACCGCTCTCGATTTCGAAGCTCTTGCAGATGCGAAAGGGCATGGCGAGCGGCAGGCCTACTCGATCCGGCAGCCGGTGTCCGGCGCAAAGATCGCGCCGTGGTGCCGGTCGCACAAAGGTGCTTTCCGCGGTCGGGCGGTTCCCCTTCACTCGACGCCGCCCCAGGGAATGCCGTTCGGTGCGGCAAGCGCTGGGCAGCTGGATCCCCGCGCAACCCCCTTTTCACGATGCAAAATACGACATGGTCAGGACGATTCTCGGGCCAGGTGGCGGTGGTCACCGGCGGGGCGGATGGCCTGGGCTACGCGATTGCCGATCGGTTGTTGCGCGAGGGCGCGACGGTCTGGCTCGTCGATCGCGACGGCGCGAAGGCGGACTCGGCCGCCGCGCGGCTCGGCGACGGCGCGCAGGCGATGGTGCTCGACATCACCGACGAGCCGGCGGTCGCGGCGGGCTTCGAGCGGATTTTCGCGGCACAGCAGCGGATCGACGTCGTCGTCAATTCCGCCGGCATCGTGGGACCGAACAACAAGCGCATCACGGAGACGCCGACCGACGGCTTCGAGCAGGTGCTGCGCGTGAACCTTTTCGGCAGCTATGTCGTGTGCAAACACGCGCTCGTGCAGATGCAGAAGCGCAACTCCGGCCGCGTGCTGCTCATCGCGTCGATCGCCGGCAAGGAGGGCAACGCCGGCATGTGCGGCTATTCCTCCGCCAAGGCCGGCGTGATTGGGTTGGTCAAGAGCGTCGGCAAGGAGTTCGCCGAGACGGGCATCACGATCAACGCCCTCGCTCCCGCGGTGGTGCGCACCGCGATGGTCGAGGGCATGGAACCGGCGCAGGTGAAATATATGACCGACAAGATCCCGATGAAGCGCTGCGGGACGCTGGCCGAGGTGGCGGGCCTCGCGGCGTGGATTGTCTCACCGGAGGCGAGTTTCAACACCGGCTTCACGTTCGACCTCACCGGCGGTCGCGCGGTGTATTGAGGCCGCCCGCCAGGTAGCGGCCGTCGTCTCTGACGGCCATCCGCCATCGTGGCGGTCGGGACGACCGCCGCTACCGTTCGTCAGTGCGCGGCCGGGCGCGCGGTGGTGCGCTCCCAGTGCGCCTTCGCCTCGGGCAGCGTCTCGACGAGAATCCGATAGATGCGCTGCTTCTCCTCCTGCTCCAGATAGGCATAGCGCCCCTTGGGCGACGTGTCGTGCAACGCGGCGTGCAACCGATCAAAGACGCGGCTCTTCAATTGCACCGGCAGGGCGGCAAAGGCCTCGGAGTAGATCAGGTAGCTGCAGCGGTCCGCGAAGAGGCGGTCCCGCAACTGAAAATCCTTCAGCGCGTGACCGGCGCGGCTGCGCGGTGCTGCCTTCGTGAATACACTGCGGAAGGCCTCGCAGCCCGTGACGCCCTCCGGCAGCGGCGCGGCGCCGCGGAAGAGCAGGTGGTCGACGACCTCCTCGACGGCGCTGGCGAAGACGCTTTTCACGCTGTCGTAGGAGGGCTCGTCCGTGGGCGGATCGTTGAAGGTCTTCTGCAGCGAGCGCTGATACTCGAGCATCCGGCGGCAACTGTGGGCGGCGTGCGTCAGGCTGTTCTGCACCGCCATCTGGTGCTCGAAGACGAGCAGGGCGACCACGTCGCTGGTCTTCGCCGGATAGCGCGACACGTCGAAAAAATCCGACAGCTCGTGCGGGCGTTTCTCGCTCAGCTTGAGGATCAGCCGATCGCCCTCTTCGGAGCCGAAGGTGTTGCCGCGGTGTGGCTCCTGGCCGGTGTAGCCGGTGACATACCAGCCGCCCCAGCGCCGGGCGAAGGGCGTCTCGTCGTCGACGACCTCGGTGCCGTGGCGCAGCAGGGGCTCGCCGCTTTCGCTCGTAATCAGGCTGCGCGCAAAGACGCCCGGAACGCCGCGGACAAACGTGCCGCCGTGGCAGCGCAGGCAGTCGGTGTCGCGCACAAAGGCGCGCGGCGCGCCGCGCACCGTCTGCGGATCGAAGGTGTAGAAGACCGGGCCGAGCTGCGGGTCGACGGCGGTGAGCTCGATCAGGCCGCCCGGCACCCAGCCGACGTAGACGGAGTCGGAGAAGAAGATCGCGCGCGGATGCGTCGGGCTGATTCGGCCGCGTTGCAGGCTCGTTTTGGAAAACACCACCACCTGGCTTTCGACCGGCACCTGCAGTTCGCGGAGAATCGTGCCCAGAATCTCGCGGTCGGCTCCGGCGAGGACGAGTTCGCCGGAGGCGAGACGTTGCTGGAGCCGGGTGACCGCATCCCGGGGGGCGGTCGCGGAATAGCTCACCGGCGGCTGCTCGTAGTCCGGAGTGCTCTGGGCGCGCGCGGAGTGCAGCGCCAGCGTGGCGCTGAGACCGACGAGAAGAAGAGAGGAGGAACGCCGGAGCATGGGGCGGAGGTGGCGGACGCCGGGAGCGAGCGTTGCCGCGCAGGGATGAGCGTCAAGCGGGTCGGGGTGGGGGATCGTCATGACGAGGCAGCGTCGCACGACCGCGGCGGTCGCGCCTTGACGCAGGTCAAGGCGCCGGGCGCGCGACCCGGGTAGGATCCACCCATGTCGCAATCCTCGCTGATCGCCGCGGAGTCCGCCGAGTCACTGATCCTCGCGGAGGCCGTGCAGGTCTCACCGTCGGGGATCGTCAGCCGCACGCTCGTGCAGACGCCCGAGCTGCGCACGGTGCTCTTCGCGTTCGACGCCGGCCAGGAGCTGACAGCGCACAGCAGCCGCCGCCGCGCGCTGGTGCAGGTGCTGAGCGGGGCGTGCGATTTCTTCTACGCCGGCGCCTGGCACCGGCTCGAGAGCGGCGCGCTGCTGCATCTGCCGCCCGGTCATCCGCATGCGGTGCGCGCGGGCGCGGGTGCGTTCACGATGCTTCTCACGCTCGCCGCCGAAGCCGGAGCCGACTCTTCCCAACCATGAATCAAACGACCGATCCCATCGACCTGACGCACTTCGACGTGCGCCGCCTTCCCTGCCGGGCCAAGCACGCGCAGATCTTTGAACGCTGGGCCGGACTGCCGGTCGGCGGGCACTTCGTGCTCGTGAACGATCACGATCCGGTGCCGCTCTATTATCAATTCGAGGCGCTCTTTCGCGGGGCGTTCACGTGGGAGTATCTCGTCGATGGGCCGACGGAGTTTCACGTGAAGATCACGCGGCTCAGGGAATCGCCGTTTGCAACGCCGCCGGCGCCGCCGCGGGGGCCCGCTGCCGTGTGTTCCGCCGCCACGGAGGAGTTGGACCTGCGCGGCCTGGAGCCGCCGGAGCCGATGATGCGGATCCTCGGCGCGCTCGAAGCGGCGACCGTGGGCGCCAGCTTCCGCGCGCGCACGGATCGCCAGCCGCTGCACCTCTTTCCCGAGCTGACCGCGCGCGGCGCCCGGCACGCCTCCGAGCCCGCGCCCGACGGCAGTTGGATCACCACCATCACGCGGACGTCCCCCGGCGCCTGACCGCCCACATCTCGCTCCCGGCCTTCCCGGAAAGTGTAACGTAATACGTTACACTGTATCAAAATTACAGTGACGATGCAGCGCGGGCATTTCTCCGGGGAGGGGCGCGGGGCGGGGGCGCCGGTGTCGGTGGGGGTGGGGTTGGTGGCGGGGGCGCGGCTGCCGCTGGCGTTCATCGGGCTCGGGTTGGGCGCGCTGGCGCTGGCGGTGGCATTCTCGGCGCTGCGGCCGGACGTGCTGCTGCTGCCCCACTTGCATCCGTGGGTAGTGGCGCTCGCGCATCTCTGGCTGCCGGGCTTCCTGTTGAGCGTCTGCTTCGGCGCGATCTATCAACTGATGCCGGTGGTGCTGGGGGCGCCCTTACAATTGCCGCTCGCCGTGGCGTGGGGGCATCTTGGGCTACACGCCGCCGGTGTCGCCTTGCTGGTCGGGGGGTTTGGCGCGGGGCGTTTCGAACTGGTCGCGGCCGGCGGCGGCGCGGTGACGCTCGGTGCGGGCGTGCTCCTGGCGGGGACGTGGCGGACGTTTCGCGAGGCGAAGCGGCGCGATGCGATCGCGTGGAGCTTTCCGGTCGCGGTGAGCTGGCTGGCGGTGACGCTACTGTTCGGGGTGGTGCTGGCGCTGAACCGCCGCGCGCCATTCCTGCCGTGGTCGGTCGTCGATTTGCTGCGGGCGCATGCGCACGTGGGACTCGCGGGTTTTTTTCTCACGCTGCTGCAGGGCGCGACGTTTCAACTTGTGCCGATGTTTACGATGGCGGAACTGCGCGGCGCCGCGGGCGTGCGGGCGGGCTTTGGCCTGACGCAGGTCGGGCTGCTGCTGCTCATCCCCGGGCTGGCGGCCGGAAACGCGTGGCTGGAGCGGATGGGGGCGTTGCTGGTGGCGGCGGGCGTGGCGTGCTCGGGCGTGGCGCTGGTGGCGACGTTGCGCGGCCGGCGGCGGCGCGTGCTGGATCCGGGGCTGAAGGCCTTTGGCGTGGGAGCGGCCTTGGTCGCTGTGGCGGTGAGCGGCGGGCTGGGGCTGTTGCTGCTGCCGGGAACGCAAGCGTGGGCAATGGCCGCGGCGAGCGCCTACGGCGTCGTCCTCATCGCAGGCGCGCTGAGTTTCATGATCCTGGGCATGCTCTGCAAAATCATCCCGTTTCTGGTCTGGATGAGAACCTACGGCCCGCGCGTCGGACGTCAGCCCGTCCCGCTCGCGACCGCCCTTGGCTCGCGCACGCTCGAGCACGCCTGGCTCGGCCTGCATGGAGCCTCCTTGATCGCGCTGATCGGTGGCGTGCTGTGGGCGGTGCCGGTGATGGTCGCGGTCGGCGCAGGCGGACTAGCCCTGGCGACGGGTGTGTTTCTCGCGAATGTCGCCCGGATCGGGGCGCATCTTTTCCGGCCGCAGACGGGAGCGGCGCCACTGCCGCGGGTCACCCCCTCTCCGTTATGACAACTCCTACCGCTATACCCGACTTGGTGGACGTGCGCGCTGCCTGTGCCAGCGTGGCCGATCCGGAGTTCGGCCTGAGCATCGACGATCTCGGATTGATCTATGATGTCACGAACGAGGGAGGCACGGTCGTGGTGGCGATGACGCTGACGACACCCACGTGTCCGGCCGGCGATGTCATGGTCGGCGCCGTGCGGGCGGCCGTCTCACGCGTGCCGGGCGTCGCGGCGGTGGATGTGAGGCTCGTGTGGGAACCGGTGTGGACACCGGAGATGGTGAGTGCGCGGGGGCGCGAGCAGCTCGGCTGGCGGTGAGATGAGCCCCTGGCCTCGCGATGACGGGGCGGCGCAGATCCAATCAGGGCGGTTGGAGACAACCGCCCCTACCTTTCGGCGGCGAGGGCGAGGCGGAAGCCGATCGTGTAGTCCTGGCGCCCGGCGGAGCCGCCGGAGCGGGCGGCGGCGCGGCCGAGGCGCGCATCCGTTCTCCAACTACCACCGCGGGCGATGCGATAGTGCCCGCGTTCGGGGCCGCACGGATCGGTGGCGACGCCCCCGGCATAGTTGCCATACCAGTCGAAACACCACTCGAGGACATTGCCCGCCATGTCGTGAAAGCCCCAGGCGTTGGGCTTCTTTTCGCCGACGGGGTGGGTCGTGCCGCCGCTGTTGCGATCATACCAGGCGGTGGCGTCGGGTTCGCCGACATAGGCGCCCGTCGAGCCGGCGCGAAACGCATACTCCCACTGCGCCTCGGTCGGCAGGGTGTAGACGTGGCCCTCAGGCAGCCGGCCGGCGGCGCGCTCGCGCTCCGTCAGCTTCCGGCAGAAGGCCATGGCATCGAGCCAGGAAACGTGCTCGACCGGCGCCTGCGGTCCGGCGGATTTCAGCGAACTCGGGTTGGTCCCCGTGATCGCCTCATATTGCGCCTGCGTGACCTCCGTGCGGCCGAGCCAGAATCCGCGCGTCAGCGTCACGCGGGTTCGCGGACCCTCGGCCTTGTTGCGCTCGGGCTCGTCGGCGGTGCTGCCCATCGTGAATTCGCCCGGGGCGACCCAGAGCAACTCCGGGTTGAGGTCGGCGATGACGTGCGCCGGGCGGGTGGTGCCGGCCTCGGAGGCGGCTGTTGCCGTGGCTGCCATCGAAATGAATCCGATCGCGGACAGGGAGCTGACCGCGGCAATCCGGCGAAGAAAAGGCGCCGCGTCCGAGCGGAGAGAGAAGGGGAATCCCATGCGCATCCGAGTATGTCGCCCAAGACGCAGCCGGGCCGCGCGTGGTTTGCGAAAAACACTCCGCATCTTGCGGAACGCGCGCTCGCCGACGGCGGATCGACTCGATGGGCCGGCTCCGGCGCGACGTGGGTGGTGAGCGTTGATGCGCATCAAGGCGGCGCGGGCCACCGTGCGCTAAGGTCGGGGCCATGGACATCGCCCTGCCCACGACTCCCCGGGTTTCAGTTTCGCTCTGGCGGGACGCGATCGCGCCGAAGGAGCACGGGAGCTGGTCGCTCGCCTTCGAACCGATCGCTCTCGGGCTGGCGGTGGCGCCGTCGTGGCCGGGCGTTTGGTTCGGGGGCGCGCTGGCGGCGGTCTTCTTTGCGCGCCGGCCGCTGCGGATCGCCTGGCGGGAACGCCGCGGCCAGCGGCGCGCGCTGGCCGGGCGGGCGCTCGCTGGCTGTAGTGCCGTGGCGGTGACGTGCCTCGCGGGCGCGATGACCCTGGCGGGTGCCGGCTGGCTCGCATGGCTGCTGCCCATGGCGATCGCAGGCGGGATTTTCGCCGGGTGCGATCTGCGCGGCGACGGCCGCGTGGAGGTGGCGGAGGTCGCGGGATCGGCGGCATTTGCCCTCGCGCCGGCGGCGTTCGCAGCGCTGGCGGGTTGGACGCCGCTCGCGGCGCTGGCGCTGGCGGCGGTCATGCTGGGGCGCGCGGTGCCCTCCGTGCTGTGCGTGCGGGCGTATCTGCGGGCGGCGAAGACGGGCGTGCGGCGCGACGCGCCGGCGCTCCTGGCAGCGGGCTTCGCGGTGGCGGTGATGGCGGTGCTCGTTGACCGCGCGCTTGCGCCGTTTGCGGCGGTCGCGGCGATGGTGGTCTTCGCGGCGCGCGCTCTTGCCCTGCTCACGGTCGTGCGCCCGGCCTGGCACGCCCGCAGCGTCGGACTGCTGGAGGCCGGGCTCGGCCTGCTGTTCATTTTCTGCGTCGCGGGGGCGTGGCGCCAATGAACTCTGCGAGAAATGCGCGCTGGATCGTAACGGTCGCGATGCAGCCGGGCGCCGCCCCTGCGACAATCGAAACGATTTCCACCCACGATTGATCTCCCTCAAGGCGCCGCGCGCGCGTGTGTCGTATTTTCCTTCATCCAATCCACCTCTCCCATGAACAACTCTCTCACTGCACGGCCGGTCGCCGCCCTCCTTCTGTTCGCGAGCCTTGTCGCCGCTCCCGCCCTCGTCGGCGCCGAAGGCACGGTGCTGGCCAAACCCGGCGCGACGCCGCTCGCCGCGAATCTCCCGGTTGAAACCGCGATCCTCACCGAGGCGCCCAACGTCCCGCCGCCGATTACCCGCCGGCACGCGGCCAAGGTCATCGTGAACCTCGAGGTGCGCGAACTCGTGAAGCGGCTGGCCGACGGCGTCGACTACACGTTCTGGACCTTCGGCGGCAGCGTCCCCGGATCGTTCATACGGGTGCGCGAGGGCGACTTCGTCGAGTTTCATCTCAACAACCACCCGAGCTCGAAGGTCCCGCACAACATCGATCTGCACGCCGTGACCGGTCCGGGCGGCGGCGCCGCGTCGTCGTTCACCGCGCCGGGGCACACGTCGCAGTTTTCGTTCACGGCGCTGAATGCGGGTCTCTACGTCTACCATTGCGCGACGGCGCCGGTGCCGATGCACATCGCCAACGGCATGTATGGCATGATCCTCGTCGAGCCGAAGGATGGCTACCCGAAGGTCGACCAGGAATTCTACGTGATGCAGGGCGAGGTCTACACCGCGGGCCGTCACGGCGAGGCGGGCCTGCAGCCCTTCGATCCGATGAAGGCCGAGGACGAGCGCGCGCCCTACATCGTGTTCAACGGCGCGGTGGGATCGCTCGTGGGCGACAAGGCGCTGCAGGCGAAGGTCGGCGAGACCGTCCGCCTCTACTTCGGCGTCGGCGGGCCGAACATCACGTCGTCGTTTCACGTCATCGGCGAGATCTTCGATCGCGTCTATCTCGAGGGCGGCATGAACGCCCAGACCAACGTGCAGACGACGATGGTGCCGTCGGGCGGCTCGACCATCGTCGAGTTCAAGGTCGATGTCCCCGGCACCTACGTGCTCGTCGATCACTCGCTGTCCCGCGCGTTCAACAAGGGCGCGATCGGGATGCTGAAAGTCAGCGGCGGTGAAAATCCGCTGATCTACACGGGCAAGGAGCTCGACGAGGTGTATGTCGGCCAGGCTTCGGACGCGGGCTACGCCGCGAGCAAACGTGAGGCCGAGCTGATGATCGCCCGGGAAAAGGCGATCGCCGCGAGTCCCGAGATCGGCAACATCACGCAGGAGATCCGGATGGAGCGCGGCAAGAAGGTGTTTCTCAGCACGTGCTTCGCGTGTCACATGGCCAATGGCGAGGGCCTGCCCGGCGTGTTTCCTCCGCTGGCGAAATCCGATTTCCTCGCGGCCGACAAGGATCGCGCGATCAAGGCGGTGCTGAAGGGCCTCAGCGGCCCCATCGTGGTCAACGGCAAACCCTACAACAACATGATGCCGCCGGTCGACGTGAGCGACGACCAGGCCGCCGACGTGCTCACCTACGTGATGAACACCTGGGGCAACGCGCTCGGCACCGTGAGTTCCGCCGATGTGAAGCGCGTGCGGACGGAAAACAAGTAAGGCGAAACCGATTTGGTCCGATAAGAACCATGAAACCGCTCGCCTGCGCCCTCTTCACCGCCCTCACGCTCGTCGTGTCCGGCGAAGTCGGGCGCGGCGGCGAAAATTTACCCGCGAACTTCGCGCGAGGGGCGACGCCCCCCGTGTCCGCCTCACCCTCCGCCGCCGTGCTCCCGCCGGCGCCGGAGGGCATGGTGCTGATCCCGGAGGGCGCCTATGCGCCGCTGCTGCGCACGAAGGATGAAGCGGCGAGCGTGCCGGTCGCGGCGTTCTGGCTCGACGTGCGGCCGGTGACGAATGCGGAGTTCCTGGATTTTGTGCGCACGCACCCGCAGTGGCGCCGGTCGCGCGTCGGTCCGCTCTTCGCCGACCGCGGCTACCTCGGTGACTGGGCCGGCGACCTGGAGCTGGGCGAGGGCGCGCCGACGGACGCGCCGGTGGTGCGCGTATCCTGGTTTGCCGCACGCGCGTTTGCCAAGGCCCGGGGCAGACGGCTGCCGACCACGGCCGAATGGGAGCGCACCGCAGCCGCGGGCTTCACGACGCCGGTCGGGGCGAATGAGCCCGGGTTCTCGGCGGCGCTGCTCGCGTGGCTGATGCGGCCGACGCCCTCACCGCTGCCCGCCGCCGGCTCGGGCCGGCCGAATGTCCATGGCGCGCGCGATCTGCACGGGCTCGTCTGGGAATGGGTCGAGGATTTCAACACGGCGATGACGACGGGCGAGTCGCGCGCCGACACCGGGCTCGAGCGCACTCTCTTTTGCGGCGCGGGGGCCGCGAGCGCGCGCGATCTCACCGACTATCCCGCCTTCATGCGGGCCGCGATGCGCAGCTCGCTGCGGGCGAACTACGCCGTGCCCAATGTGGGCTTCCGTTGCGCGCGTTCGCTGCCGGCGGACGCGCCTGCCAATCCACGAGCTTTATGAAAACGAAACGGATCGCTGCCCTGACCCTGCTCCTCATCGCTGGCGCGCTGCGTGCGGCGGAAACTCCCGCGGCACCCTGCTGTCCGGCGCCCGCACCGACCGCGGCGCCAGCCTGCTGTGTCGAGGTGAAACCCGCGGCGCCGCTCACGGCTCGTTCGATTTATCAACTCGATTCCACCTGGACCAATGATGCCGGCAAGGCGGTGGCGCTGACGTCGCTGCGTGGCCGGCCCGTGGTGCTCGCGATGTTTTTCGCCAACTGCGAATACGCGTGCCCCGTGATCGTGAGCGACATCCAGCGGCTGCGCGCGGCGCTGCCGGAAGCGGTGCGCGCATCGGCGCAGATCGTCCTCGTGACATTCGACACGGTGCGCGACACGCCGGCGGCGCTGCGGGCGTTTCGCGCCCGGATGTCGCTCGACGCCCACTGGACGCTGCTCCGATCCGACGAGGGCGCCGTGCAGGAGCTGGCGATGCTGCTGGGCGTGAAATTCAAGCAGGACGCCCGCGGGCAGTTCGCGCATTCGAATCTGCTCACGCTGCTGAATGCCGAAGGCGAGATCGTGCACCAGCACGCGGGGCTCAACGGCGACATTTCCGAAGCCGCACGGGCGCTGGCGTTGGTGGCGAAGTGAAGTGAGGCGAACGGAAAACGGATTTTTGGACAGGATTAAGAAAGCTCTGAACAAACCAAATGTGGAAATCAG
>CAZENI010000078.1:0-22177 GCA_964513055.1 uncultured Opitutus sp.
CGCCGCCCCAGATCACGAGCGTGTCGTCGAGCAGGCCGCGGCGCTTGAGGTCCGTCACCAGCGCATAGGTCGGCTGGTCCGAATCCTCGGCCATGATTTTGATGTTCGTCGGCAGCCGGCTGTGCTGGTCCCACGTGCGCAGGAACACCTGCGTGAAACGCACGCCGCGCTCCGCGAGCCGGCGCGCCATCAGGCAGTTGTAGGCATACGTGCCCGGCTCCTTCGCCTTCGGGCCGTAGAGGTCCCACGTCGACTGCGGCTCGTCCGAGAGATCCGCGAGCTCGGGCACCGAGGCCTGCATGCGAAACGCCATCTCGTATTGCGCGATGCGCGCGTTGATCTCGGAGTCGCCCACGCGCTCGAAGAGCTGGCGGTTGAGATCGTTGACGCCGTCGATCATCGCGCGGCGCACTTCGCTCTCCACGCCGTTGGGATTCTTGAGATAAAGCACCGGATCGCTGCCCGCCCGCAGCGCCACCGCCGCGTGCTCCGGCGAGAGGAAGCCGGACGACCACAGCCGGTTCGACAACGCCTGCACGTTGGTGCGCACCGGCATCTTCGAGGTCATCACCACGAACGTGGGCAGCTCGTCGTTCATCGCGCCGAGGCCATACGACAGCCACGCGCCCAGCGAGGGCCGGCCGGGAAACATGTTGCCCGTCGTGATCTGCAGGATCGCCGGCTCGTGGTTGATCGCCTCCGTGTGCAGCGACTTCAGCACGCACAGCTCGTCCGCGATCTTTGCCGTGTGGGGAAACAGCTCCGACACCCAGTGCCCGGACTTACCATGCTGGGCGAACTTGTAGAGACTGGGCGCGATCGGGAACCGCGCCTGGCTGGCCGTCATCCCGGTGAGCACCTGGCCCCCGCGCACCGACTCCGGCAGGTCCTTGTCGAACATGTCCGCCAGCTTCGGCTTGTAGTCCCACGTCTCGAACTGCGACGGCGGACCCGCCATGAAGAGGTAGATCGCGCGCTTCGCCTTTGGCGCGTAGTGGGGAAACAAGGACGCCATCCCGCCGGGCGCGCCCGCCGGCGCGGCGCTCGCGAGCATGTCCGGCGCCGTGCGGCCGAGGAGCGAGGCGAGGCCGGCCCAGCCCAGCGCCTTGACGCCGCGGCCGAGGAAATGCCGGCGCGTCTCGAGGTCCAGCCACTCGCGCTTCAGGCCGGCCGGGACGTGCGGCAGATTCCAGACGGTGGGATGCTCGCCGCCGTGATCGGAACAGAGGTCGTGGTCGGCGGAGTGAGAGTCGGGGGAATGCATGGTCGTCACTTCGTCAGGAATTCATCCAGGTTCATGAACTGGCTCGCGACCAGCGTCCACTGCGCGAGTTCGTTCGGCGGGATGCCGGCATCGGCCGGCGCCTCGCCGACGGCGAGGAGCGCCTTCGCCTTGTCGTCACCGTTCGCGAATTTCGCGCCGAACGAAGCCGCCGCTTTCGCCAGCACCGTGCGCTCCCGCGCCTCGAGCGGCCGCGCCAGCGTCGCGCGGGCGAGGAAATCGAGCCGCCGCTCCGGCGTCGGCGCCGCCTTCACCGCGCGCTCGGCGAGCTTGCGCGCCGCTTCGACCCACTGCGGGTCGTTCATCGTCACGAACGCCTGCAGCGGCGTGTTCGTGCGCGCCCGCTTCGTGCACACGACCTCGCGCGACGACGCGTCGAAGGTCTCCATGCTCGCCGGCGCCGAGGAGCGCTTCCAGAAGGTGTAAAGACTCCGCCGATACAGGCCCTCGCCCTTGTCGGGCACATAGGTCCTCGTGTTCGACTCCGGCATCGCCACCTCCTCCCAGATTCCCGGCGGCTGGTAGGGCTTCACCGAGGGGCCGCCGATCTTCTCGACCAGGAGGCCTGCGGTCGCGAGCGCGCTGTCGCGCAGCATCTCCGCATCCATCCGGAAGCGCGGGCCGCGCGAGAGGAGCTTGTTGGCGGGATCCTTCGCCAGCCGGTCGGGCGTCGCGAACGCCGATTGCCGATACGTCGCCGACAGCACGAGCAGCCGGTAGAACTTCTTCACATCCCAGCCGCTTTCGCGAAATTCCACCGCGAGCCAGTCGAGCAACGCGGGATGCGACGGTCGATCGCCCATGATGCCGAAATCGCCCGCGCTCTCGACGAGACCGCGGCCAAACAGCTCCTGCCACATGCGGTTCACCGTCACGCGTGCCATCAGCGGCTGCGTCGGCGCCAGCAGCCATTCGGCCAGCCCGCGCCGGTTGCGCGGCGCGCCCGGCGGCAGCTCCGCGAGGAAGTGCGGCACCGTCGGCTCCACCCGCTCGCTCCGCGCAAAGTAGTCGCCGCGTTTCAGGATGTCCGCGAAGGCCGGCGTCGGCTTCTCCAACGCGATCAACGTAGCCGTGCCGTCCTTCGTCAGCGCGTCGAACGCCGAGTCGTGCGCCGCCACCGCCGCGGCCAGCGCCATCGCCTCGTTGTCTTTCTCCCCCAGGAAAAACCGATCCGCGACGACGAACTTCTCCTCCGTCGTCCATTTCGCGGGGTCCGGCTGGCGCGCCACAATCTCGGCCGCGATGTCCTCGAACGGCACTCGCGCGACCTCGTCGGCCGCCAGCGCGCGACGGTAGAAGCGCACGTCCTGGAACCGCGTTTCGCGCATCGGCTGGAAATCGTCGCGCCGCCCCAGGTGCATCGCCGCATCCGTGCGAATCGAGTCCTTCGCCGCCAGCGTATCCAGTTTTACCTCCACCTCGACCGGCTTGCCGTTGACGTAGAGCTTCACGCCCGCCGCCTTGCGCGATCCATCATAGGTGAAGAAGACGTGCAGCCACTCGTCGCGCGGAAACGGGTTCTTCGTCGTGACCGTGATGCCGCGCTTCGGTGCCGCCGCCGCCGGCGCATAGCGGGGGTTCTCCGCGGTTTTCGCCGCCTTGGCGGGCGCCTTCTTCGTCGCCGCGACCGGAGCGGGCGGCGCCTCGGCGGTCGTCACCGGCACGAGGTTGATCGTGAACTGCCCGCCGTCCTGGTAGATTTCCCAACCCGCGCCGCCGAGCCGCTTGGCGTCGCCCATCCGCGAGAGCAGCGAGCCGCTGCCGGTGCCGGTGCGGACGCCGCCGCCGGGCTTGGCGCGCAGCATCAGCCAGCTGCCCGCGGAGAACTTGTCGCCCGCGTCCACCTCGCCGCTGTCGCCCAGATTGATGCGGCTGAGGATGTCCATGCGCATCGACGGCCAGAGCCAGGTGTTCTCGCCCCAGATCAGCGGATTCGTGTCGGCCTTGAACGCCGCCTGCTTCGCGCCAGGCGCGGAATTCTTGAGCACGTCGCCCTTCCCTTCGTCGAGGCGCAGCCGCAACTCGAGCCCGTCCGTCGACACGGGCGCCGGCCTGTGGCCGGCCGCGAGCCATGCCGCGGTGAGCTCCCGCCCGCGCGCACGCCGCGTATCCAGTTTCTCCTGCAGGGCCGCGCGCTGCCCGAGCACATACTCGGCGGTGGCGCGGTTCTCCGCCTTCGGCAGCTTCAGCACGGGCAGCGGCTCCGCGATGTTGAGATCCCACGGTTTCTCCACCGTGTTGCCGAGAAACGCCGCCAGGCTGTAATGATCCTTCTGCGTGAACGGATCGAACTTGTGGTCGTGGCACGCGGCGCAGCCCGTGGTGAGCCCGAGAAACGTCGCGCCAAACGCCTCCACGCGGTCGCGCGTCTGGTTGACATACGTCTCCTCGGGAATCGTGCCGCCCTCGTTCGTCGTGAGGTTGCAGCGCACGAAGCCCGTCGCGGTCAGCTCATCGAGCGTGCGCGCCGGCAGCAGATCACCTGCGAGTTGCTCGCGCACGAAGGTGTCGAAGGGCTTGTTCGCGTTGAACGCGCGGATGACATAGTCGCGATACGGCCAGATCGCGCGGTAATTATCAAAGTGGATGCCGTGCGTGTCGCCGTAGCGCGCGTAGTCGAGCCAGTAACGCGCGCGATGCTCGCCGTAGCGCGGGCTCGCCAGCAGGCGATCGACGACCTTTGCGTAGGCGTCGGGCGACTTGTCGGCCACGAAAGCCTCGACCTCCTCCGGCGCCGGCACGATGCCGGTGAGATCGAGCGTCACGCGGCGGATGAGCGAACGGCGATCCGCCTCGGCCGACGGCGCCAGCCCTTCCTGCGCGAGCCGCGCCCGGATGAACGCGTCGATCGGGTTGCCCGTGGCAGCGTTGGACGGCTCGCCCGGTCGCGGACGCGCGGCCCGACTCTCCACCGCCGGCACCGCGGGCCGCTTCGGCGCGATGAACGCCCAGTGCTCTTCATACTCCGCGCCTTCGGCGATCCAGCGTCGCAGCGTCGCGATCTGGTCGGGCTTGAGCGTCTTGTGCGCCTCCGGCGGCGGCATCACCTTCTTCGGGTCGGTCGATTCGATGCGCTGGAGTAGCGGACTGTCTCCGGGTTTGCCCGGGACGATGGCCGGCCCGCCGTCCTTGCGCCGCGCGGTCGCGAACTCCAAGCGATCGAGCCGCAGCTCAGCCTTGCGCGAACCCGCATCGATGCCGTGGCACGCGTAGCAGTTTTCCGCCAGGATCGGCTGGATGTGCTCGTTGAACGAGAGTTTCAGGGGGTCGGACGCCCGCACACGCGGCTGCTGGGCGTGAACGACGTGCACCAAGCCGGTGATCAGGAGCCCAACGGAAACGAAACGACGAATCATGGGATGGGGGGAACCGGAAAAAAGGAACGCGCGACGGGCCCAATGACAATCCGCGTTTTCAGCGCAAAGCACTTCACTTCTTCACCAAAGTTTCCGGAGTGCCACCTCTCGCAAACCGCCTTGCTCACTCTACCGTTTGAAGATCTCCGCCGTTGCCAGCTCGAGGCCGGGGAGCAATGGAGCCGAAAATGTTTCGGTCTCCTCGATTAGTTGCACCGGCTTGGCCTGATCGACTTCGAAGTCATAGCGCTGGACTTGGAGCAGCAGCGGATCAACGAGCCACATCTCCTTCACACCCGCGCGAGCATAAATCCGGCGCTTTGGCTTCTTGTCGAACTGGGAGTTCGACATGGCGTGGAGTTCTCCCTCAATGAGTTGATACCGCTTCCCCTCCGGCGTGCCGCGGTAATCCTCCACGGTCAGCAGTTCTGCAGCGAGATTTGCAGGCGGCATACTCGCAAAAACTGGCGGCAGCTCGCGGAGTGTCAAAGGTCGATCGGGGACGGGGCCGAAGCGTTCGATTTGGAGTGCGGCGGCTCGACGCATCTCTTTCTGTCGGCCGGCTCGACGGGCCGACTTTCCTCGTCCCTCGTCAAGCCGCAGCGCAGATGGCGGCGTCGAAGCGCCACACACTAAAAGCTACGCCAAAATCCCCTTCACCACCTGCGCCGGCACCACGCCCGTCAGCCGCTGATCGAGGCCCTGGGACTTGAAGGAGAACCGCTCGTGCTCGATTCCCATCAGGTGGAGGATGGTGGCGTGCAGATCGCGGATGTGCACCGGATCCCTCACGATGTTGTAGGACATCTCGTCGGTCTCGCCGTAAACGAGCCCGCCCTTCACGCCGCCGCCCGCCATCCAGAGGGAGAAGCAGCGCGGGTGGTGATCGCGGCCGTAGTTCGTCTCGGTCAGCGTGCCTTGGCAGTAGACGGTGCGCCCGAACTCGCCGCCCCAGATCACGAGCGTGTCGTCGAGCATGCCGCGCTGCTTCAGATCCTGCACGAGGCCGTAGCACGCCTGGTCGACGTCCTTGCACTGCGACGCGAGATCGCGCGGCAGCGTGCCGTGCTGATCCCAGCCCCGGTGGAAAATCTGCACGAAGCGCACGCCCCGCTCGACCAGCCGCCGCGCCATCAGCGCGGAGCTCGCAAACGACCCGCGCGTCCGCGCCTCGTCACCGTAAAGCGCATACGTCGACTCCGGTTCCTTCGACAGGTCCGCCAGCTCCGGGATGCTCGCCTGCATGCGGAACGCCATCTCGTATTGCTGCGTGCGCGTCTGGATCTCCGGGTCGCCGATCTGCTCGTAGCTGCGCCGGTTCAACGCCTCGAGCCCGTCGAGCATCGTGCGCCGCAATTCACGCGGGATGCCCGGCGCGTCGTTGAGATACAGCACCGGGTCGCTCGACGGCCGGAACGACACGCCCGCGTGCTTGCCCGGCAGGAAGCCGCTGCCCCAGAGCCGGGCCGAGATCGCCTGCACGTTGGAAAACGGGCTCGTGTGCTTCGCATGCAGCACGACGAACGCCGGCAAATCCTGGTTGGCCGAGCCGAGCCCGTAGGCGAGCCACGAGCCGATCGAAGCCTTCCCGTTCTGCATCGAGCCGGTGTAGACGAGCTGGTTCGCCGGCTCGTGGTTGATCGCGTCCGTCTTCATCGAGCGGATGATGCAGAGGTCATCCGCCATCTTCGCCGTCCACGGCAGCAGCTCGCTGATCCACGCGCCGCTCTGTCCGTGCTGCGCGAAGGCGAAGCGCGTCGGCGCCAGCGGAAACGCCGCCTGCCGCGCCGTCATCCCCGTGAGCCGCTCCCCCTGCCCCGCCAGCCAGTCCTTCAAGTCCTCCTTGAAGCGCGACTGCAGCGCCGGCTTGTGATCGAAGAGATCGAGCTGCGACGGCGCGCCGATCAGCGAAATGTAGATCGCCCGCTTCGCCTTCGGCGCGATCCGCCAGGGTTCGGTCATCGCGGTCCGCAGCGTGGCGGCGGCGTTGGTCGACGGCGCGTTCGCACCGGGCGCGCGGCTGCTCCCGATCAACGACGCGAGCGCGGCCACGCCGAGCCCGGTGCCGGACGTGCGAAAGAACTGCCGGCGCGTGATCGCGGCATTGTAGGCATCGAAGGTGGCTTTCCAGTCGGGCGGGAGGTTCATGAGGTGGAGCGGCTTGTCCCCAAGCCGCTGGTTTGGGCTGCGTCCGAACACCCTGAAAGCGCGTTGGGGACAACGCGCTCCATCACGGAAAAACTCTGACGTGATCGGCTCATTTCGTCAGCGCTTCGTCCAGATTCATCACCTGGCTCGCGACCAGCGTCCACGCCGCCAGCTCGGCCGCGGGCAGGCTCGGATCGGCGGGCGAGGCGCCCACCGCGAGCAGCCGCCGCGCCGTGTCGGGCTCTTTCCGATACGTCGCCAGCGCCTGATCGAGCGTCCGCTGCACCACGGCCCGCTCGGACCGGGCCAGCGTGCGCCCCAGCAGCCGCAGCGAGATCGCGTCCAGCCGCGCGTCGGTCCCCGCGCGTGCCTCCCGCAGTGCACGGGCGGCGAGCTGCCGCGACGCCTCGACGAAGAGCGGATCGTTCAGCGTCACGAGCGCCTGCAGCGGCGTGTTCGTGCGGTCGCGGCGCACGCAGGACACCTCGCGGCTGGGGGCGTTGAGCAGGTCCATCGCGGGCGGCGGCGCCGTGCGTTTCCAAAGCGTGTAGAGCGAGCGCCGGTAGAGGTTCTCGTCGGCATCCGCGCGATAATACCGCGTCGTCGATTCCTTCATCGCCACCTCCTCCCACACGCCCTCGGGCTGGTAAGGCCGCGCGGGACGGCCGCCCAGCTTCGCCACCAGCAGGCCCGAGGCCGCGAGCACCTGATCGCGCAGTTGCTCGGCATCGAGCCGGAAGCGCGGCCCGCGCGCGAGCAGCCGGTTGCCCGGATCGCGCTCAAGCAGTTCCGCCGGCGACGCCGCCGACTGCCGGTAGGTCGCGCTCGTCACTAGCAGCCGCATGAGCCGGCGATAGTCCCAGCCCGACTCCCGAAATTCCACCGCGAGCCAGTCCAGCAGCGCCGGGTGCGACGGTCGCGCGCCCGTGACGCCGAAGTCGCCCGCCGACTCCACCAGCCCCGTGCCAAACACCTGCTGCCACGCGCGGTTCACCGTCACGCGTGCCGTGAGCGGGTTCTCCGGCGCCACCAGCCAGCGCGCCAGCGCCAGCCGGTTGCGCGGGCCGTCGGCCGGCAGCGGCGGCAGCACCGCAGGTGTGGCGGCCGGGACTTTGTCACCGGGTTGTGAATACTCGCCGCGGTTCAGCACATGGGCGAACGGCTCCTCGCCCTTCTTCTCCTCCATCACCAGGGTGACGCCGCCGCGCCGGCGCAGGCCGTCTTCCTCCGTCAGCAGGCGCTGCAGGTCCGCGGCCGCCGGCAACGTCACCGGATCGACCGCCGTCAGGTAGTGCGCGCGCAACAGCTTCTTCTGCGCCGCGGTGCGCTTCCCGGCCTCCGCGTCGAGCGCCGCGCGCGCGTCGATCACGTCCGCGAGTTCCTTCGCTTCGCCGGCCACAAACCCGCGCTGCGACCGCCGCACGTCCTGCACCCACACGCCGCCGCCCGTCAGGGCGGCCGCCGGCGCGCCACCGGCATCGCGACCGCCAAGCCGCAACGGCGCGCGCGGCACGATATCCACCGGCAAATGCGCCGAGATGCTCGAGTTCGCGACCGAGCGTCCGTCCACGAAGACCTCGATCGTCCGGCTGCGCATCGACGCCGTGTCGAAACAGAACAGCACGTGGTGCCACTTGCCCGGCGCCAGCGCCGCATTGGCCACTCCGCGCGCCTGGACCCGGCCCGTGCCATCAGTCACGAGCAGTCCGACCTTTCCGCTCTCGAGAAACACCTCCCAGCCTGCCTCCTTGGCCTCGACGTCAAGGCAGGAGAGCAACGTGCCGCTCGGCGTCTCCTCCACGCGCACCAGCAACGCGAGACTCTCCGCGCCGCCGCGCAACAGCGGCACGGGCGGTCCCAGCACGCGATCGAGGCCATTGATTTTTGGCGCCGGCCCAAAGATCCCCGCGGCCGCGTCCGGCCCGCTCGCGTCGTGCAACGGCAGGTGCAGCTTCACCGTGCGGTCCGCCGGCGGCACCGCGAGCGTGCGCGCCGCGGCAAGCCACGCGTCGAAATCCCCGTCGGCCGCCTTGGCGCGCGTCGCGATCCCCTCGCGGCTCCGCGCGATCTCCGCCTGCAACGCCCCCCAGCGCGCGCGATCCGCCTCGGCCGGGACGAACAGCGTCGGCGGCGTCTCCGCGATGTTGCCGTCCATCGCGGGCATCGTGTTGTTGCGGAAAAACGCCGCCAGCGAGTAGAAGTCGCGCTGCGTGATCGGGTCGAACTTGTGGTCGTGACATGCCGCGCAGCCGGTCGTCAGCCCGAGCCAGACCGTCGACATCGTTTCCACCCGGTCCTTGGCGTAGATCGCCTCGTATTCCGCCGCGATCGCCCCGCCCTCGCTCGTGGTCGCGAGGCAGCGGTTGAAGCCCGACGCGACCTTCTGGTCGAGCGTCGCGTCCGGCAGGAGGTCGCCGGCCATCTGCTCGATCGTGAAGCGATCGAAGGGCATGTTCTGCCGAAACGCGTTCACCACCCAGTCTCGATACGGCCAGATCGAGCGGTAGTTATCGATGTGGATGCCGTGCGTGTCGGCATAGCGCACCGCATCGAGCCAGTGTCGCGCGAAATGCTCCGCCGCCGCATCGGTCGCGAGCAACCGATCCACCACCTGATCGTAAGCCGCCGGCGATGGGTCGCGCAGGAACGCCGCGATCTCCTCGGGCGTCGGCGGCAGCCCGGTCAAATCAAACGTCACCCGTCGCAGCAGCCGCGCCGGCGCCTCGGCCGCGCTCGGCTTCAAGCCCGCCTCCGCCAGCTTCTCCGCCACGAACGAGTCGATCGCGTTGCGCGCCCAGCCCTGCGAAAGCGGCCCGGCCGGCACCGCCGCCCGCACCGGCGCGAGGAGCGACCAGTGCTCCTGATACACCGCGCCCTCGGCAATCCAGCGCGTGAGCAACGCGATCTCCGCCGGCTTGAGCGTCTTGTGCGACTCGCGCGGCGGCATCCGCTCCTCGTCATCCGTCGAGAGAATGCGCTCGATCAACGGACTCGCCTTCGGGTTTCCGGGCACGATCGCCGGCTCGAGCGCGCCGTCGCCGCGCGGTGACGTCGCTTCCTTGAAGCGATCCAACCGCAGCTTGCCCTTGCGCGTGCCCGAATCCGGGCCGTGGCAGTGAAAACAGTTTTCCGCGAGGATCGGCTGAATCTGGTCGTTGTAGCCAACCGGCGCCACGCCGGAGGCTGTCGCCGCCACCGCCCGCCCGGCGGACAATGCGAACAGGGACAGGACTGCGCCGGCGGCGAGCAGCGGCAGCGTTCTCAGGATCGGATGAACAGCCATGGGGTGGTCGCGGCAGACTAAGTGGGGTTCTCCGCCGGTGTCTACACATGGCGTCAAATTGCGCGACGCCGGGTGCGACGCGCAGACTGGGCGCGGCGGAGAATCGAGTTTGAAAGCCGCGACCGTGCCCCCGAACGTCCCTCCATGCCCCTCGCGCCCCAGTCGTTCACGTCGCCCCGATTTCTGTCTGCCGTCCGTCTCGCGTTTGCGCTCGGCGCCGCCCTCCTCGGCCTGGCCGGCCGCGCCGCGGAGTCCGCCGCCACCCGGCCCAACGTCATCCTCTTCATCGCCGACGACGTGAGCTGGGACGACCTCGGCTGCACCGGCAATCCGGCCGCGCGCACGCCGAACATCGATCGGCTCGCCGCCCACGGCCGCCGCTTCGACGCGGCGTATCTGGTCGCCAGCAGTTGCAGCCCGAGCCGCAGCAGCATCGTCACCGGCCGCTACCCGCACAACAACGGCCGCGCATCCGAACTCCACCAACCCATCGCCGCCCACCTGCCGTGGTTTCCCGCGCTGCTCCGCGACGCCGGCTACTACACCGCGCTCAGCGGCAAGCACCACATGACGACCGAGCCGCCCGCCGCCGGTGCGCCCGCGCCCGTCCCGCCTTTCGACCACGTCGACACTGGCAAGGCCGAGGGCAACAGCGGCGGTCACGCCAACTGGGTGAAGGTCGTGCGGGAGCGGCCGAAGGAGAAACCGTTTTTCTTCTGGTTCGCCGCGCTCGACGCCCACCGCGCCTGGGACGGCGACGACGAATGGCAGGAAGCGCTCTACGGCCCGAAACACTCCCCCGCCGCCGTGCACGTGCCGCCGTATCTGCGCGACGATCCTGCCACGCGCGCCGACCTCGCTTCATATTACAACGAGATCACGCGCTTCGATCACTACATCGGCCGCGTCGTCGCCGCGCTTGAGCAGGAAGGCACGCTCGCCAACACGCTCATCCTCATCCTCGCCGACAACGGTCGCGCCTTCCCGCGCGCCAAGACCAGGCTGCACGACTCCGGCATGAAAACGTATTTCATCGCCCACTGGCCCGCCGGTCTCGCGCAGCCGGGTCAGCCGACGGCCAGTCTCGTCAGCACCGTCGACATCGCACCAACCGTGCTCGCGCTCGCGGGCGTCGCCGCGCCGGCGACGCTGCAGGGTGTGAGTTTTCTGCCGATCCTGAAAAATCCCGCCGCCACGGTCCGCCGCCACGCCTTCTCCGAGCACAACTGGCACGACTACGAGGCCCACGGCCGCGCCGTGCGTTCCGAGGGCTACCTCTACATCCGCAACCACCGCCCCGCCCTTCCGTGGCAGGGCCCGGCCGATTCCGTCCGCTCGCCCTCGCACCAGGCGCTGCGCACCGCGCGGGCGGCCGGCCCGCTCACCCCGGCGCAGGCGGATGTGTTTCTCGCGCCGCGCCCCGCCGAGGAATTGTATCACACCGCATCCGATCCGGAGCAGTTGAAAAACCTCGCCAGCGATCCGGCGCATCGCGCGGCCAAGGCCCGACTCCAGCAACTGCTCGCGGACTGGAGCGAAGCCACCGGCGACACCGTGCCGGCAAAGCTCACCGGCGACGGCTTCGACCGCGAGACCGGCGCCGCGCTGAAGGCCGCCACCGGTGCCAAGTCTCCGAAGGGCGCCAAGGCGGCCCCGCGCGGCACGCCCGCCGGCAGCGAACGCAACGCCGACCGCCTCAACGCCCCCGGCCCGCGCTGACACCGCGCGCCGCGAACTGGCTGTGCGGATACTCGCCGCCGCTCCCGCGGCGCGCCCTTCCGGCCGGTTTCACCGCCGGCGAAGACACACCCCAAAGTTGACGCCCACGCCCGCCGGTGCATCAGTTGCCGTCCGCATCTGCGATCCTCCCAACCCGAAAACACACCGATTCCCATGGCCTTTGAACTTCCGAAACTGCCCTACGCCGTCACCGCACTCGAGCCGCACATCGACGCCAAGACGATGGAGATTCACCACGGCAAGCATCACAACGCCTACGTGACCAACGCCAACAACCTCCTGAAGGATCACGCCGCCCTCGCGGCCCTCGACGTCAACGCGTTGATCGCCGAACTCTCGAAGGTGCCCGAGGCGATTCGCGCCGGCGTCCGCAACAACGCAGGCGGCCACAGCAACCACGCGTTCTTCTGGACCATCATGGGTCCGGGCAAGGGCGGCGCCCCGAAGGGCAAGCTCGCCGCGGCCATCACCGCGACCTGGGGCTCCTTCGACACCTTCAAGGCCGAGTTCGCCAAGGCCGCCGCCGGCCGCTTCGGCTCCGGCTGGGCCTGGCTCTATGTCGATGCCGACAAGAAACTCGCGATCGGATCGACCGCGAATCAGGACAGTCCGCTGATGGGCAAGGCCGTCGCCGGCATCGAGGGCAAGCCCGTCATCGGCCTCGATGTCTGGGAGCACGCCTACTACCTCAACTACCAGAACCGCCGCCCCGACTACGTCACCGCCTTCTGGAACGTCGTCGACTGGGACGCCGCCGAGCAGAACTTCGCCGCCGCCTCCGCCTGAGCGGACCGCACGAATCTCAAGACTCGAGCCGCACCGCCTCGGTGCGGCTTTTTTCTGTCCGCCCGCGGCGGCTTGCCGCCGATTGCTTGGATCCCTGTAGCCCTGAGCGTGAGCGCAGGGAGCGATCACACCTCATGCGTCGCCCGGTCCCGCCGCACCCGCGGCGGCCGGCACGCGCCTCACGGCGTCCAGACGCTGGCCTGGAGCGCGTTCAGCTCGTTCGGCGTGATCTGCAGGCTGCTGCCGGTCTCCGTATCCAGAATCGCCAGCACACTGGTGCGCTTGTCCCGCACGGTGCAGACCAGGTGGCGGCCATCCGCGAGCCAGCTCGGCTCGACCGCGTCGAAGGCCGCCTTGGAGGCCACCTTGGTCGTCCCGGTGGCGAGATCGACCACGGCGATCTGGAACTTGCCGCCGCCCACGCGCACGGTGCAGGCGATCTTGTTGCGATCCGCCCGGCTCCAGTCCGGCTCCGACGAGAAGGCGTAGCCGGTCGAGATGCGCCGCGGCGCGCCGCCGGCGGCCGACATGATGAACAACTGCGGCAGCGGCTCGCCCATCGCGAAGATGATCTGGCTGCCGTCCGGCGACCAGCACGGCGAGGACTTGGACACATCGGACTGCGTCCGGCGCTCCGGCTTTCCGCCCGCGACATTCTTGACGTAGATTTCCGGCCGCCCTTCACCCGCGACCATCACGACCTGCTGGCCGTTCGGGCTGAAACGCGCGCCCATGTTCGTGCCCTTGTAGTTCGCGAAAATGTCGCGGCGGTTCGACGCCGTATCGATCAGATAGATATCCGGCGCGCCCGTCTTGAAGTAGCTCGTGTAGATGATGCGCGAACCGTCCGGCGACCAGCGCGGCCAGAGCGCCAGCGCGCCATCCCGGGTCAGTTGCGATCCTTCCCCGCGAAAAAGATCGGAGGTGTAGACTTCGCTCTTCCCCGTGCGCTGCGCGAGAAACGCGAGCCGCGCCGTGAAGAAGCCGCGCAGACCCTGCCCGTTCGTCTTCACCACCGCGACGTCCGCCGCCTTCAGCAGCGCGTGGCGCGGCGACGTGCCGGTCACGGTCTCGGAGGCGACGACGACTGCCGCGGAACCGCGCGTGATGTCGACCCGCACCTGGTTGCCGCCGGCGGTGAACTTGAACTCGTAGGCCGGCTTGCGGTTGCCGCGGATGTCGTAGCGCCCATGCGCACCGAAGGCCAGTTCCGCCAGCCGCTGCAGCTCCGGCGAGTTCGCCGTGACGCGGATTGGAATGGTCTGGTTGTCGACGACGACGTTGACGTCGCCGATTTTTCGGACGCCTTGCGCGAGGACGGTCGTGGAGGCGAGGACGGCGAGCAGCAGGAAGCGGGAAAGGAATTGCATCGAGAAAGAGTGGTCGCAATTCGCTGCGACCGACGGCATTTCTATTTGCTCCGCTTCGCGGCATAACAACTCTTATTTGCTCACATTCTCACCACCGTGACGTCCGACCAAATCAAGGAGCATCTCAAGCAGGTTAAGTATCCCGGTTTCAGCCGCGACATCGTGTCGTTCGGGCTGGTGCGCACCGCGGGATTCTTCGAGGGCACGGTGAAGGTCTCGCTCGCGCTGACGAGCAACGACCCGAAGACGCCGCTCCAGTTGAAGGCCGACGTCGAGAAGGCGCTGCGCGGCCAGCCCGGCGTGAAGGACATCATCGTCGAGATCGCGGTCGCGCCCGCCAAGGCTCCGCCGGGCGCGGCGCCCGTCGCCACCGGCGGCAATCTCGCCGGCAACGCCGCCGCGCCGAAAAAGATCCGCTTCGCCGTCGCGATCGCCTCGGGCAAGGGCGGCGTCGGCAAGAGCACGTTCTCCGTCAATCTCGCCTGCGCACTCGCCCAGGTCCTCGCGCTGCAGGGCCGGCCGGGCCGCGTCGGCCTGATGGATTGCGACATCTACGGGCCCAGCGTGCCGTTGATGATGGGCCTCAGCGGCCGCCCCGAGGTCGAGGGCGACGGCGCCGAGGCGATGCTCGTGCCCATGACGCGGCACGGCGTCAAAGTCATGAGCATGGGCTTCCTCGTCGACGACAACACGCCCGTCGTCTGGCGCGGCCCGATGATCATGAAGACGGTGCAGCAGTTCGTGCAGAACGTCCTCTGGGGCGAGCTCGACATCCTGCTGATCGATCTGCCGCCGGGCACCGGCGACGCGCAGCTCTCGCTCGTGCAGACCATCCCGCTCGACGGCGCGGTCATCGTCACGACGCCGCAGCTCGCCGCCACGAACATCGCGCGCAAGGGCGGCCTGATGTTTCAGAAGGTCAACGTCCCGCTCCTCGGCGTGGCGGAGAACATGAGCTACTTCATCGATCCGTCCGGCCAGAAGCATGAGCTGTTCGGCACCGGCGGCGGCATCATCACCGCGGAAAAACTCGGCACGACGCTCCTCGGCCAGGTGCCGCTCGTGCCGGAGATCCGCGCCGGCGGCGACGCCGGCGTGCCGATCGTCGTGAGCGATCCGCAAAGCGCGGCGGCGAATGTGTTTCGGGAGATCGCGGCGGATCTGCTCGCGCGACTCCAAAAACCGGCCGTGCGGCCGCTGTGACAATTGGGAAAAATTGCAGGCATTGACAGCACCCGCCACGTCGCTCTCATTTCGTCCCGCGCTTCATGACTCATCCTGCTCAAGAGCCTTCGACGTCCCGGGAGTTCGTCAAACAGTCGAGTCTGTATCAGGAGTTTCTCGCCGAGCGGGAGGAGATTTTGAAACACAAGTGGCTCGAGTCCGAGCGCCTCGGTTACGACATCGGTTTTGAACGCGCGCTGCTCGACTGGATCCGCAAGCACCGCGAGAGCTGGCGGGCCGCGCGTCGCCAGCAACAGCAGCAGCAGCAACAGGCCGCCGGCGCCTCCGCCGCACCGTTTGCCTCCCTGCGCACCGCGCAGAAGAGCGGCTGAGCCGGTCCCCGCCCGCCGTGGCACCGGACGCCGCGGCTCTCCGCCGCCAGCGTCCCAATCGAAACGAAAAAGCCGGGCCCGCAGGCCCGGCTAAATTGTTTCCCGACGCCT
Organism: uncultured Opitutus sp.; assembly: GCA_964513055.1. GTDB lineage: Bacteria > Verrucomicrobiota > Verrucomicrobiia > Opitutales > Opitutaceae > ER46. The sequence goes on from CAZENI010000078.1 coordinate 15,633, forward strand.
CGAGGCGTCTTACTTGATTTCCTTGTGCAGCGTGTGGCGCTTGAGGAAGGGGTTGTATTTCTTCTTCTCGATGCGCTCCGTCACGGTCTTCTTGTTGCGGAAGGTGAGGTAACGGGAGGCCGGCTTGCCCTCTTTCTTGGCTTCGGTGCACTCCAAGGTGACTTGTTCTTGCATGGTGTTAAATGGATTGAGGGGTCAGAGGAAAGGCGCGCCCCCGGCTGGTGCAATCACAATTTCACGGCTTCGTCAGCCCCGGCACGGCCACCTTCGGCCGGGTGAAAAGGTCCGCCGAGAGTTCCGGATTTGCTTCGATCCGCACGATCTTCGTCTGCTGCGTCGCCTTGCCGTCCGCCGTGATCGTGATCCGGTGCGCCAGCAGCACTCCCTCCACCGGGCGGAAATCGTCGAAATGTGTCACCACCTGCACCTTTCGCCCCGACGGGCTGGTGCGATGGTCGATGCGCATCACGATGAAATACGTCTCATCGTCCAGCAGCACGGAAAACGTCTCCGCGAGCTTTCGCGTCACCAGCACCCGCAGCAGCTTGCGTCCGCCCGCGTCGATCTCGCCGGCATACTCGAGGATGTAGCCGCGCGACTCCCCGGCAACCAGCGGGTCGTCAAACTCGGCATCGCCCAGGAACGTGCGCGCGACGCTGTCGTTCATGTCGCGGTATTTCGGCGGCCAGGTGCCCGTGTCGAACTCCCACGGTGGCTCCACGCCGTCGGTCCCCTGAACGAGCGAACGCGCCCCGCTCTCCGTTTCCAGTCGCAGCCGGGCCGGGCGCGCCGCCGCCATCGTGAAGCGCACCTGCTTGCCGCCCGCCACCGCCAGCCCGGTCACCCGCAGCGACGCCAGCGCCGTGATCCGCTCCCGGCCGCCGATCGCCTCGATGTGAATCCGCGCGAGGTCGGCGGCGCGATCCGCCCGCAGCGCAGTGGCGCCGCACAGCAGGCCGAGGACGGAGACGATGAACCGCATGCCGCACCGTGACACACCCGGAAACCCGGCGACAAGCCTGTGCGCGTTTCGAGTTGTTCGCCGGCCGGTGCCCGCTCATAGAGCGCGCCAACCTTCCGCGTGCCCGGCGAACTCACCCGCATCCTCTCCGACCTGCATTACGGCGACCGCGCCAGCACCGTCGATCAGCTCACGCAGCTCCGCCCCCTGCTCGCCGGAGTCACCCGGCTCGTGCTCAACGGCGACACGCTCGACACGCGCCCCGGTCCCCGGCCCGAACACACCGCGGAGTGCCAGGCCGCCGTGCTCGCGTTCTTCTCCCGCGAAGTCGCGCAGGCCACGTTTCTCAGCGGCAACCACGACGCCGACTTCTCACCGCTCCATCACCTCGAACTCGCGGGACGCGGCGTCTTCGTCACCCACGGCGACATCTTCTTCGACGACATCGTGCCATGGGGCGCCGACGCCCCGGTCATCGGCCGACTGATCGCCGCCGGGCTCGCTGCGCTGCCCGCGGCGCAGCAGCACGAACTCGACTCCCGGCTGGCGGTCTTCCGGCGTGTCGCGGCCTCGATTCACCAGCGCCATCAGTCGGAGCGGCACCGCTTGAAATACGCGCTGCGCTTTCTCGCGGACATCGCGTGGCCGCCGTTGCGCGCGTTTCGGATTCTTCGCGCCTGGCGCCAGGCGCCGGGGCTCGCCGCGGCGTTTGCCCGCCGCCACCGGCCGGCGGCGCAGTTCATCGTCGCGGGTCACACGCACCGGCCCGGCGTCTGGCGGGATCGCACCGGTGTCACCGTCATCAACACCGGCTCCTACACGCGGCCGTTCGGCGGCACTTGCATCGATCTGGCGGAGGGCCGGCTCACGGTGCGGCGCGTCGAACGGCGCCGCGGCGCGTTCCATCCGGGCCGTCCGCTCGCGGAGTTTCCGCTCGCGGCCGGCTGAACTTTGGCCGAGACACAACCCATGAGCATCGAGTTCGGCTGGTGGAATCGGGACGACGAAGGTCGCCGATATCAGGTCAACGCCGCCGTCCACGGCGGCAACATCGAGTGGACGCGCCACCAGGGCCATCACACCTCGTGGGTGCCGCACGTGCCCACCGACGACGATCGCGCGCGCCTCGTCTCCGAGGCGGAGAAACGCGTCCCGCGGCGGCTGATCACGCAAAAGCAATTCGAGGAAATCAAACGCCTCAGCGCCAACGAAGGCCCGGGCAAGATCTCCGGCCGCCGCATCACGGGCCTCGGCCCGTCATTTCATTAGCGCGACGATCTGCGGCCAGATCAGTTTGAATGAGGGGCAGAAGTCCTCCGGCCGCGCGGCCACGCGGGCCGAAACCTCGGCCGGCGCGACCCATTCGCCATATTGGATCTCGAGCGGATCGACCGTGATCGGCCCGTCGTGCCGCAGCCGGTAGACCCACACGAATTCCCACCCCGTCGGCTCGCAGGCATCGATGCGGAACCACCGCTCGGGCGGCGCCGTGATGCGCACGCCGATCTCCTCCGCGAGCTCGCGCACGGCGGCCGTGTCGTAGTCCTCGCCCGCATCAACGTGGCCGGAACACGAGGAGTCCCACAGCCCCGGCGAGAGATCCTTCAACATCGATCGCTTCTGCAGGAAAATGCGGCCCGCGGCATCGAAGACCTGCACGTGCACCGCCCGGTGCCACCAGTGATTCGCATGCACGTCGCGCCGGAGCGCCTGCCGCACGACTTCGTCGCGCTCGTTGACCACGTCGAACCACTCTTCCCGCGTTGGCGTCATGCCGGCCCAGCACACGCGAGCGCCGGACGGCGTTCAAGCCCGCTCCCGCTTTGTCCCCCGAAAGACACCGGCGCTTTCGCCCCGCTATCGCGCCGCGGCGAGTTTCTTGAACTCCCCCAGCCCTTCCCACGCGATCCGCTGCAGCGCGACGCGCTCCTCCCTCGAAAACACCCGCTTGATCGGGCCGCCGTCCCGGTCCTTGTCCTTGTGCCCATTGTCGAGGAAGCGAATATCCGTCACGGTGTCGATCGGCAGCCCTTCCGGCGATCGGCCGAAAATCGCCCCGTAGAACGTGCAGGCGGTGAGGTAGGCCATCGTCTGGTTGAGGTGCGCGTCGTTGACGAAACGCAGCGTGAACTCCGGTCGCACCGTCTGGCAGCGCCACGCCACCATCGCCATCGGCACCACGAGGGCGTCGATGCGACCCGCCAGCGCCGCGATCAGCCGCTCCTTCGCCATGACGGGCGCCGCGTCCGGCGCCGCCGTCAGGGCCGTGGCATGCTGGGTGTCAGGCGTGGTCTCGTAGAGCACCACGCGCCCGCCCTGCGCCTGAACCAGGGCGGCGAATTTGGGAGCGTATTCGAGATACGACGACGCCGCGCCCTGCGTGTCGTCCCGGTAGGACTGCAGCACGACGAGGTCCCATTTCTTCCGGGGCCCGGCGAGGGACGCCAGCAGCTCCTGCTGGCGGCGCACCGCCGACCGCGCGTAGTTGTCCTTCGAATCCTTCGCGGCGGTCTCCTCCAGCCCCTGGATGGTCGCGCGCACCGCCTCCGGCGTGAGGCCCGCGCGGCTCACGAAGTTCTGCGTCCCGAGCCGCCAGTGATCCTTCAGCGTGCGCCCGCCGTAGATCACGGTGGTCACCTCGAAACGCAGCCCCGGATTGCCGGCCTCGGCCATCGCCTTCACCACTTCCGACAGGGTGTGGCGCCCCGTGAAACTGTTGCCGATGAAGAGCACGTTCAGCGTCTTCGCTTCCGCGGCGGCAAGGCGAAGTCCGCTCGAGAGCACCAGCAACGCCGCCGCGAACGCGGCGAAAGACCTCCGGGAGAAGCAGGATGGAATCATGGGGGGAATGCGGAAAGCGATGGACCGGACCGGAGCCTGGTCGCGGGTTCGCGCCACGGCAGCAGGCCCGCCGCGCCGCGGCAATCGCGATCGCCACGCGGACCGGAGCCACGGACGCCTCGTGGGGCCGCCACTTTGGCTTTGTCATCGTCCGCCCTTCGTGTCCTTTCGTCCCCTCGCTCCCCGCGAATCACCATGGCAAAAATCGAGGTCAACAAGGTCGCAGAGATTCTGAAGAAGAACGAAATTTCCCCCGCCATCCTCCGGCGCATCGTGGAGGAGATGAATCTCGCCGCGCAACCCGAAGGCCCCGAGGGCGACAAGCCGCCCGCGGTGAAGAAGCAGTTCGTCGTCCTCGTGAGCGACCCGGATGGCAAGATGCCGAAGCACGATTTCGTGGCCTGGGTGCTCCAGATTCCGGAAAACGAGAGCGTCGCGACCACGCAGGACCGGATTTTCCGCAGCGCCTACGATTTCAACACGACGAAGAAGGGCCAGCTCATGCCGGCGAAGACCGTCGGCGAGGCGCTCGAGGCGATCCCGGCGAAGTTCTTCAAGGAGGCCGATGTCTGGGTGAAGACCAAGACGCCCGTGCTCGTGCTGAAGACGAACAACGAGATCCCGAAGGAGTAGGCGCGCACCGCCGCGGCCGCGGGGCCGAACCTATTTCCCCTCGGCCAGCCCGAACTTGCGCGCGTTGAACCCGCGCTCCCGCAGCGCGTCGGCCAGCGCCTTCCGGTCCAGTTGCGCGCCGGGCTTCACGCCGTTGTCCTTGAACCAGCCCTGGTTCATCTCGAGCGCAAACTGCAGCTCACCGCTCCGCGAGGCCACCGCGTTCTCGTCGAACGGATACAGCGGATAGACCTCCTCGAGCACGCCGGCGGCGTTGAAGAACCCGATGTCCAGCGGCGTTGGCGTGTTCCGCATCCAGAAACTCATCTGCTGCGGCTTGTCGTAGACGAAGATCATCCCGTCATCGCGGCCCAGATCCCGGCGTTCCATCAGGCCGCGCTGCATCTCACCCGGCCGCACCGCCAGTTGCATCCGCACGACCTTTTCGCCGACCTTGATCGGGAAAAAATCCGCCGAGGTCCGCGGATTCGTCGCGGCCGCCGTCAGCATGTTGGCCGCCTTCTCCTTCGCGCACCCGCCCAGCGCGCCGCCCGCCGCCAGCGCGATCACGAGCGCGGCGCACGCCCGCCGTGCCGCGCCCCGGCCGCTTCCGGCGCCCGTCGTCGCCCGCGGCGACCGGATCCAGGGCGGCAGGCGAAAGACCGGATTTGCGTTTTTCACAGGGCCGGTGGCTAATGCCCGCTCCGCTGTAACTCAACCTCTCTCTTTTCGTGCCCGGAAAAAACGTCCCGCCTCCGCTCCTCTACGCTGACACCGAACGCAGTCCCGACGCGCTTTATTTTGGCCGCGTAAGCGTGCCCGACGCCTTCGTGGCGTTCGCCCGCCGCGGCCGGAAATACGCCGTCGTCAGCGCGCTCGAGTTCGGCCGGGTGAAGAAGACCTCGGATTTCGACGTCGTCCTCCCGCTCGAAGCCTACGTGAAGCGGGCCCGCGAACTCTGGCCGCAGCGCCGCGTCGGCGCCGCCGAGGTGATTTACCTCGTCGCGCAGGATTTCCGGCAGACCCGCTTCACCGTGCCCGAGGATTTTCCGTCCGCCGTCTACGAGAAGCTCTTCGAACTCGGCCTCGATCTCGTGGTCGCCGACGGCGCGCTCTTTCCGGCGCGCGAGCTCAAGACGCCCGCCGAGGCCGCCGCGATCCGCGAGGGCAACCGCTGCAGCGCCCTCGGCTTCGCCGCCGCCGAACGCCTCCTGCGCGCCAGCCGGATCCGCGGCCGCACCCTCGTGCACCGCGGCGAGCGCCTCACCAGCGAGAAACTGAAGTTCGCCATCGAGGTCGCCTGCCTCGAGGCCGGCGCCGTCTCGACGAACACGATCGTCGCCGGCGGCGACCAGGCCTGCGATCCCCACGAGCGCGGCTCGGGGCCGCTGCGGCCCGGCGAGCTGATCATCGTCGACATCTTTCCCCGCGTCACGCGCACCGGCTTTCACGGGGACATGACGCGCACGTTCCTCCGCGGCCGCGCGACCGACGCCCAACGCGCACTGGTCGCCGCCGTGCGCGCGGCCCAGCTCGCCGCGATGAAGGCAATCCGTGCCGGCGTGAATGGCCGCGACGTCCACGGAAAGGCGGTCGAGGTCTTCACGCAGCGCGGCTTCGAGACCCGGCACTCGGCGGCGGGCTCCGTCGGCTTCTTTCACGGCACCGGCCACGGGCTCGGCCTCGCCGTGCACGAGCCGCCGCGCCTGAGCGGCAGCGTCGACTGCACGTTGAAGAAAAACTCCGTCGTGACCGTCGAGCCCGGCCTCTACTACCCGGGCCTCGGCGGCTGCCGCATCGAGGACGTCGTCCAGGTCACCGCCGCGAAGCCGAAACTGCTTTCGCGCTATCACTACGATTGGGAATTCCGATGAAAGGCCTCGCTCCCCTGCTCAAGAAAATCGCGCGCCAGCGCATCCTCGTCGTCGGCGACGTGATGCTCGACCACTACATTTGGGGCGACGCCACGCGCATCTCCCCCGAGGCGCCAGTGCCCGTGGTCGACATCGCGCGCGATTCCTGGACCGCCGGCGGCGCCGCCAACGTCGCCCTCAACATCGCCTCGCTCGGGGCGCGCTGCGCCGTCGCCGGCTTCATCGGCCGCGACGAAGCCGGAGAAAAACTCACGGCG
>CAZENI010000079.1:0-22173 GCA_964513055.1 uncultured Opitutus sp.
CGAACCGCGTCGCCGCGCTCGGTGAGAACATCATCCTGCTGGTCAACCTCGCCTGGTCCGCCGTGCTCTACCTCCGGTTCCTGCTCGGCCGCGGATCGTTCCAGAGCCTCGAACGGTGGCAGACCGGCTATCTGCCGGTTTACGCCACGTGGGCCGCGATCGTCGTGATCGTTTTTCCGCCGGTGTTTCGCTGGCTCGGCTAGGCAGCGCGACCCGGCCCGCGGTTCCCTCCCGGCAGCACGCGATCACCCCTTGTCGGACGGGTGGTGTCTGTTTGGCGCCGACTTGGGAGCCACTGAAGAATACAAACGGACAAATGTGGAACTCAGGAAATCATGAAGAAAGCACCAGACCGCGGCGATTTTCCCTGTGATCAGGTTCTTTTCCTGAGTTCCTGATTTCCACATTTGGTTTGTTCAGCGCTTCCCTAGCGCGAATCAGCGGTTTCAACCGCTCCCGTTTTTAGGGTTCAAATTGAGCGAAGGCTGATGTCTCGTGCTGGTGTGCGCCCCCAACGATGAGCATCGCATGACCATGGCCGGAATCCTTCACCGTGGCGTGCTCGCCCTGATTCTCTTCGGCGTCGCCCACCCTTTCACCGCGCCATGCCGGGCGCAGCCGGAAAACGATGGCGATCTCGCCGCGTTGCAGGCCGAAATCAAAAAATCCTTCCGCGATCAGGTCACGCCGTTCGTGAAGGCCTATTGCCTCAATTGTCACAGCAATCGGAAGTCGAAGGGCGGCGTCAATTTCGAGTCCGCGCTCAAATACCCCGGCAATCCCGGCTTCAGCAAACACTGGCGGAACGCCATCACCAACGTGAAGGCCCACGACATGCCGCCGGACGACGCCGACAAGCAGCCGACGGAGGCGGAGCGGCAGATGTTCGTGGACTGGATCGCCCGGCTCAAGTTTCTCAGTCCGCCCGACCCGGGCCCGTTCGTGATCCGGCGGCTCAACAAGGTGGAATACGGCAACACCCTGCACGATCTCTTCGGGGTCGATCCGGCGATCAGCCGCGAGTTGCCCGAAGAAGTCTTCGGTGAGGGATATCTGAATACCCTGTCGCCCCTCCAGTCGGAGCAGTTTCTCGGCATCGCCAGCGAGGTGCTCGATCGCATCCTCGCCCCCGCCGGCGCACCGCCGACCGCCGTGCAGCAACGCCTCTTCGGCGAACCGCCGCCGCCCGGCACCGATGCCCGCGCCGCCGCGCGCACGGTCGCCCGCTCGCTGGCCCGCCGCGCCTACCGCCGCCCGCCGGCGGAGGAGGAACTGGACGTGCTCGTCGGCGTGTTCGACCTGGCGCGCGACCACCAGCTCGCCTACCCCGCGGCGCTGCGCCTGATGCTCAAGGCGGTGCTCGTCTCCCCCCAGTTCCTCTTCATCACGCCCGCCACCGCCGTGGAGACCGACCGGAAGATCGTTCCGCTCGACGACTATCAACTGGCGTCCCGGCTGTCGTATCTGCTGTGGGCCACAATGCCCGATGCCGAGCTGTCGGCCCTGGCCGACCGCGGGAAACTCCACGAGCCCGCGATTCTGCAGGAGCAGGTGCAGCGCTTGCTGCGGGATCCGCGCTCGCGCGCCTTGTTCGATGGCTTCGGCGCCCAGTGGCTGGGGCTGGGCGAACTGAAAACCAAGACCTTCGACCCCGCCAAATTCCCTCTCATGACCGGTGAGCTGCGCGCCGCCATGTATGAGGAGGCGCGGCTGTTCTTCGAGAGCATCGTGCGCGAAAACCGGAGCGTGGTCGGATTCGTGGACAGCGACTACACCTTCCTCAACGGCACCCTCGCCCCGCTTTATGGCCTGGAAAAGACCGTATCCGGGCCCGCGATGCGCAAGGTGATGCTGCGCGATGCCAATCGCGGCGGCATCCTGGGCATGCCCGGCATCCTGGCGACGACCTCGTTTCCCGACCGCACCAGCGCCGTCAAACGCGGCGTGTGGGTGCTCGAGCAGGTGCTGGGCGAACATGTGCCGCCCGCCCCGCCGAACATCCCGCCGCTGGAGAAGCAGGACCAGGCCCGGGTCGCGACGCTGACCCTGCGGCAGCGCACCGAGTTGCACCGCACCGATGCCGCCTGCGCCAACTGTCATCGCATCCTCGATCCCATCGGTTTCGGCCTGGAGAACTTCGATGCCATCGGGCGCTGGCGCGATCAGGACGACTCGGGCGGTGCGATCGACGCCGCGGGTGAGCTGCCGGATGGACAGCGCTTTTCATCTCCGCGCGAGCTCAAGGCCATCATCGCCGCCCGCCGGACTGCATTGACCCGCAACCTGACGGAGAGACTCCTGGCCTACGCCCTCTGCCGCCCCCTCGAGGGCTACGATGAAATCGTGGTGGATCGCCTCACGGAAACCATCGCCAAGGACGGCGACCGCATGCAGACTCTCATCACCGCCATCGTCACGAGCTACCCCTTCACGCAGCGTCGCATCCAATAGCCACCGGTTCAGTTCGGATCAGCAGGAAACCCGGAAGCCATGAACCGACACTTTTTCCTGGCTTCCTGGCTTCCTGCTTAAGCTTCCTTGTTTTCAAATTCCAGTCGCCCCCGCCCTCGAGCCACCCCACATCCCATGCGCCACACCCTCATCGATCGTCGCACCTGTTTGAAAGGGATCGGGGCCGCCCTCGCCCTGCCGCTGCTGGACTCCATGGGGTGGGCGGAACCGGAAAAGAGAAAAGCCGCCAAGCCGCCGGTGCGCCTCGGCTTCATGTATATGCCTCACGGCGTCATCATGGATCAGTTCTGGCCCGCGAGCCCCGAGACCTTCCTGACCGCGCCGCCCCCGGCACTGGAGTCGCTGCGTCCCGTCCTCGGTCAATGCCTGCTGATGAAGGGCATCTCGGGCGTGCCGATCGCGCCCTACACCAACGCTCCGCACGCCCTCGAGCTGTCGACGTGGCTCACCGCGCGGATTCCGGATCCGGACCGCCGCAGCCAGGTCAACATCGCGATTTCAGCCGACCAGATCGCCGCCAACTACGTGGGCCATCACACCTCGCTGCCCTCGCTCGAACTGGCCACCATGCCGCAGACGCACAAGGAGAACCAGGAAGGGCTGCACGAGGCGTATTATTCGCACTGCAGCTTCCGGTCGCCCACCCAGGCGCTTCCGGCCGAGATCAATCCGCGCAACGTGCTCAACCGGCTCTTCGGCACGACCGACCAGGCCGGCCGGGTGCGCCAGCCGGGCCAGGCCGATGCGCTGGACCGGAAGATGCTGGATTTGGTTCTCGGCGGCGCGAAGGACCTCCGGCGCCGGTTGCCCCAGACCGACCAGCACAAGCTGGATGAATACCTGGATAGCGTGCGTTCCGTCGAGCGGCGCATCGCCGCGATCGAATCCCGCCAGAAGGAAGCGGCGCTGGAGTCGGCCGGATTCAGCCCGAGTAAACGCCACGCGTCCGATTCCCCGCCGATCGCGATCAAGATCCCCGTCGGCGACAAGCGCAGCGAGTATATGCAGGTGATGTGTGACCTGAACGTGCTGGCGTTCCAGACCGACACCACCCGCGTCAGCACCTACATCGGCTCCACGCCGAACGGCGTTTCGTATCCCGAGCTCGGATTCACGAACACGCACCATTCGCAGACCCACCACGAGAACGACGCCGAGAAGATCCGGAAGGTCGCCGCGATCACCGAATTCAACATCGCGCAGTTCGCCTACATGATTAAGCGCATGCACGGCATCCGGGAAGGCGACGGCACGCTCCTCGACAATTGCATCATGATGTGGGGCTCCGGCCTCGAAGACGGCAACCGGCACCGCCGCGAGAACCTGCCCTTCATCGTCGCCGGGCGCGGCGGCGGCACGATCCACACCGGCCGCTTCCTGTCGAACATCCGGGGAAACCAGGGCGACCTGCTCACCACGCTGCTCGGCTGTGCCGGCGTCCCGCTCGACCGCCCCATCGGCATCGCCACGAAGCAAATCACGGAAATGAAGGCCACCGGCTGAGCCGAGGGATGGAAGCGGTGGGATGAGAGCAAATCGCCGACCGCTCTCTCCACTACAGCCCCGGCGGCGCGCCGGGGGAAGCGGCCCAGGCGCGCGCGGCGGGCGGATCACTGGAAAGCCATTCACGGTAAGCCAGGCGGACGGCTTCCAGCCGCGCCGTGGGTTGTGAAAGGCCTTCCGCCCACGTGACCGCCGCGCGGGGATTCTCGCGCGCCAGATACGGAATCAGCGCGGCCGCGGCCCGGCCCTGTAACGTCGCGTCATCGAGCGCCGCGACATGTGCCCGGGCGGCGGGGAGATCCTGCACCGCCCAGTGCGAAACCACATCGGCGAGCAGCGCACCGCGCACCTCCCCTGCCCCGCTCGCCACCGTCCAGGCGGCGGCCTGCGCCGGTTCCTTACGCGCCCAGGTGGCGATCGCGGCCGTGAGCGCGCGCTCCTGCGTCGGGCCGTCCGGAAGCGTGATGGCCCAATCGAGCGCCTGCACCGGCGAACCCAGCGCGAGCACGGCGGCGACCCGCTCCGCCGCCGCGGCGCGCGCCTCACCTTCCGGCAGCGCCGCGAGCGCCGACTTCGCCGCCGCGACGTCCCGCTGCGCCCAGATTTCCAGGATGTTCGCCGCCGCCATCACCGCCGAAGCGGCGGCGTCCTCCGGCAGCGTCGCGGCCCACGCCAGCGCGCGTTCGGGCCCATCGTGAGCCCACGCTCGCGCCGCCGCAGTCACCGCCAGATCGCGCGAGGGCGACGCCGGCATGGCTACGATCAGCGTCGCCGCACCTGCGGGATCGCGAGGGATAATCTGCGTCAACGCCTGGTAAAGACTGCGATCGCGCGCTTCGCCGGTGAGATTCTGTAGCGCCGTTTGAAACGCCGCAAACGGGTCTTTCTCCGTCAGCGTGCTGAGCGCGGTCTCGAGCGCGAGCGAGCGGGCGGCCCCTTCCGGCAACGCCTGCGCCCAACGCAGGGCATCCGCGAGATCGATGCGGGCATGCGCGTCGGCATACGCCCGCCAGGCGGGCTCGAAACCCAGTCCCGCCGGCACGCGGGCCAGACGCTCCCGGGCACGGGCGAGATCCTGCCGCGCGAAAAGATCGAAAAGAGAGGAGAAGAGGTGGGCCTCCTGGGCGTCGCGCACGAGCGACAGGGCCAGATCGAGCGCGCGGTCGGGCTCAGAGGTCGCGAGTTCCATCAACGCATAAAGCAGCGCCTGGGCGCGTTCATCGCCCGGCGGCAGGCCGGCAATCGCCGCGAATACCGCGTCGCGATCGCGCGCGAACCAGCGCCGCCAAAACTCGTCCAGCCGGCGGAAACGCTCGTCGGGATCGGCGATCCCCAACTGTTGCGACAACTCCGCCGCGAGCGCCGCGGGCACGCGCGCGAACGAAGCGGCGGGCGGCGTGGACGGCGGGTTCGCCCCAATCGTCCCAACCGACCCGGCGCGCACCGGGTCGGCAGCCGGGGGCGCTTTCGCTTTGGATACGCCCGCCGCGTCCGGGCGGAATCGGAGCCAGAGGGCCAGCGTCGCCCCGAGCGCGCAGAGCAGGAGGAGGGCGACGATCAGACGGCGGCGCTTCCTTCCGGCGGTCAGACCTTTTCCCTGGGTTTCTGTAGTCCCCATTGATCGGTTCCGCGGTCGAAAGGCACTTCACCAAAAGCCACCGCACGCACCCGCGCGCGGTGGCGGAAGAAACCGCCCGGAGGGATCAGTTCGATCCGGTATCCCGATCGTTGAGCAGTGTCGTGCGCGCGCTCGAGTTCAGCGCGGTGAAGAACGACAGACCGGTGCTGCCCTGGAGCGACGACGCCGTGGTGATGTAGTTGGTCCAGGGCGTCGAACGGATGCCGGCGATGTTCGGCACGCGCAGCGCGATCACGCGCGTCCCGGCCGGATTGGCGTTGATCTTCGTGATCGGCGAGCCGGAGCCGACGGGCACCAGGATCGCGATTTTCCAGTTGTTGGTCGGCACCGTGACACCGTTGGCGCCGATCGTCCCTTTGGAGCCGTAGCCACCGGACATGATGAGCACTTCGCGGCCGGTGCTGTTGGTCAGATTGCGGCAGTAAGTCTCGAAGCTGGCCCAGATGCCCTGATTGTTGTCGGGCGTCTGGGGCTGGATGTTGGTGAGGATGAACGTCTGTTTGGCGTGATCCAGGGTGATGTTGCGATCCGCGTTCGGGCACATGTGGCCGCGATCGTAGCCGCTGTTCGTGTAGTCGGAGTGCGTCACCCGCTTCATGCCCGCGGGCAGCGAGGTGTCGGTGATGAAGTTGCCATCGTAGCGGCCGCTGCCCTGATCGCCCGAAGTCAGGCTCCACGCCACCCATTTCGGGATGCCGCTGGCGCTCACGTAGCCGAGGGCGTATTGCGGACGTTGAATCAGATAGTTGCTGGCGCTGGTGCCGGCCCCGCTCGGGTTGCCGAGCACCATCTGATAGCTCGTGATGATATGGGCGAAGCAAGCCGTGGCGGTAGCCCCGGCGAGGAACACGACACAAACGCGGCGAACGAGGTTCATGCGACTTGGGGATGGATGCGGATTGGTGAAAGAATCGGAACCACCGGAGGTGTCTCCAATCCCGGGATACTCAGCTCCCTTCCGCGCTTCCGAGCATCGGTCGCGCCAGGTGAGTGGCGAGCCGAAAACCGCGGACACACCGCGCGTCACGCGATTGTTGAATTGGCCGGATCGGTGTTGCCGGGATTGGCCGCGACAAGGGCGGACGTCGGTCCCCGCCGCTGCGCTCGGCCGATTTCATCGCGACTTCATACGGAGTTCACAGACGTCCGGCAGACTGCCGGCACTCTCCCGTCCGCCGCAGCCCACGCCGGCGCGGACCGCTCCCACCATGAAACTCAGAATACTCCTGGCCACTTCCCTCGCCCTCGCCTTGTTCGCCACCGGCCGCGCGCAGTCGCCGGACATTGCCAAGCTCGACCAGTTCTTCGATCGCCTCGCCGAGAAGAACAAGGCGATGGGCAGCCTCATCATCGTGAAGGACGGCGCCGTCGTTTACTCGCGCGCGATCGGCTACGGCCAGATCGACGAAACCGCGAGGAAGCCGCTCACGGCGGCGAGCCGATTCCGGATCGGTTCGATCACCAAGATGTTCACCGCCGCCATGATCCTCCAGCTCGTCGACGAGGGAAAACTGAAGCTCACCGACACCCTCGCCACGTTTTTCCCCCAGATTCCAAACGCCGGGAAGATCACCCTCGGGCAGCTCCTCGGGCATCGCAGCGGAATCCCCAACGTGCGGCGCGATCCGACGGGCCAGCCCAACGTGAACACGACTCCGATCACGAAGGACGAGATCCTCGCGCTGATCGTCAAGGCCGCGCCCGCGTTCGAACCGGACACCCGGCATCTCTACAGCAACTCCGGTTACTTCCTGCTGGGGCTCATCCTCGAAAAAGTGACCGGCCAGTCTTACGCCGCCGCGCTAGAGGAACGAATCAAGGCGAAGATCGGGCTGAAGGACACTTACACGGCCACAGGGAAGATCGACGTGCAGAAGCACGAGAGCCTCACCTACCTCAACACCGGCAGCGACTGGAAGCAGGTGCCCGAAACCCATCCGAGCATCCTGTTCGGCGCGGGCGCGATCATCTCAACCCCCGCCGATCTCGCCCGCTTCATCCAGGCGCTGTTCGACGGGAAGTTGATTTCCCGGGAGAGCCTCAACCGGATGAAAACGATGCGCGACGGCGAAGGCCTGGGCATGGAGCCGCACTCGTATGCGGGCAAATCCTTCTACGGGCACGCGGGCGGCGCCGACAACTACGGCTCGTGGCTGACTTACCAGCCGGACGAAAAACTGGCGGTCGCCTACATGACGAACGCCAAGGTTCATCCGGTGCCCGACATCGTGCGCGGCGTGATCGACATCTACTACGGCCAGCCGTTTCAAATTCCCTCCTTCGACACGCTCGCCGTCGGCCCGGACGTTCTGGATCGCTACGTCGGCGTCTATGCGAGTCCCGACGTCCCGGTGAAATTCACGATCACCCGGCAGGGTTCGACGCTCTTCGTGCAGCCTGGCACCCAGGACGCGGCCGCGCTCGAGGCGACGGCGCCGGACAAATTTCAACTCCTGGGCGGACGCATCGTGTTCGAGTTCGACGCGGCGAAAAAACAGATGGTTCACAAGCGGGGCGGGGTGCCGCGGCTGTTTACGAGGGAAAACTGACGACACAGGTGGAGCGCGTTGTCCCGAACGCGCTTGGGTTGTGACGCGCATCCTGAAAGCGCGTTGAGGACAACGCGCTGCCCCTCGATCCCAACCCGCTCCGCGTGCAGGTGCGGCCGATTCTCCGTTCGCCTCATCCTTACTTCACGGCCTCTTCCTTCCACGCTTCAAAGACCGGAAAGCGTGCTTCGGATATCACCCATCCGATTTCATACCACACGCTGGGACCGGGACACTGGCTGCGCGGGATCCGAATCACGCCGCCGGCATCAGGGCGCAGGGTCAGTTCCGCCGAAGAATCCACTTCCGGCTCCGTCGGCTGGATCCGGGCAATCAGCCGGCCCGGCGCCTCGCCCGTCCATTCGGGACGCAGCAGGAGTTCCGTCGCGTTCACCGTGAGCGTGGCGCGGATCCGCGGCACAGTGTCGATCCAGGCGCGATGAGTCGTGACCGCGGCGTCGAGCGCCGCGTCGAAACCCGCATTCACCTTCTCGAGATCGTAGCCGCACGCCTGCAGCGCCGCCCGCCAGCTCGCCTCGCTCGTCGCCGCGGCGAACACGCCAGGGGAGTTGAGCGCCCGTGTCACGCGGCCGGGCGCCTCGTTGCCGTAAGCCTGCAGCAGGGCGGCGCACCAGATCTGCCCCAGCGGATAGACCAGCTCGCCCGCCCGTTGGCGCGCCCACTCCCGGGTGTCGCATAGCCGGCTGAAGCTCACGCGGTCCCACGCCTGCGCGATGGCGGCGGCGCGCTCATGCCGATCGCGTTCACCCGCGGGCGCGAAGTGCCGCAACTCGACGTAGGTCGCCAGTCCTTCGTGAAACCAGCGCGTCCGGTGGAAATTCTGCCTGGCCCGCTCGTCGCTCACGAGATCGATGAAGACGTGGGCGGTCTCATGCCCGAGCACCTGGCGTTGTTGGTCGAGCGTGGGATTGAGCGCCAGCGGCAGCGCGATCTTCTTCCAGTGCGCCTGCCCGGCGGCATGCAGCGAAACCCGGCTGGCGAGATCCACCACGATGCGATCCGACCTTCGCGGCGCCCTGAAGATGTCCGCCACCTGGCGATGAATCTCGTCCGCGGCCTGACTCAACGCGATCGCCTGCGGTCGCTGATCCTCGCGGTAAATGAACTCGTAGTGGCTCGTCAGCCGCCGGCCGAACTCGCGTTCGCCCCCGGGATGATTCCGGCGGATGTCCTGCGGCGTTTCCTCCTGGGTTCTCGAAAACGTCACCATCACGCCGATCCACACGACGGGCACGGCGCTCCATCCCGCCCAGACGAAAATCCGCCGCCAGTCGCGGCTGCTGATCGTGTGCCGCCCCCCGAGCCGGCAGAATCCCGCCCACGCGACGCCCAGCAGCGCGGCTCCGGCCGCCACGTGCGCAAGCACGTGCCGCCACGACACCCGCGGCTCCAGACCGTCGAGCCCCGGCCGCACCAAATCGATCGGATCGAAGAGGCTCACGTAGGGCAGTTGGTGCGCACGCAGCCAGAGCATCCCCCACAGGATGATCCCCACCGCGAGCAACAACCAGCGGCGCAGGAACGACAGCACCAGCGCGGCGGAAAAAATATAAAATCCGGCCACGACCAAGAGCGCCGTCTCGACCAGCAGGAATCTCCAGGGGAAGGGGCCGCTGACCGACGTGTGCGACAGCCAGCCGAAACCGGCATCGACCGTCATCCCGCTCCCGATCAACAGGAGCACCACGCTGAAGCCGGCGACGGCCTTGGCGAGGAACAGCCGGGAGCGTGACACCGGCAGCCCGTCGAGGAAAGCGAGCGTGCCGTGCTCCGCCTCGTTCACCAGCAGCCCCGCGCTGCACATCAGCGCGATAAGCAGGATCGAGAAGATCGGCCCCTGGTATTCACTCGCCACCCACTTGGCCGGCTCGAAGGGTTGCGCGTCAGGGAACGCGGAGAATAGCTCGGACCCGAGGTCGAGGAGGGTCAACGCCACCACCAGCCAGAAATACGGGCGCAGCGCGCGCAGTTCCTTTTCAAGCAACGCTCTCATGGCGCCGGGAGTTCCTTTTGCACGCGCGCCGCCAATTGCGGGAAGGTGAGTCCGGTCGCGCGCCGCAGTCGCGCTTCCGGCGGGTCCGCCCGATCGCGCCACCAGCCCCGCGCGTCCTTGGGCACGTCGGTGCCAAAGCACTCCCGCGCGAAACGCCACGCCGCGTCCGCGCCCTTCTCGCTGGCGATCGCATGAAACGCGATCGCGGCCAGGGCGTCGGCGTCCTTCCTTCCCGCGACTTCGCGCACGCGCAACCACTCATCAAAACTGCGCGCCGAAAAGCCCGCCTTCTCCGCCGCCCTTCGCGCGGCGGCCACGCTCTCCGGCGCGGGCGGCAGGGGCCGGCCGGTCTTCTGCTCCTGCCACCAGCCGATCAAGCCGTCCGCCGCCCAGGCCCACGGCTCCATCTGGGAACGTCCGCTCGTCTTCGCCTGGAGCGCGTGGTCCAGCACCCACTGGTGCAGGCGGCCGCGATCGCCGGACGGATCGAGCACATTCGCCCGCACGAGCGTTCCCTGGCTGAACTCGATCTCGCCGCCTTCAAACTGGTTCACCCCCATGGCCGTGCGGTGCACGACGAAGACCCGGGGGAGCACGACCCCGCCGAGCTGCCGGGCAAAATCCGCGAGCTCGTCCGCGAGCGCGGCCCCGGCGAGTGACAGCGCGTCGGCTTCGTCCGCGGCCGCCTGGCGGCGGGCCGAGGTGATTTCCACCCGCACCGCCCTGCCGCGCTCGTGGAGAATCGCCCCGGGCAGATGCACGGGCTCGCGCGTGCTGTGCTCGTGCTGAGCCATGGCGACGGCGACGAGGCCGGCCACGCACAGGAGCGTCAGCACGATCTTCTCCCGGGACGACATCTTCTCCGCCAGGAGCGTGGCGACCGTCGCGTCGCGCACCGATCCGAGCAGGAAGCCGAGGGCGGTGAACGCCGCCGCCCACGCCGCCGTGATGCCCAGGGTGCGCGCCGGCCAGTCGTAGCGCTCGAAGGCGAAGCGATCGTCCATCAGCGCAAAGGGCGCGGAGCGGTCGAGGTCGAACACCCCCTGCGGCTGCATCCACATCAGTCCCAGAAACACGAAGACCATGACCGCGATCCGGTAGCGACCGAGGAAGGCCAGCGCGAAAAAGAAGGCCGCGACGCACCCGATCCACAGCCATGTCTTCGCGAGGAGCAGGGCCGCGAAACGCGGCGTCATGGCCTCGCCCTGCCGGCCGCCGAGCCACGCTCCCGCCAGCAGCACGAGGGAGACGAGCAGGAGGGCGCCGAGCAGCGTGGCGTATTTTACCGCGAGCAATTTCCAGCGCGGCACCGGCAGGCCCTCGAGAAACAACTGGGTCTTGTGCCGGAATTCCGACGCGATGAGCGCGTTGCCCAGCAGCATCGCGCCCACGGGCAGGAGCGTGACGAGCAGGAATTTCAATCCCGCAAAACCGCTGCCGAGCGCCCGGCTGAACACCGCGTTGCTCGACACGAGCAGCAGGCCGAAAACCAGCACGCACGCCAGCAGCCCGAACAACCCCGCGTGCTGCCGCAGTTCCTTTCTCAGCAGCGCGGCGATCATGCCCGAGTCGCAGCGGAATCAACGACGGACTTTTTGCCCACGGAACACACGGAAAACACGGAACTCGGATTCTTCCGCGTATTCCGTGTGTTCCGTGGGCCACCGGCCTGAAGGCCTTGGAGGAGTGGTTTCATAGTTGCAGCCGCCGCGCGCCGGCGCACGCGATGAAAATCTCCTCCAGCGACATCGCCTCCACGGTCGCCTCCGGCGGCGAGAGCAACGCGCTCCACGCGGCGGGCGACGCCCGCAGCACGAGCGTGCGCCCGGCGCCCGTCTTTTCCTCCCGCCACAGCTCGAAGCCCGCGGGCATCTCCCACGCCGCCTCGGCGGGCAGTCGCACGCAGCGCACTTCCGCCCGCAGCTCGCTCAACGCACCCTCGTAGCGCATCCGGCCCTGGTGAATGATGCCGACGCGATCGGCGCACCGCTGCACCTCGTCGATCAGGTGCGACGAGAAGAACGTGGTGCGCCCGTGCTGCCGCGCCTGCGCCACGATGATCTGCATGAACTCCCGGCGCGCCACCGGATCGAGTCCGGCCGTCGGCTCGTCGAGCACCAGCAAGGCGGGCCGCGAGGCGATCGCGAGCGCCAGCGCAAGTTTCGCCTTCATGCCGCCGGAAAGCTGCGACACCCGCCGATCTGGCGGCACCTCCAGCACGGTCAGGAGCCGGGTGAACTCGGCCGGATCCCACGTCGGATAAAACGCCCCGACAAAGCGCCCCAGTTCCGCGCCGTCCATCCACGGATAAAACGTCTGCTCCTGCGACACGTATCCAATCCGCTGTTTCTGCGCGATGGTGGTGCGCCGCTCCGTCTCGCCATGCAGCGAGATCGTGCCGGCCTCGGCCGCGATGATGCCCATGAGCATGCGGATGGTCGTGGTCTTGCCCGCGCCGTTGACGCCGAGGAAGCCGTAGATCTCGCCTTCGCGCACTTCGAGATCGAGTCCGTCCACGGCCGCGACGTGGCCGAAACTCCGCCGCAGTCCGCGCGCGTGCAGCACGACCCGCCCGGTTTTCCACTCCGGCGAAGGAGCAGGCGGGGCGATCGGCGGGGGCTCGGGCGGCAGGGCGGGAGGGTGTTCGGGGAACGACACGCGGAATTCGGGCCGGTTGATTTCGACGGGCCGGGGCGACCCTGCCCGGGAGCGCAGCAGATGCGGCAGTGCCGGGCAATCGCAGAGGTTCTCCGCTCCCGCGAAGGCGTGTGCCGGGCCGCCGACTCTTGCGCTTGCCGCGCGCCGCCGAGTTCCGCTCTCCTCCCTGCCCCTGCATGTCCGAGCCATCTTCGGTCGACATCCGCGCCCACCTCGACGCCATCTATCGCGCGGAGGCCGGGCGCATCCTCGCGACGCTCATCCGCCTGCTCGGCGATTTCGATCTCGCCGAGGATGCCCTGCACGATGCGTTCAACGCCGCCCTGCGCCGCTGGCCCGCGGAGGGACTCCCCGCGAACCCGCGCGCGTGGCTGATCTCGGCCGGACGCTTCAAGGCCATCGATGCGCTGCGCCGCCGCACGCGGTTCGAGGCGGCCCAGCCCGACCTCGCCGACACATTGCACGGCGGAGCAACCGCGGCGGCCGCGTCCGACGACGAATTGCCGGACGACCGGCTCAAGCTCATCTTCACCTGCTGCCACCCCGCCCTCTCGCCCGAGGCCCGAGCCGCCCTCACGTTGCGCGAAGTCTGCGGGCTCACCACGGAGGAAATCGCGCGCGCCTTCCTCACCTCGGCGCCGACCATTGCCCAGCGCATCGTCCGCGCAAAGGCGAAGATTCGCGCCGATCGCATCCCCTATCAGGTGCCGTCGGGCGCGGAGCTGCCGGAGCGGATCGGCGCGGTGCTCACGGTGCTTTACCTGCTGTTCAACGAGGGCTACTCCGCGTCGTCGGGGCCCGCGCTCACGCGCGGGGAGTTGTCCGCCGAAGCCATCCGCCTTGGCCGCGTGATGCTCGAGCTGCTGCCGGAACCGGAGGTCATCGGCCTCGTCGCGCTCATGCTGTTGCACGAATCCCGGCGCGAGGCCCGCGTCAGCGCCGGCGGTGAACTCGTGCTGCTCGAACACCAGGATCGGTCGGCGTGGAACCACGCGCTCATCCGCGAGGGCATCGCGCTGGTGGAGCGCGCGCTGGCGACGCGCCGCTTCGGGCCCTACGCGCTGCAGGCCGCGATCGCCGCCGTCCACGCCGAAGCAGCCACGCCGGAGGCGACCGACTGGCGGCAGATCTGCGCGCTGTATGCCGCGCTGCTGGCGATGCAGCCCTCGCCCGTCATCGAGCTCAACCGCGCCGCGGCCGTCGCGATGCACGAGGGCCCGGTGGCCGGGCTGGCCCTGATCGACGCGCTGCTCGCGCGCGGCGAGCTGCGCGACTACCACCTCGCGCATGCGGCGCGCGCCGACCTTCACCGCCGGCTCGGGCACCGCGACGAGGCTCGCGCCGCCTACGCACAGGCGCTCGCGCTGGCCAAATCGGAGCCGGAGCAGCGTTACCTGGAGAAACGGCTCCGCGAGCTCGGCTGATTTTTTCGCGTGGATGTCGAAATCGGCTTCGGCCGTTCGGCCAGTTCAGGAAGGATGCTCCATTCCGGGCCCCTTTCCCTCCGTCACCATGAAATTCATCTGCCTCGGCTACATCGATGCCAACGCGTTCGCCTCCCTCCCGGAGGCCGAGCAACAAGCGATGATGGACCGCTGCTGCGCCTACGACGACCAGCTCCGCGCGAACGGCCACTTCACCGGCGGCGAAGCGCTGCAGCCGCCGGGCACGGCGATGACGCTGCGCTACACCCACGGGCAGGTCGTCGCCACCGACGGGCCGTTCGCGGAAACCCGGGAGCAGCTCGGCGGCATCCTGATCCTCGAGGCGCGCGACCTGAATCACGCCGTCGCTCTGATCGCGCAGCATCCCGGCGCGAGATTCGGCCCGTGGGAAATCCGTCCCGCCGCCGACCTGAGCGAGCTGGTGCGGCAGAGCGCCGCGCGCCGCCGGGCCGCGAGCACGTTCCGGACGACGCGGGAACTTCCCGCGCCGCCCGCGCAGGTGTTTGCGGCGATCCAGGATCCGGCCCGGCTCGCCCGCTGGTGGGGGCCCAACGGCTTCACGAACACGTTCGACGTGTTCGAGTTCAAGCCCGGCGGCCAATGGATCTTCGCGATGATCGGCCCCGACGGCCGCGTCTATCGCAACGAGTCGGGATTCGCCGCCATCGAGCCGGATCGGCAGGTCGTGATCCGCCACGTCTCGGAACCGCGATTCGTCCTCACCATCACGCTCGAAGCCACCGCGGCCGGCACGCGCGTGCTCTGGGAGCAGGTGTTCGAGGATCCGGCGGTGGCCGACGCGGTCCGCGCCATCGTCGAGCCCGCCAACGAACAGAATCTCGGTCGCCTCACGACCGTGGTCCAATCGACGCCCGAGCAGACGGCTTGACCGTGCGCCCCTTCACGCCCGGTCCCGCCATTCCCTCACCTATCCGGCTTTCTTCTTCTGCTTCTTCGCGGCCTTCGGCGCCGCACCCGGATCGTATCCGGGATTCGGTGTCGGCATGAGGCCGCCCAGTTCCTGCCGCCACGCGACGAATTTCGCGTGCAGCTCCTGCACCTTCGCCGGCTGCGCGGCCGCGAGGTTGTTTCGCTCGCCGGGGTCCGCGCCAAGATCGAAGAGCTCGAGGCTGCCGTCCTCATACCACTCGATCAGCTTCCAGTCGCCCTCGCGGAGCGCGCCGCCCGGGAAGCCACCCTGGCCGCCGTAGTGCGGGTAATGCCAGAAAAGCGCGCGCGGCGCCGGAGCCGCTCCGGCAAGCACCGCCCGCAGGCTCACGCCGTCGCGATGCGCCGCCGGTCGCAGCGGCAGGCCCGCCAGGTCGAGCAGCGTCGGGAAAAAGTCGTGGCTGATCGCCGGCGCTCGGCACACGTCGCCGGGCTTCGTCACCCCCGGCGCGCGGACGATCCACGGCACACGGATCCCGCCCTCGTAGAGCCAGCCCTTGCCGGCGCGCAGCGGCACGTTGGCCGTCGGCTGTCCTTGCGCCGTGGAGACGCCGCCGTTGTCCGCCGTGAACACGACGATCGTCCGCTCCGCCAGCCCGTGCCGCTCGAGCGCCGCGAGCACGCGGCCGATCGCGGAGTCGAGCTGCTCGATCATCGCGGCATAGACGGCGTCGTTCTGCACCTGCCGCACCTTCGCGCCGCGATCCTCGAGCCAGGCGTCGGGCGGGGCGGCGGCGCGCTTGCGCTGGTATTTCGCGACGAGTTCCGGCCGCGCCCCGAGCGGGAGATGCGGCGCGCGAAACGGCAGATAGGCGAAGAACGGCCGCTCGCGATTCGCGCCGATGAACCGCACCGCCGCGTCCGCGATGCGATCCGACGACTTCGGGTCGTTCACCGCGTCCGCCTTGCCTGCCTCCTCCGGCGGGAAGAACTCACCCGGCTCCGCCACGAGATCGGGCGGGAAACCCTGCGCGCCCGGACCGTGTTCCCCGGTGCCGAGGTGCCACTTGCCGGCGAAGAACGTCGCATACCCCGCGTCGCGCAGCGCCTCCGCGATCGTCACCTCCTCGAGCGCGAGCTCCTTGCGCGACGGCGCGGGCTGCAGCCGGCCCACGCGTTGCTGGCCGATCCACTCGGTGACGCCCGTGCGCGGCGGCGTGCGCCCCGTCATAATGCTCGCGCGCGTCGGCGAACACACCGGGCACGCCGCGTAGCCATCCGTGAACCGCGCGCCACTGCGCGCGAGCGCATCGAGGTGGGGCGTCTCGTAAAACGTCCGCGGATGGTTCGCGCCGAGGTCCATGTAGCCCATGTCGTCGGCGAGCAGAAAAACGATGTTGGGCCGCACCATCGCCGCGGGCGTCGCCGCTCCCGCCGGGACCGCGCCGGAGGCTAGCGAGACCATCAACACCGCGAGCGAGAAGCGAAAGGGCGACATGGGGTGGCAGCAACCTGCGCGGCGGCGAAGTCCGCGACAAATCGTTTTCGGCGTCGCGGGAACCCGCGCGATCCGTCACGCGTTCTCCATGCTCCTTCGCCAGCACCCACCGGTCGCGCGCGCCCGGCGCGTGATCGCCGCCCTCGTCGTCGTTGTCGCCACGTGCCTGACCCGTGCACCTGCGCAGCCGCCGGCCGCCCCCGCGTTTGCGGCGCTGATCGAACGCCTCTCCGAACCCGGCGGCGATTTCGGCGGCGACAACCTCATCTCCAACGAGCAGTCCTACCTCCACGTGATGCCGGCGCTCGAGCGCGCGAAGCTCACCGGCGGCGCCTTCATCGGCGTCGGGCCCGATCAGAATTTTTCCTACATCGCGCAGCTCAAACCGGAAATCGCCTACCTCATCGACATCCGCCGCGACAACCTGCTGCTCCATCTGCTCTTCAAGGCGCTGTTCGCCGAGGCGCCGACGCGGATCGGGTATCTTTCGCTCCTGACCGGCCGACCGACTCCGCCACAACCCGAACGCATGTCGGATGCCACCATCGACGCGCTCATCGCGCACATCGACGGCGCCCGGCCGCTCTCCGAGGGCGAGCAACAGAAAATCCAAACCCGCCTCGACACGGTGATCGCCGGCTTCGGCGTGCCGCTGTCAGCCGCCGATCGCGAGACGATCGCGAAGTCCCGGGCGCAATTCGTGAAAGCGGGACTCTCGCTCGTGTTTCAAGCCCGCGGCCAGCCGCTGCGCAGCTACTACCCAAACCTGCGCACGCTGCTGCGGGAAAACGATCGCGCCGGTCACCAGTTGAGCTTCCTCGCGAGCGAGGCGGCGTTTCAGTTCGTGCGCTCACTGCAGGCACGCGATCGCATCGTGCCGGTCGTCGGCGACGTCAGCGGCTCCAAGGCGATGCGCGCGATCGCCGACGACCTGACCGCGCGACGTCTGCGGCTCTCGGCCTTCTACATCTCGAACATCGAATACTACCTGTTTCAGGATCGGAATTTCGGCCCCTATGCGGAGAACCTGAAACGACTGCCGCTCGCGGCGGACAGCCTGATGATTCGCTCCGTGTTTCCCAGCGGCGGCAGCCGCTCGCTCCCGCAGGCCGTGCCCGGATACTACAGCACGTCGCTGGTCCAGCGCTTCGACGTCATGCTGGCGGACCTCGCCGCCGGCAACTACCAGACCTACCGCGACCTGGTGCAGGCGAGCGCGCGGTGAGGCGACGTCGCGATTGAGGCCCAGATCCACCCGTGGTTTCGCCCGTTTGCGGCGGGGCCGGGTCTGCCGTCGAACCGCCCGGCATGCTCCACATCGATCGGGCATGCTCTGGCGCCACCGGCCAGGGAGAAACCTGTGAGCCTACGGTCCGATCCGCGGTCTGTCGTTCGTCGCGTTTATTGGATCAGCACAAAATCCAACCGCCAACCTCCCCGCTCACCATGCCCACCACGACCGCCCATCCACCCATCGCCACCGCCGCCGAGTGGCGGGACCGCCGCCAGCAACTCCTCACGCGCGAAAAGGAAGTCACGCGCCTCCGCGACCGCCTCGCCGCCGAACGGCGGCGGCTGCCCATGGTGCGTCTCGAGAAAGACTACGTCTTCGAAGGCCCCGCCGGAAAACGCCACCTGCGCGAACTCTTCGAAGACCGGCCGCAGCTCATCGTTTATCACTTCATGTTCGATCCGGCGTGGGACAAGGGCTGCCCGGGCTGCACCGGCTACGTCGATGCACTCGGCGATCTGTCGATGCTGACTGCGCGCCACACGACCTTCGTCCTCATCTCCCGCGCCCCGTTTGCGAAACTCGCCGCCTATCGCCAGCAGCGCGGCTGGAACCGCCCGTGGTTCTCCTCCTTCGGCAGCGATTTCAACTACGACTTCCACACCACGCTCGATGAGAAAATCCAGCCCGTCGAATACAACTACCGTTCCAAGGCCGAGCTGCTGGCGACCCAATCGCCCAACCAGGTCGAGGGCGAGGCGCACGGGCTCAGCGTCTTCTTCCGCGTGGGTGACGACGTCTTTCACACCTACTCCACCTACGCACGCGGCGTGGAGAGCCTCACCGATGCCTACGCCCTCCTCGACGTGACGCCCTTCGGCCGCCAGGAAGACTGGGAGGATTCGCCGCCCGGCTGGCCGCAGCAGCCGACCTATGGGTGACCCGGAAAACGAAAGCGCGCCAGACCCCGGGGTGGAGAAAACGCTTCATTCGCGGGCGGCTTTCGGTGTTAAACCTGCGGCATGAAATCCGCCCCGGCGCCCCTGCTTTTCTTCACCTTTGCCGCGCTCACCGTCCCGGCCGCCTCCGCCGCCGACTGGAACCAGTGGCGCGGCCCGCAGCGCGACGGCCGCGTCGCCGGCTTTCAGGCGCCCGCCACGTGGACCGCGCACTCCCTCTCGAAGCAATGGACCGTCCCCGTCGGCGAGGGCCACGCGTCGCCCGTCATCGTCGGCGACCGCGTCTACGTTTTCGCCCGCGAGGGTGAGAACGAGATCCTGCGCTGTCTCGCGCTCGCCGACGGCAGGGTCGTCTGGCAGCAGGCGTATCCGGTCCCCTACGACATGAACCCGGCGGCCCGCGGCCACGGCAAGGGCCCGAAGGCTACGCCCGCCGTTGCCGGCGGCCGCGTGTTCACGCTCGGGATCAACGGCCACGTCTCCGCCCATGATGCCAAGACCGGCGCCGTCCTCTGGCGGAAGGACTTCGCCGCCGACTTCAAGTCGACCGCGCCCGTCTTCGGCGCCGCCGCTTCCCCTCTCGTCGATGGCAACAACGTCATCGTCCACGTCGGCGGCGACGCCAGCGGCGCGCTCACGGCGTTCGACGTCGCCACCGGCAAGGTGAACTGGAAGTGGGACGGCGACGGCCCGGCCTATACCTCGCCGATCATCGCCACCCTCGGCGGCGTGCGGCAGCTCATCACGCAATCGCAGAAGCACTGCCTCGCCGTGTCGCCCGCCGACGGGAAGCTGCTCTGGCAGATTCCGTTCACCACGCCCTACGATCAGAACAGCGTGACGCCCCTCGTCGCCGGCGATCTCGTGATCTTCGGCGGCGTGCAGAAGCCGACGTTTGCCGTGAAAGTCTCGGGCAAGGACGCGGCGCAGGTCTGGGAGACGCGCGAGATCACAATGTATATGAGTTCACCCGTGCTGAACGGCACCACGCTCTACGGCATGTCCGACAAGCAGCGCGGCTCGCTCTTTGCCATGAACGCCACCACCGGCGCCGTGCTCTGGAAAAGCGAAGGCCGCCTCGGCGAGAACGCCTCGCTCACCGACCTCGGCTCCGCCCTGCTGGTCGTCACCGACAAGGGCGATCTCACCGTGCAGGAGAAGACCGGCGCTTCGCTCAAGGAAGTGATCAAATTGAAAGTCGCTGACTCGCCCGTGTGGGCCGCGCCCGCCGTCGCCGGCGATCAGATTGTCATCAAGGACAAGATCACCCTCACGCTGTTCAAGGTCGTCCGCGGCTGAACGCGCGGGCTCCCCCTGCCGTATCTTTCCGCTGTCGCGTCCGCGCCGAAAGCCACGCCGGTCTTGTCAACCTTCACGATCCAGTCCGTGCCCGACTCTCGCCGCACCAGGCTGTCCACCGCAGCGAAATAACGGCCGTGGCGAGTATGCGAATCGCAACCGCCGCGCACCCGCGGGCATGCCGGACGGAGCGCGTGAAAGGCCCGCTTTACAACCGCGAACCCCGTCCGTATCGCAAGCGGCTACCAGCCACCATGTCCTTCTTATCTCCGTTGCGGTTGGACTGTTTCCGCGCGCTGTTCTCCGGCCGATTTCTCGCGCTGCTTGCCTTCACGTTTACGCCGGACGCATTGCTTGCCGCGAAGTGGCCTGCGCTCGATCCGGCAGACCTCGCAGCGCGGACCCCGAGCGTCGACCCGGAGGCAGGAGCGGAAATCCTGCTGCGCGAGGTTGAACTCGACGATTCCGACCCGGAGGTCACGGCGCTCGAGTATTTTCTGCGGATCAAGATCTTTTCGGAGCGCAGCCTGGCGGACTTTTCCAAAATCGAGATCTTCCACGGGCGCAACGAACGCATCTCCAATATCATGGCGCGCACCCATCGGCCGGATGGCACGGTGGTCGAGCTCACGCGCAAAGACATCTTCGAGCGCGATGTCATCAAGACCGGCGACTACCGGCAGAAGGTGAAGTCGTTCGCGCCCCCCGACTCCAGGTCGGCGCGATCCTCGAATATCGTTATACGCGAATTTTCGAAGACAGCACCGGAGGGATGCCCCTGTCCTTCCAAGCCGATCACCCGGCGCGCCTGGTGCGACTGCGCGTGCGTCTCTACGAACATCCGCGGCTGACGGGCCGCATGCTTTACTTCGGCTACAAGAATCCGCCCACCAAACCCGATCCCAACGGTTACTATAATATGGAGCTGCGCGATGTGCCCGCGCGGGTGAAAGAACCCTGGCGGCCGCCAGCGATCCAAACCGAGCCCACGATCTTCGTCTACTACAGCGACAATCGCGAAACGGATCCCGCCAAGGTCTGGACCAAGCGGGCCTCGGAACTTTTTTCCGCGAGCGAATCGGAAACCAAACCAGGCAAGGGAGCACGCGCCGCCGTCGAGGGCCTGCTGGCCGCGGGCGATTCGGACGAGGAGAAACTGCGCAAGATCTACGACTACTGCCGCAGCCGGATCAAACACCGCTACCTCGACTCCTCCGGCTTCACCGAGGAGCAGCGCGCGAAATTCAAGCCGAACGATTCGCCCGAAACCACGCTCAAGCTCAGCCACGGGAGCAGTCGCGATATCAACAAGGTGTTCATCGCGATGGCCCGGGCCGCGGGCTTCGATGCCCGCTACGCGTGGGCCAACGACTGCAGCTCGATTCTCTTCGACCCCCGGATGATCGAGCGGTTTGCGCTCCCGGATCTCGTGGCCGCCGTGAAATTCGGCGCCGATTGGAAGTATTACGATCCGGCGCGCATCTACCTGCCGCCGGGCATGCTGAGTTGGGAGAACAACGGCACCGTCGCCCTCGTCGCCGACAAGACGGCGGGAAAAATCGGCCCGACGCCGATCTCGCCGGCGGAAGCCTCGCGTCGCGTGCGGGCCGCGAAACTGACCTTGCAGGCGGACGGCACCCTCGAAGGCACGGTCAACATCGTCTACACGGGGCTGTGGGAAGCGTCCGAAAAAGATGACTTCGACGGCAAATCACCCAAGGCCCTCGCCGACCTCATCGCCGGGGCGTTCCGCGAGGATCAGCCGCTCGCCGAGGTGACCGACGTCAAAGTGCTCAACGCCAGCGACCCGCTCAGCCGGCTGCAGGTGAGCTATCACTTGCGCATCCCCGAATATGCCGAGCGCACCGGCTCCCGCATCTTTTTCCAACCCGGAATTTTTTTCAAGGGCACCAAGGCGCTCTTCGAAGCGGCGGCGCGCAAATACGATGTCCAGATGCGCTATCGCTACATGAGCGAGGACCAGATCACGATCACGCTCCCGGAGAATTTCGAACTCG
>CAZENI010000080.1:0-22109 GCA_964513055.1 uncultured Opitutus sp.
AACCCAAGGGCGCTTACTTTCCAAAATGCGATTCGGCTGCGATCTGCATAGGTGATGGATTCATCGGCATGTCGCGCTGCGGCTGCGATTTCCCCGACGGTCAATTCCGCCTCGCTCAGATTTTGTGTAGAAACTGCGGTGTCTTTCCAGTTGCGAAGAGCTGCGTGCCGATCCCGCGCCAATCGCAAAGGGTCCAGCGCTTCTCTTAGGCGACCTAGGGCCTGAAGAGTAAACGCGGTTTCGTTTAATAGCCAGGCTTGAGCGTCGTCAGGAAGACCAGGTAGTGGCATCGCCCATGGGGTTTGGAATGAGCACGCAAGTGCGTTCAAATTGCTCCCGAATGCCCCAAGCTTGCGACTTCCATAGTAAATTTCGCGGCGCTGAATTCGATTGTCGTATACCAACAAACTTTCGTCTGCGAGGCCCGCCTGGCAGCCGTGGGCCACGGCTTGGTAGAGCGGTTGGAGGGCTTCGAGCGTGGGCTGGTCGCCTTCATGCGTGGTGGCGCAGAGGTGTGCGTAGAGCCGACGGTGGGCCGCGCGCCAGGCGTCGCTGATTCTTTCGCCTCCGGACGGTTCTGAGATTCCGGACCGGCTGAAGCCGGGACTACGAACACGGGCGGCGAAGTATTCCCGGAGCAAGGGGTGCGCGTCCAAGGAAAGCAACGTGCCTGCAGGATCGCGATTCACGGTCAGCAGCTTCGCGTCTTCCAGGCGCTTCAGCGTCAGGTTGCGCTGTGCGTCGTTGAGGCCGACGAGTGGGTCGGTGAGTCCGGCGATCGCTTCGCCGCGCCACAGGGCATCCAGGCAGTCGGCCGGGGCGGGGCGATCGAAGAGTCCCATCAGGCGCAGGACCGCCAGCGCGCGCCGGCCTTTCTCACCATCACTCTCGAACCAGTGCACATAGGCATCCATGACGTGGAAGGCGTGGCCGCTGTGTTCCTCGGCATCGGCCTCCTCGAGTTTCACGAGGCCCACCTTGCGGATGTCCCCGGCGTGGGCGTCGCGCAGAAAACTGGCGAGCAGGTTCAAGGTGAGGGCGTGGCCTTTCACGTCCTCCACCAGCTTTTCGAACTCGTTCCACCGCTCCGAGCCGTCGGGGCTGCGATGTTCCGGACGCAGGCTGCCTTTCACGCCGAAGCGTTGGAGCAACTGCACGCCCGCGGCTCGCGCCAGACGCGCGAGCTTTTCCTCCCGCACGGAGCGGCCGTGGAAGGCGCGCAGGTCGGGGAGGGCATAGCGGGTGGTGACGACGCACAGGCCGTGGCTGGAGGCCGCCAGTCCTTTGAGCAGCGCGCTCAGCCCTTGGTCCTTGAGTTCGCCCCGCGTGGGCGAGGTGGGCGCGTATTGCAGCGGCTCGAGGCCATCGAGGATAAGCAGCGCGCGCCTCTGACCAATGAGGTCGGCGAGGCGTTTGCCTTTCTCGTGCGAACCTTGCGCGCTCTTCGCCATCGCCTCGTCGCCAAAGAAGGTGAGGGCCTCGGCGAGAAACAAGTCGGACGAAACGGCGGTCTGCTCGCGCGTGCCCTGGCTGTAGAAAGACCACGCGAACGCGGCGTCGCAGCCGGGCCAGTCCTGATGCGCGAGATCGGCGGCCCACTTCGCGACGAGCGAAGTCTTCCCCTCGCCGCCGAGGGCGACGAACGTGATCACGTGCGGGCGCGAGGCCTCGGCGCGGCGGACTTTCAGCCAGGCGTCGGCGAGGAGCTGGGTTTCGGTCTCGCGGCCGATGAGTTCGGTGGGGGCGTATTTGACGATGCGGGAGATGTCGGCGCGAAACCCGGCGCCTTGCACGGGCGGGATGCCGGCGACGAGCTGGCAGAGTTCGGCGCAGTTTTTGAAATGGTAGTAGAGGTGGTTGGTGGACTGCACCGCGGCGCGGTGAGCGCGTTGCAGGGCTGCGGCGTCGGCGTCGTCGACGCGCTCGTCCGGTTTCGCGACGTCGCGGACGGTGGCGTCGGCGGAGAGGAAGATGTAGACGGGCTTCTGCAGTTCGCGCGCGAGGTCGAACTCCAGTTGCGTGTAGGAGCGGCGCGGTGCGCCGGCGGGGCGTCCGGACGGCTCGGCGCCGAAGCGGAAACCGACGAGGTGGATCACGGCGTCGGCATCGTGGAGCTTGCGCCGGAGCATCTCCTCGACGGTGCGATAATCCGGCGGGAAGCCGGGCTGGTTCTCGGCGAAGCAGCCGTTCTTCTCGATCTCGTTTTCGACGGCGTCGCGAAACGTGGCGAACTCGGAAGTGACGCCGCTGAGGAAAATCGTAGGGCGGGCTTTCATGGACTGCGGAAGGGAGACGACCCGGCAGACCGGCGCCCAGGGATGGCGTCGGCCGGCTGGCGGCGGAGCGAGCTGGAAAGTGAAGGCGAACGGGCCTCGCCGGGAAGCGGCCGGCGGGACACGGGGACTGCGGGACGCATCGTCGGCGGGCGCGGGGTCAGGGCAAAACAAAAGCGGCGCACCGTTGGGTGCGCCGCGTTGAGCGAATCGGCGAAACGCTCTCGCGTTTCGGTCCTACGAAACAGCGGCTTGGGGACAAGCCGCTCCACCCTCAAGGACCTCAGAACTTCACGCGCACGGAGAAATTATACTCGGTCGGCACCACGTAGCTGTAGCGGTAGACGTTTTCGCCGCTGAGGAGCGTGGTGAAGCCGGTCTTGCGGAGCTTGCCGTTTTCCCAGTCGGTGATGTTCCGGACCTCGGCGCGCAGGACCACCGTTTGCTTCCAGATTTTCTGCGTGCGCGTGATATAGCCGTGCATCAGGTGTGTCGAGCCGCCGACGAGTTCCTGGCTGTTGTTGATGCCGAGGAGGTAGTCGTCGCGCCAGCTGCCGTTCATGCCGACGCTCACGCCGCGGAGCACCTTGTGGCTGTCGCGGGGAAAGCCATACTGCACCGCCCAGCTCGCGGACCAGGGCGAGGCGCGCGGGCCCGTGGGCTTCGTGTCGTTGTCGAGGGTGTCGAGGAGGTTCTTCGCCTCGTTCAGCAGAGCGGCGGATTCGTTGCCGCGCGCGACGGCGGCGTCGTAGTATCCGCGGAACGACGACAGGTCGGGCCGGCCCTGCACCTGCGTGCGCGCGAGCGTGAAGCGCAGCAGCAGCGTGGGCACGGGTTTGAAGATCAGCGTGACGTCGCCGCCGCGGGAGTTCTCGGTCGAGCGGTAATTGCGGGACGCGCTGGCGGTGCCCTCCTCGGCGTATTTGTAGCCCGGATCGCCCGGGAGGACGTTGTTCGGGTTCATCAGGTTCTCGATTTCGGTGGCGTTGAAATCGATGCCGGTGACGCCGTTGAAGCTCAGCGCGACGTTCTGGCGGTCGATGTCGAACACCCCGAGCGTGACGCTGGCCTTCTCGCGCCAGAAATCGCCCTTGAGGCCGACTTCCTTCGTGACGCCTGTGATCGGACCGAAGCGCTCGCGGTCGAAGGTGCGCAGGCCCTGGAAACGGAACGACTCCGAGTAGGTGCCGTAGAAATTGAGACCCTTCGTCAGGCGCACGGTGACGCCGCCGGAGAGGCTCGTGTTCTCGAGGTGCAGCTCCTGGTTCTCGACGTATTCGCCGGGGAGCGCGTCCTGGCGTTTCGGCGGCGGGACCTCCTCGTTGTAGGGGCCGAAGGTGCGGACACCGTTGTATTCATAAGTCCGATTCCAGTCCTGGCGCGCGCCGATCATCGTGAGCAGGCGGCCGCCGAAATAGCGGCCGCTGGTGGAGAAGGAGACGGCGGACGCCTGGCGCCACTCGGTGCCGTCGGTGGAACTGGTGCCGGAGGGGAACGAGGCGAGCTTGAGGATGTGGACGTCGTTCGTCTCGGGCAGCGCGCTGAGCTTCATCGAGTCGAAGAGGGCGCGGGAGTAGAAGCGCGGGTCGTCGAGGTAGAGGCGGAGCCGGATGCGGTCGGAGTTGGTGTTGAAGGTTGCGGCCTGGCCGTTCTCGACGCGCCGCACGTTGTAGTGGTTGAAGCGGTAGTTCTTCACGAAGTCCTCGCGGTAGTCGGCGCTGGCGACGAGGAGCTGCTGCATCCACTTGAACTTGTCGAAGAGGTAGACGGCGGTGCCGCGGAACTGGTCGACCTCGTTGCCGAAGTTCTTCTCGTCGAGCTCGGTCTCGACGTAGGGCCGGCCGTTGACCTCGACGCTGATGGTGTTGGCGAAGAAATTGTCGGTGCGCTTGGCGGTCTGCTTCTGGTGGTTGTAGGAGACCTCGAGGCCGACGGGGCCGACGCGCTGCTCGATCGTGGCGGAGTAGGTGGAGAAGGGCCGGCCCTGGCGATCGAAGGAGCCGCGGATGTTGTAGTGCTTCGGGTAGCCGTAGAAACGCTTTGTGCCAACCTGCGCGCCGGCGGCGTTGCGCATGATGACATCGAAGAACTCGCCCTCGACGAGGGAGGGCGAGCCGCCGTCGGCGGCGTTGGAGCGATCGGCGGTCGGCACGGAGGCGCGCTGGATATACTCGCCGTCGGAGGTGTAGTAGAGGCGATCGTTGGTGAAGGCGCGGGAGCGGCCGGAGCGTTCGCGGATGGCGAGGCCGCCGAAGCCGCGGACGTTGGCGAAATCACCGCGCTCGTATTCGACGCGGATGTTGGTGTTGCGGAAGGGGCGCCACGAGGTGGTGAGCGTCTGGCCCTCGAGCCCGAAGGTCGACGCGTCCTGGTAGGTGCGCTCCTCGCGTTTCACGGCGTTGAAGCGGAACGCGAGGCCGTCGCGGAGCTTGCGGTTGTAGTCGAGCTGAACGCGATAGGCGCCGTAGTGGTTGATGTAGGCGAAGACCTCGCCGAAATTTTTCATCTGCGCCCGCTTGGTGAAGACGGAGGCCTGACCGCCGGGCTCGACGTCGCCGAAGATGAGCGAGTTCGAGCCCTTGCCGAAGTCGACGCGCTCGACGTTGTAATTGTCGCTCGGGATATACCAGCGGAAGTAGTTGCGCGTGGCGGTGGAGCCGCTGAGACCGCGGAAGGCGATCGAGCCGCTCTGGTTGTCGTTCTCCATCGTCGGCGGCGCGTAGGCCCCGGCGACGTAGTTGGCGATTTCATCGACGGTGAAGAGGCCGAGGTCCTCCATGAACTCGGAGGTGATGGCGTCGATGTTCACCGGCACATCCTTGAGCGCCTGCTTGGTGCGCGTGGCGGAGAGCGTCTCGTTGGCGGACCAGCCGGTGTCGAGTTCGGTCGAGACGATGAACGCGGAGAGCGTCACGGTCTCTTCGGACGCGGGCTTGGCGGGGGCGGTGGGCGCGACTTGGGCGGCGGCGAAGGGGAGGCACAGCGCACCGGCGGCGACGGCGAGCCGGCGGGCGACGAGGCGAAGCTGCAGGGGGTTCTTGGTAGTCATCGGAGGAGTCGGGCGGTTGCGGGGTGAGCCGGCCGGCGGGTCAGGCGCCGGGGCGGAACGGGAGTGACGGCGCGAGCGTGAGGCGCGGCGGAGCCGGCGCAATTGGCCGACAACTTGTATCGTTGAGCAAGCGCCGATTTCGCATCAACTCCGGCCTCGATGAACAACCTGATGGAGGAGGCCATGCGCTGGTTCGGCCCGGCGGATCCGGTGTCGCTCGCGGAGATCCGGCAGACGGGTGCGACGGCGATCTTCTCAGCGTTGCACGAGATTCCCTACGGGGAGGCGTGGCCGGCGGAGGCGATCGCGCGCCGGCAGGCGGAGATCGCGGCGGCAGGGCTGGCGTGGCGCGTGGTGGAGTCAGTGCCGGTGCACGAGTCGATCAAGACGCGGACGGGGGAGTTTGCGCGGTGCATCGAGAACTACCGCGTGACGCTGGAGCGGCTCGGCGCGGCGGGCATCGAGGTGGTGGTCTACAACTTCATGCCGGTGATGGACTGGGTGCGCACGGAGCTGCGGCACCGGCGGCCGGACGGCGCGGAGGCGCTGCTCTACGATCCGATCCAGTTCGCGGCGTTCGATCTCTTCGCGCTGGGCCGCGCGGGGGCGGAGCGCGACTGGAGCCCGGAGCAGCGGGCGGCGGCGGCGGCGTTCTGGCAGTCGCGGACAGAGGCGGAGCGGACGGCGTTCACAGCGCAGACACTCGATCTGTTTCCCGGGGCGCGGCTCGGGCTGACGGTCGCGGACTTTCGCGCGATGCTCGCGCGCTACGCGGCGATCGACGCGGAGACGTTGCGCGCGCATCTGAGGTTGTTTCTCGAAGCGGTGGTGCCGGCGGCGGAGCGGGCGGGGGTGCGGCTGGCGATCCATCCGGACGATCCGCCGTTCAGCGTGCTCGGCCTGCCGCGCATCGTCTCGAAGGAGGCGGACCTGCGCGCGGTGTGCGACCTGGTGGCGTCGCCGGCGAACGGGTTGTGCTATTGCACGGGATCGCTGGGCGCGCGGCGGGACAACGATCTCGCGGGCATCGTGCGCCGGCTCGGGTCGCACATTCACGCGGTGCACCTGCGGAGCGTGGAGCACGCCGCCGGCGGTGTCTTCCTCGAGGCGGGGCACCTCGAAGGCAGTGTCGACATGCCGGCAGTGGTGCAGGCGCTGCTCGAGGAGCAGGCCGCGAGACGGCAGACGGGTCGGCGCGACTGGCGCGTCACGCTGCGACCGGATCACGGCCACATGATGCTCGACGACTTCAAGCGGCCGGCACCGGCGTGTCCGGGTTATCCGCTGATCGGGCGGCTGCGCGGGCTGGCGGAACTGCGGGGATTGCAGACGGGAATCGCGCACATGCTGCGCGGGACGGCGGGGCGGTAGCGTGTGACGCGCGTGCGGAGCGATCGCGGCGCGCCGGCGAGCCGCATCAGTTGCGGAACGCCAGCGCGGGGAGGTCTTGCGCGGGCGGAGGGTTTGGCGCGACCCTCCGCACCAACCGAATGAACTCCATGAAAACGCGACGTGATTTCGTGAAACTGGCGGCGGTGGGCGGGGCGCTCGGCGCCGCGCGCGGTGTGGCGCAAACCGCGGCAGCCCCGGCCGCGAAGACCGCGCCTGCCGTGTCGGGCGGCGCTCCGAGCGGAAGCTCGGACCGGGCGTATTGGTGTCAACTCGCCGGCAGGCTGGCGACGCCGCTGCTGCCGGCGCTGGCGGCGCGGAAGCTGAAGGCCACGATGCCGGTGGAAGCGCATCGCTCCTCGAAGGACCGGCCGAGCTACACCTACCTCGAGGGGTGCGGACGCCTGCTGGCGGGACTTGCGCCGTGGCTCGAACTCGGGGAGGACGCGACGGCGGAGGGCCGGGAGCGGGCGCGACTCGCCGGGATCGCCCGCGCGGCGATCGACGCGGGGACGGATCCGGCATCGCCGGACTTTTTTAATTTCGCGCAGGGCCGGCAGCCGCTGGTCGACGCGGCGTTTCTCGCGCAGGCGATGCTGCGCGCACCAAACGAACTCTGGCGGAAGCTCGAGCCGCGCGTGCAGCGAAACGTCGTCGCGGCGATGATCACGTCGCGGCCGATTCCGGCGGGCGAGAACAACTGGAAGCTGTTCGCCACGATGGTCGAGGTGTTCCTGCACCGCGCGGGGGCGAAGCGTGACGACGCGCGGCTGTTCGAGGGCCTCACGAAGCACCGCGACTGGTATCTCGGGGACGGCCTGTATGGCGACGGTCCGGAGTTTCACTGGGACTACTACAATTCTTTCGTGATCCAGCCGATGCTGGTGGAGGCGCTCGATGCGATCGCGGGCGAGGCGGCGGAGTGGGGGACGTTTGCGAAGAAGGCGCGTGAGCGGCTCACGCGTTGGGCGGCGATTCAGGAGCGCCTGATCGCGCCGGATGGATCGTATCCGCCGATTGGACGCTCGCTCGCGTATCGGTGCGGCGCGTTCCAGGGGCTGGCGATGGCGGCGTGGCGGGGGCTGCTGCCGAAGGAAGTCGCGCCCGCGCAGGCGCGCGGCGCGCTGACGGCGGTCATCCGGCGCACGCTGGAGGCGCCGGGGACCTTCGATGCGAACGGCTGGCTGCGCATTGGGCTGGCGGGCGCGCAGCCGGGGCTGGGCGAGACGTATATTTCCACCGGGAGCCTCTACCTATGCAGCGTGGCGTTCCTGCCGCTCGGGCTCCCGGCGGGCGACGCGTTCTGGACCGCGCCGGCGGCGAAGACCACGTGGGAAAAAGCGTGGTCCGGCGTCGATCTGCCAGTGGACAAGGCGATCAAGAGTCCGAAATAGGCGGGGAGCGGCCGGATCGATCAGCGCGAGAGCTTGCCGGTCCGGTCGTAGGTCACGCGGCCGTTGAAGGTGCTGAAGCACATTGCCTGCACGGACTGGCCTTCGAGGGCGACCGCGCTGGCGGGGACTTCGAGGCGCACCCACTGGCCGGCGGTGGGGAGCGGGCCGGCGTAGTGGCGGCTGGCGGTGCCGTTGGTGCCGAAGTTGATCACGTTGGCGCCCCAATACACGCGGTGCTCCCAGTTGTCGGCGCCGAAGCTCAGCATGATCGCGGTCGGCGGGTTCGCCGGATCGAGATACACGTAGGTGTAGAGCGTGTCGCCGGTGCCGACATTCATGCGGGTGCCGGCCCAGTTGAAATAATGCTCGTGCAGTCCGGCGGCCAGCGTCGACTGGTGGGCCTTGCCGCCGGAATACGCGCCGGTCGTCACCCAGTTCCAGGTGTCGCCGCCCGTGGCGCCGGTGCCGGCGCCCGCGGGCACCGCATCGTCGACCCAGACGAAATCCGTGCCGGTCAGCCCCGTGGCGGAGAGCGGCGCGGTGGCGGTGGTCGTCGTCGGAGCGACCGCGGAGCTCTTGCCGAACTGATCGAAGGTGGCGCGGCCGCCGAAGAGGCTGAACGCCATGCCCTGGATCGCCTTGCCCTCGAGGGCGAGGGCGCTCGCCGAGACTTCGAGGCGGACCCACTGGCCGGCGGCGGGGAGATCGCCGACGCGGTGGCGGCTCGCGGTGCCGTTCGTGCCGCTCGTGATCTGGTTGGCGCCCCAGTAGGCGCGGTGCTCCCAGTTGTCGGCGGCGAAGCTCAACATGATCTCGGTCGGGGGATTGGCCGGATCCAGATAAACGTAGGTGTAGAGCCGGTCGCCGGCGGCGGGGTTGAGGGTCTTGCCCGCCCAGTTGAAGAAGTGCTCGTGCAGGCCGGCCGCGAGATTGGTCTGATGCGCCTTGGTGCCGGAGAACGGCGCGGGGCTGCTGGTGATCCAGTTCCAGCCGTCGCCATTCGAGCCGCTGCCGCTCGCGCCGGCGGGCAGCGCGTCGTCGAACCAGATCGTATCCGCGGACGTGACCGGCGCGGTGGCGGTGGTGGTGGTGACGGTGGAGG
Organism: uncultured Opitutus sp.; assembly: GCA_964513055.1. Taxonomy (GTDB): domain Bacteria; phylum Verrucomicrobiota; class Verrucomicrobiia; order Opitutales; family Opitutaceae; genus ER46. The sequence continues at coordinate 9,208 of CAZENI010000080.1, forward strand.
TAGGCGCGACGGTCGTCGTCGCGGGCTGGGTGGTCGTGGACGCGGTCGGCGTCGTCACCGCAGTGAGGCCGAACGTGAGCGTCGCCGACGGAGCGGAACCGACGACGTAGGCGGCGTCGTTCGCGAGCGTGAAGATCGCGGTGGCGGGGCGGGCGTTGGTGACGTTGGCGAGCGCGACGATGGTCATCGTGGCGGAGGTCGCGCCGGCGGGAATCGTGACGGTGACGGGCATGTCGCCCTGCGGGCGGCGGTAGTCGATCCACTTCACCGCGCTGCCGGCGATGGTGTAGTTGACAACCAAGGACGCCGCGGTGCTGCCGGTGCGGTTGAAGGTGAGCGTGGCGGTGTCGGTGGCGCTGCCGATGACGGCGTGGGCGTCTGTCGCGACCACCGTGACCGTCTGGGTCGCGTTGACAGCGCTGGTCGCGATCGGAGTCGCGGTCACCGGTGCAGGGCTCGCGGTGGCCGCGGCGGCCTTGCCGGTGAGGTCGAACGTGGCGCGACCGCCGAAGAGGCCGAAGGACATGCCCTGGACGGATTTCCCCTCGAGGCCGACGGCGCTCGCGGCGACTTCGAGGCGGACCCACTGGCCGGCGGCGGGGAGCACGCCGGCGTAGAACCGGCTCGCGGTGCCGTTCGTGCCGAAGGCGACCAGGTTGGCGCCCCAATACGCGCGGTGCTCCCAGTTGTCGGCGCAGAAGCTTAGCATGATCTCGGACGGCATCGCCGCGGGATCGAGGTAGACGTAGGTGACGAGCACGTCGCCGGCGCTGATGGCGAGCGGCGAGCCCCAGTTGAAGGAGTGCTCGTGAAAGCCGGCGACGGCGTTGGACTGATGCGCCTTCGCGCCGGAGAACGGCGCGGGGCTGGCCGACACCCAGTTCCAGGCGTCGCCGCCGCTCGCGCTGGCGCCGGCGCCGGCCGGGAGCGTGTCGTCGAACCACACGACGACGCCGCTGCCCGTGGTCGCGGGCGCCGGAGAAGGCGTGGTGGTGGTGGGCGTCGCGCTGGTCGTCGTGGCGGTGGTCGTGGTCGTCGTCGTTGGCGCGGTGGTCGTGGGTGTCGGCTCGGGCGTGGGGGCCGGGGCCGCGGCGGCGCCGCCGACCGTCCAGAAGATGCCCTGGGCGGGATTGTGGTAGCTGCCGCTCGGGGTGTTCTCGAGTTTGATGGCGCGGACCATGTAGGTGGCGCCGGCGGTGGAGCTGGTGTCCGTGAAGGAGGTCGCGGCGAGCGGCGCGCTCGTGAGCCGCGTGAAGGCGCTGCCGGCGGCGGGGCGACGGTAGACGTGATAGCCGACGATGGCGCTGTCGCCGGAAGCCGACCAGGTGAGCGCAGCGATCGCGCCGTTGGCGGCGCCGTTCAGGTTGGCGGCGGGCAGGACGGGATGGAGGCGCAGCGTCGGGTCACCCATGAGGGCAACGTGGATACGGTTCTGCGCGGAGTTGATCGCGGTCTGGTAGAGGCCGGTGTTGTTCTGCGTGAGGCGGGCGGAGTGGCCGATCGTCTCGCCGAGGCCGACGTGGTGGATGAACCAGTGGGGGCGGCCGGACCAGACGGAGACGAGGCCGCGGCCGGTGGCGAGCGGGGCGCGGAGGATGTTGTCCTCGTGGTCCCAATCACCGAGCCACGAGCCGAAGAGAAGATTGAAGACGCCGCCGGAGTTGCGGCTCACGAGCTCGGCGGTGGCGCCGTCGTTGTAGTTGCCGGTGCTGCCGAGGCCCGCGATCGTCGCGTAGCTGCCGGCGCCGCAGCCGTAGGCGAGCAGGTATTCCTGCGCGGCGACCTGCGGAATCCAGACGCCCTTCTGGTCGTTAAACTCGACATTCAGGTTGCGGATGTTGGCGGCGCCGACGAGAGGCGCGAAGCTGCGGTAGCCGGAGGCGGCAAACGCCTCGCCGCCGCGGGCGCCGAAATAGTCGCCGACGATCGCCTTGCGCTGCGGGTTGGTGCGGCGGTGGCGGAAATTGGAATCCTTGTTCAGGTAGTTGCGGAGGAGTTCGACCTCGCCGGGGAGCGTGGCGGGGCCGCCCCAGGTCGTGCGCCCCGGCAGGTTGGCGAGATCGACGCGGCCGACCGCGAGTTCGACGGCGGAGGGAAGCTGGGTCTGGTCGAACTTGCCGTCGCCCGGGCGATTGCTGAGGCGCGCGGCGTCGGCGGGATCGGTGTTGATCGACTGCGTCATGTTGACGGAGGTGTCGGTCCAGTTGCCGTCCATGTCGCCGTAGTAGGCGTCCGCGGGCCAGGCGCCGTTGTGATCGGGATGGCCGTCGGGATTGAGCTGGCCGGAATACGGGACCGGCACGTGGCCGAAGAGAAACACGGACTTCACGTTGGCGGGGTCGGCGTCGTAGGCGGCCTTGATGACGGCCTTCACGGACGCGACGGAATCGCTGCGCCCGACCTGGCGGCGGACGACGATCCAGCCGTCGCCCGCGAGATCGCTCTCGAGGCGGGCGAGTTCGCTCGCGAGGGGCGCGGCGACGGAGGCGTCGACCACGAGGACGACTTTGCCGCGCTGGTCGATCAGCGCCACGTCGATGCCGGTCTGCACGTAGCCGTAGCCGGTGTAGCTGCCCGTCGCCTTCACGATGCGGTATTCGTAGGCGGTGCCGGGCGTCACGGTGGTGTCGACGTAACTGGTCGCGCTGCCGGCGAGCGTGACGCCGGCGCCCCACGCGGTGTCGGCGGGGGCTTTGCGCGCGACGGTGTAGCTGGACGGCGTGCCGTTCGTGTCCTGCGGCCAGCTCAGGGTGATCCGGGCGGGCGAGGACTGGACGGTGGAACTGACCTGGACACTGTAGTCCCAGGTGTTCTCGACGGCGCGAGCGACGGACAGGGACAGGAGGAGGGAGAGGAGGAGGCCGAGCGTGGCACGAATGGACTTCATAACGGCACCAGTATGCCGGAAGCGGCGGCCGGCCTTTATCCGTGCGGGTCTGATTGCCCTGTCAGTCTCCCGGCCAGCGGGCTGTCAGTGTTTGTCTGACAAGGACGTGCGCCCGGGGCAGGCGGGACGGATCCGGCCGGCCGGGTGGTGGCGTGTCACCGAATTCCAACTACGCAGAACCCGGGCCCTGCCAAGCGCCGGCGCCGGCGGGGCCGGCTTCCTCGGCGAGGAACGGCGGGGACCACGCGGGGCCGTTCGCACGCACGCTGGCGCCGGGGCGCCAGACGCTGTCGACGAGCACGGTCTGGGGGATGGCGGGGATGCCGCGTTCGTTCTGCCGCATCTGGCCGAGCACGAGGTCGACGGCGGCCGCACCGACCGCGAGGGCGTTCTGATCGACGGCCGCGAACTCAGGCTGCGTTTCCTCGTCCCAGTCGAGCGAAACGAGGCCGACATCGCGCGGGCAGCGGACGCCTGCGCGCGCCAGCCACTCCCGGACCGGGCCGACCACGCCGACGATGGCGTCGGGCCGGTGCCGCCGGAACCAGGCGAGAAAGTTCTCCTCGGTCCACTCGTCGGGCATCGCGACCGGCACGAGATCGGCCGCGGGCACGCCGTGCTGCAGGAGCAGGAAGGTCGCGAGCAGGTTGAAATCGGTCATTGCGTGATAGCGGCGGCGCAGGACGAGGCCGAGGCGGCGGTAGCCGAGCTGCGTGAGTTCGCGGATCGCGAGCTGCGCGGCGTGACGCTGGTTGGGGACGGCGCGGTTGAGGCGCGGCGTGCGGACGGACTCGCCGACGAGCGCGGCGGAGAAGTATTTCCAGTCGAGCAACTCCGACGCCGTGCGGCCGGGCACGGGCGCGAGGACCAGGCCGCCGATGCCGCGGGTGCGGAGAATCTGAGTGAGCCGGCGCCCCTTCAGCCCGGGCTCGTGGGCCCAGAACTCGTCGATGGCGAGGCCGGACTGCCGGGCGCGGTTGACGACGCCGTCGCGGAAGCCGCGGAGCGTGGGATGGCCTTTCCACCAGTCCGGGGTGTCCCAGGATGTGATGAACGCGAGCGTGCCGAGATGGCGGAAGCCGCGGCCGGAGCGGGCCTCGGAGTAGACCTGCGCGACGAGCGGATTGATGGCGTAGCCGCGGCGGCGCGCGAGGGCCTGGATTTTCCGGCGCACCGCCGCGGAGATGACGGGGTGGTTGTGGAGGGCGCGCGAGGCGGTGGAGACCGACACGCCGGCGGCGCGCGCCAGCGTGCGCAGCGACACACCGGGAGTCTTCTTGCCGTGATTCGTCATCGCTCGCAACGGATGCCTCGCCGCACCGGGGCCGACGGCCGCCGCCGCCGGCGGCGTCAGAAATATTTCACGTAGGTCAGCCCGTTCGCGTCGGCGAACGTGAGGCTGTCGACGGCGACTTTGACGAGCCGCACGCCGAGGTTGCGCTCCACGAGGTCGTTCACGCGATAGACGCGGTCGTTCATCAGGACGCGGCTCTCGTTGCCGGAGGAGCGGATGCCGGTGACTTTCACGCTCTCGACAAAAGCGGTCACGCGGTCATCGGGTTTCGCGGCGGGAGTGGGAGTCGGCGCCGGCGTGGCAGCGGAGGGCGCGGTCGAAGGCGAGGGCGAGGGAGGGGGCGTGGCAGTGGCGACGGGCGCCGGCGTGGCGGGGACCGTCGCGGCGGGGGCGGGCGGTGTGATCGGAGCGGGCCTTGGGGAAATCGCGGCGACGGGCGGTGACGCGGGTGGTTTTTCGGAGGCGACCGCGCTAGGCGTCGTCGCCGGCGAGGTGGCCGCGGGCTTGGTCTCTGCGAGCGGAGGCGCGGCGGGCTTTTCGGACGGGAGGTTTTTTGCCGCGGGCGCAGGTGCGGGCGCGGCGGGTTTCGGCTCGGCGGGAGGCGTCGTATCCGGCGGCGTGAGCACGAGGACCGGGGCGGGCGTCGTGGCCGGTGCAGGCGCAGTCGCGGTGGCGGGGGCGGTGGCCGCCTTGGCCGGAGCCGGGGCGGGCGCCGGCGGCGCCGGGCGATTCAGCAGGTAAACCGTGCCGACAACGGAGAGAACGACGAGCATCACGGCACTGCCGCCGATCAGCACCATGGTGTTGGCGCTGCGGGCCTGCGCGCGCTTGGCAATCTTGCCAGAGCCCCCGCCGGGCATCGGCGGCGCGTCCGCCGCCGGGTCTTCGTTCCGCAGGCGTTGGGCCTTCTTGAGGGCTTCGTTGATCAGGCTCATCGGGGCGGGCGAAAGAGGTTCAGTGGCGGCGGGGCCCAGATCAATCCGTCAAATTCGCCATGTCCTTCACGGCGCGGCGCGCGTCCCAGTAGTTCACCTCGTCGGATTCGCGGATGAAGGCGGACAGGATGGATTTGTCGCAGAGGTTGTTCACGATGCGCGGAATCCCGCCGCTGCCCTTGTGGATCGCGCGGAGGGCCCAGCGGGTGAAGCTCGGCCGGCCGCTGCCGCCGGCGAGCGACAGGCGGTGCTGGATGTAGTGCGCCATGTCGGTGGCCGAGAGCGGATGCAGTTCGTAGTGCACGAGGATGCGCTGGCGGAGCTGGCGGAGTTCCTCCTTCGCGAGCACCTCCTTGAGCTCCGGCTGGCCCATGAGGACGATCTGGAGGAGCTTCTGCTTGTCGGTTTCGAGATTGGAGAGGAGGCGGATCTGCTCGAGCACCTCGAACTTCAGGTTCTGCGCCTCGTCGATGATCAGGACGATGTCGCGGCCCTTCTCGATCCGGTCGAGCAGCACGCGGTTCATCTGCGCGACGAGATCGTTCTGGCTGCGGGCGAGCTTGGTCTCGCCGAGTTCGGTGAGGATCGCCTTCAACATCTGCGTTTCCGTCACGCGCGGATTGAGGATCAACGCGGTGTCGTAGTGGGCGGGATCGAGTTCGTTGAGGAAACGCCGGCAGAGCGTGGTCTTCCCGCAACCGACCTCGCCCACGAGCACGATGAAGCCTTTCTTTTCGCGCACCCCGTATTTGAGGTGCTGGAGGGCTTCCTGGTGAGTCGGGCTGAGATAGAGAAACCGCGGATCCGGAGTGATGTTGAACGGCATCTCCCGGAACCCGTAAAAACTCTGATACATGTTGGGGACGCCGACCGTGGCGTCGGCCCTCTGAAAACGCACGCCTAATTCATGGCGGGCACTACGCGCGGGCGGGGTTTGAAATCTCCTTTACTCCCGCGCCGGCTTGCCGTTCATCGGTCCCACCACCGTGGATTCGCGCCGCCTCATCGTCACCGTGTGCTTTGTGCTGCTCACCGGATTCGGCATCTGGGAGGGCGGCCAGTTTCTCGAGGCCCGCTCGGAGTATCTGCACCACCTGCGGGTGCAGGCGGCGGTCGAGGGCAAGCTGACGGCGGCGCGCGCCCGGCTCGCGGAACAGGATCAAACGCTGCATCGGTTGAAGACCGATCCGGTTTTTGTGGAGAAGGTCCTCCGCGAAAACCTGAAGTATGCGCGGCCCGGCGAGGTGATTTTCCGGTTCCCGACTCAGAAATGAGTTTGCGGCCCGGCCGCCGAACCAAAACCGGCGGAAAGTGACCATCTTCGGCAGCGCATGTCCACACCTCCACCGCTCGAGCCACAGTCCCCCCTCATCGCGAAATTCCAGCAGGCCGGCCAGGGCCAGGTCTTCGCTTTTTTCGACGAGCTGACCGCGGTTGAGCGGAATCAGTTGCTGGCGGAGGCCGCCGAGATCGACCTCGACGAGATCGCGCGGCTCACGCGCACGCTGCTCGGGTCGACGGCTGCGGCCGTCGACCTCGACGGACTCGCGCCGGCGCCCTACGAGCGGCGGCCGGAGCACGGCGGCGAGGCGGCGGCCTGGGCGCGGGCCAAGGCGGAGGGCGAGGCGGCGTTGCGCGCCGGTCGCGTGGCGGCGTTCACTGTCGCGGGCGGGCAGGGGACGCGGCTCGGGTTTGACGGGCCGAAGGGGACGTTTCGCGTCACGCCGCTGCGGCAGAAGCCGCTCTTCCAGGTCTTCGCGGAAAAAATCCTCGCCGCCGGCCGGCGCTACGGGCGGCCGCTGCACTGGTTCATCATGACGAGCCACGCCAACCACGAGGCGACGGAGGCGTTTTTCGCGGAGCACGGCTGCTTCGGCCTCGACCAGGCGCGCGTGCATTTCTTCCGCCAGGGGCGGATGCCGGCGGTGGATGCCACGGGAAAGATTCTGCTCGAGGCGAAGGGCCGCATCGCGCTCTCGCCCGACGGCCACGGCGGATCGCTCCGGGCGCTGGAGCGCAGCGGCGCGCTCGATTTGATGGCGCGCGAAGGCATCGACACGCTGAGCTATTTCCAGGTCGACAACCCGCTCGTGCGCGCGATCGACCCGACCTTCATCGGCTGGCACCTCGTGCGCGGCTCGGAGATGTCGAGCAAGATGGTCCCGAAGGCCTACGCCGCGGAGAAGGTCGGGCATTTCTGCACGCAGCGCGGGCGGACCGTCGTGGTGGAATACTCGGATCTGCCGCCGGCGATGCAGCAAGAGACCGACGCGGCAGGCGCGCTGCGCTACCTGGCGGGCAGCATCGCGATTCACATCCTGGACCGCGACTTCATCCGCCGCCTGGCCGCGGGCGGCGAGGGGGTCGCGCTGCCGTTTCACCGTGCCGACAAGAAGATCCCGACGATCGATGCCACCGGTGCGCCGGTGAGGCCGGAAAAGGTCAACGGCGTGAAGTTCGAGCTGTTCGTGTTCGATGCGCTGCCGTTCGCCCGCCATCCCGTGGTGATCGAGACGCTGCGCGCGGACGATTTCTCGCCGGTCAAGAACGCCGAGGGCGTCGACTCCCTGCAGACGTGCCGGGACGATCAGCTCCGGCAATTCGCGCGCTGGCTGCGGGCGAATGGTGCGGCGATCGCGACCGATGCCACCGGCCTGCCCGCGGTCACGATCGAGGTGTCACCGCTTTTCGGTTACGACGAGGACTCGTTCGCCGAGAGCTGGCGCGCGCTCACGCCGAAGCCGGCGGTGGTGGACGGACTCTATCTCGAGTGACCGGCCACCGGGGTGGCGCGACTTGGTCGGGCGCGTGAGTGCGAGGACCTGGAGGTCGCGCGATCCCAATCCCTGCGCTCGCGCGCAGGGCGGCGGACCGCTCTAGCGGTTCTTCTTCCCCTTCTTCGGCGCGTCGGCCGGCGCCGGCTCGCCGCCCTCGCGGCCGCCGCCGGGCGCCCGCGTGAGCGTGATCGACTTGCGGCTCCAGAATTCACCTTCGCGGGCGGGATCGTAGGCAGGGTTGCGCTGCGGAAGCTGCGCCTGCACGTCCTTGCGCCAGGCTTTCAGGGCGGCGTGCATCGCCGCCGTCCGCTCCGGAAATTTCGCCGCGAGGTTGTTCGCTTCGCCGAGATCCGCGGCGAGGTGATAGAGCTCCAGCGCGCCGTCCTCGAAAAACTCGATCAGCTTCCAGTCGCCCTGCCGGATCGCGCTCGCGGGCGTGCTGTGGTGGTAGTGCGGCAGGTGCCAGTAGAGTGTGTCGCGGCGGGAGGCGGCGGACGGGGCGCGCAACCCGGGCAGCAGGTCGATGCCGTCGAGGACCTGCCGTTCCGGCGCCGGGCCCGCGACGCCGGCGGCGGCCAGGAAGGTGGGATAGAGATCGATCGTGCCGGCGATGGCGTCCGTCGGCCGCGCGGCCGGGATGGTGCCGGGCCAGCGCGCGATGCAGGGCACGCGGATGCCGCCCTCGTAGAGCGTGCCCTTCTCGGCGCGCAGCGGGGCGTTCGAGGTCGTAATCGTGCCGCCCTGCTCGCGATGCAGTCCCCCATTGTCGGATACGAAGACGATCAGCGTGTTGGCCCCGAGGCCCAGGCGATCCACGGTGGCGGCGATGCGGCCGACGCTCTGATCGAGTTCCTCGAGCAGGCCGGCATACTCCGGTCGGCTGGGATAGCCCGGCATGGGCGGCTTGGCGGCGTATTTCTTCAGCAGCTCCGGCGTGGTGGAGAGCGGAATGTGCACGGCGTAGTGCGACACCTGCAGGAGAAACGGCTTCGCGCGGTGGGCCTCGATGAACGCCTCTGCCTGCTCGGTGAGAAACTCCGCGGCACGGCGCGGCGGGCTGCCGGGGGCGAGCCGCGCGGGCACGACGTTGCCCTGGGCCTCCAGCGCAGTCTGCCAGCCCTGCTGGGCGGGGCCGAAGCCGGCGTCGCCCAGATGCCATTTGCCGAAATAGCCCGTGACGTAACCGGCCGCGCCGAGCCGCTCGGCGAAGGTCTCGATCTCGAGTGGCAGGTTCAGCGCGACCGGCGGCTCCACCATGCGCGCAAACGGCCGCCAGTGGCCGGGAATGTGCACGGTGATGCCGAGGCGCGCCTGGTTCTGGCCGGACTGGATGCTCGCGCGCGTCGGCGAGCAGACGGGACCGGCGTAGAACTGCGTGAAGCGCACGCCCTCGCGCGCGAGCCGGTCGATCGCCGGGGTCTCGTTGAACGTGTTGCCGTAGCAGCCGAGATCCGCCCAGCCGAGATCGTCGGCGAGGATCAGGATCAGGTTCGGCCGCGCCGACGGCGCCGCCGCCTGCGCGGAAGCCAGGGCGGCGAGAAGGGCGAGGACGGAGATTCCGGGAAGGCGCGATGGGGAAAGCATGACGACAAGGGGAGCGGCGGGGTGGGCGCGGGCGCTTTTGGTTTTTTGCTCGCGCGGGCCGACGCTGAAACAAAGCCTCCGCAAGACAAGCCCCGGCTCGGATAGCCGCCACGCCCAACCCCGATGTTCACCGTGCTCAGGAACTGTTCCACCCTCGCGCTCGTCGTCGCCGCTGCGCTTACAATCGCGTCCTTCGCGCCGGCCGCCGATCGCCCCAACGTCATCGTGATCGTCGCCGACGATCTCGGCTACGGCGAACCCGGCTGCTACGGCGGCCGGGACATCCCGACGCCGCACCTCGACTCGCTCGCGCGCCAGGGCGTGCGCTTCACGAACGCCTACGTGACGGCGCCGTTTTGCGCCGCCTCGCGCGCGGCGCTGCTCACCGGCCGTTACCAGACGCGTTTTGGCTTCGAGTTCAATCCGATCGGCCCGGCCAACGCGGACCCTGCGATCGGACTCCCGCTGACGGAGACGACGCTGCCCGACGTCATGCGCGGCGCCGGCTACGCGACCGCGCTCGTGGGCAAATGGCATCTCGGCGGCGGCCCGAGGTTTCACCCGCAGCGCCGCGGGTTCGATGCGTTCTTCGGTTTCCTGCACGAGGGACATTATTATGTGCCGCCGCCGTGGGACGGGCACGTCACCTGGCTCCGCCGTCGCACGCTGCCCGACGGCGGGCGCGGCCGGTGGGCGTCGCCCGACGGACGCGTGGTCTGGAGCACGCACCTGGGCAACTTCGAGCCGGACTACGACGCGGACAACCCCGTGCTCCGGAACAGCCAGCCGGTGGACGAGCGCGGCAACCTCACCGATGCGTTCTCGCGCGAGGCGGATTCGTTCATCGCGCGCCACAAGGCGCAGCCGTTCTTCCTCCTGCTCGCCTACAACGCCGTGCACAGTCCGCTCCAGGGGGCGGACGCGTATCTGCAGAAGTTCGCGCACATCGAGGACGTGCAGCGGCGGATTTTCGCGGCGATGCTGGCGCAGCTCGACGACGGCGTCGGTCGCGTGCTGGCGCGGGTGCGAGCCGAGGGGCTGGAGGAGCGCACGCTGATCTTCTTCCTCAGCGACAACGGCGGCCCGACGCGCGAGCTCACGTCGAGCAACCGCCCGCTGCGCGGCGAGAAGGGCGCACTGCTGGAGGGCGGCATCCGCGTGCCCTTCCTGCTGCAGTGGAAGGGACGTATCCCCGCGGGACGGACGGAGAACCGGATGGCAAGCGCGCTGGAGATTCTCCCGACCGCGGCGGTGGCGGCGGGGGCGACGCTGCCGGCGAAACTCGATGGCGTGGATCTCGTGCCGGCGCTCGCGCGTCCGGCGGACGTGCCGATCCGGGTGCAGCACTTCTGGCGCGTCGGGCCGCAGGCGGCATTGCGCGCGGGGGACTGGAAGATCCACCGCGGGCGCGGCGATCGCACGTGGCAGTTGTTCCACCTCGCCGAGGACGTCGCCGAGGAGCGCGACCTCGCGGCGCAGCAGCCGGCGAAGCTCGCCGAACTGGAGACGGCGTGGCGCGCGCTTGATCGGGAGATGGCGGAGCCGCTGTGGACCCCGGGTGGCGGCCGCGCTGCGGCGCCGAAGAAGGCGGACTAGGCGGACGGAGGCCGTTGCGGGTGGCGGCGACGGAACCGAAAAAAGGGTCGCCGACCGCCGCGAATCCTGACGGGCTAGCGCCTCGCCGGCCCGCCGGGCGCGCCGGTAAAACTTCTCCCATGACCACCCTCGATCGCATCACCGCCGCCGCGCAGGCCGGACATTTGCTGCCTGGCACGGCCGAAAACATCGCCGCGTTCCTTGCCGCCCGGCTGCCCGCGTGGGCGGAGCAGAGCATCGACGAACTGATCGCGAAGGGCGCGTGGGGCGAGCTGAACGATCGCTTCTACCGCTTCCTCGAGTTCGGCACCGGCGGCATGCGCGGCCGGACGATCGGCGTCGTGCCGGCGAGCGCGGAGACCGGCCGGTTGTCGGCGACCGGTTCGTCCGAGCATGCTGCGATCGGGAGCAACCTCCTCAACGACTTCACGCTGCTCCGCGCCGTGATCGGTCTCTATCGCTACACCGCGAGCTACCTCGCGCAGTCCGGCAACGCCATCCGGCCGCGCCTCGTGATCGCGTATGACGTGCGCCACTTCTCCCGGCATTTTTCGGACCTCGCTGCGTCCGCCTGGACGCAACTGGGCGGCGACGCGTTTGTCTTCGACGGGCCGCGGCCCACGCCGCAGTTGAGTTTCTCCGTCCGCTCGCTGCAGGCGCACGCCGGCGTGGTGATCACGGCGAGCCACAATCCGCCCCACGACAACGGCTTCAAGGCCTACTTCGGCGACGGCGCGCAGGTGGTTCCGCCGCATGACAAGGGGATCGTCGCCGAGGTAAACGCGGTGCCGCTGACCGAAATCGGAAAATACCTCGCGCCGAATCTCGCCGGCGTGACGACACTCGGCCGCGACGCCGACGACGCGTATCTCGCGGTGGCCGCCAAGGCCGCGCTCGATCCGCAGGTCTTCCGGAAGACGAAGCTCACGGTCGTGTTCACCAACATCCACGGCTGCGGCGCGGTGCACTCGCTGCCGCTGCTGATCCACGCAGGCTGCAATGTCATCCCGGTGCCCGAGCAGCTCGATTTCGACGCGCGTTTCCCGACCGTGAAGTCGCCGAACCCCGAGAACGCCGAGGCCCTCTCGCGCGCCGTCGCGCTCGCGGACCGCGAAGGGGCCGACGTCGTCCTCGCCACCGATCCCGACGCGGATCGCATGGGCTGCGCCGTGCGCAATCGCGCCGGCCGGATGGAACTGCTCAGCGGGAACCAGATCGGCGCGCTGCTCGCGGAGTATCGGCTGACGAAATACAAGGAGCTCGGCTGGATCCCGCGCGAGGGCACGCTGCGCGCGGCCATCATCAAGACCTTTGTCACGACGCAGCTCCAGGACGCCATCGGCCGCGGTCACGGCGTGAAGGTCATCAACACGCTCACCGGCTTCAAGTGGATCGCCGCCAAGATGGGCCGCTACGAGGCGGAGCTGCGGCAGGCGATGGGCCCGGGCTTCGATTACGAGACGACGCCGTTCGAGCAGCGCGCGAAGCTCCTGCAGCAGCACAGCACGTTCTACGTCTTCGGGACCGAGGAGAGCTACGGGTATCTGCCGAATGACTACCTGCGCGACAAGGACGGCAACTCGGCGTGCCTGATGTTTGCGGAGCTGTGCGCGTGGGTGAAGGGGCGCGGCCTGACGGTGCCGGAGTATCTCGACGAGGTCTTCCTCCGCTACGGCTTCTACCTCGAGGGCGTGATCAACATCTACTACGAGGGCGCGAGCGGCAACGCGAAGATCAAGCGCATCCTGGAGTCGTATCGCGCGAATCCGCCCAAGGCGTTCGGCGACGTGGCGGTCGCGAAGTTCCAGGACTTCGGGCGCGAGACGATC
>CAZENI010000081.1:0-22041 GCA_964513055.1 uncultured Opitutus sp.
ATGCCGCTGGGACAGTTTGGTTTGGTCGACGCGCAGGGCGAGGGCTTGAAGGTCGGCGACGTGACGGACGTGGCGCAGGAACTGGACCTGTGGACGGGGGAACTGCGGAGCCGGTTCCGGTGGCGGGGCGAGGCGGTGGAGGTGAGCACGGTCTGCGATCCCCGGATCGATCAGCTTGCCGCCAAGGTGGTGTCGCCGGCACTGGGCGACGGTCGGCTGCGGGTGCGATTGGTCTTTCCGCGTGGGCATGACGTGAAGGTGAAAAACAATCCGGCGCTCGACTGGTCGCAGCCGGAGTCGCACACGACGAAGTCGTGGGATGAACGCAACGGCTGGAGAAAGCCGGGCGAGCGCCAGGAGTTCGTGCGCGTGAGGGATGGGGTCGAATACATGGGTGTGCTCTCGGCAGTGGGTGGCGTGGTGTTGGCGCCGACGTCGTCGGCATCGCATACGTTGTTTGTGAACGCTCACGCGGGTGGAGGTGTCCTTGAGGTTTCGCTGTTGTATGCGGGCCAGGGAGAACTCCCCGAAATGGAGACGTGGTCAGGCCTGCGAACTCGCGCAGCGACGCACTGGGGGAGGTTTTGGCAATCGGGCGCCGCGGTCGATTTTTCCGGTAGCACGGACCCGCGGGCGCGCGAGCTCGAGCGGCGCGTCGTGCTCTCCCAATACCTGACGGCGATTCAGTTCAGCGGCGATTTTCCGCCGTCGGAGACGGGGCTCACGCTCAGCTCATGGTATCAGAAGCACCACACGGAGATGATCTGGTGGCACGCGGCCCACTTTGCGCTGTGGGGGCGGGACGAATTTCTCGCGAAGAATCTGGCGTGGTATGTCGGCGCGCTGCCGACCGCGCGCGCGCTGGCGCAGAGCCGCGGCCTGCGCGGGGCGCGGTGGGCGAAGATGATCGGGCCCGACGGGCGCGAGAGTCCAGGGGGTAATCCGCTGATCGTCTGGAACCAGCCGCATCCGATCCATCTCGCGGAATTGCTGTATCGCAACGCGCCGACGCCGGCGACGCTTTCGCGTTATCGCGAACTCGTGCTCGAAACGGCGGAGGGCATGGCGTCGATGCTGCACTGGGACGAGGCGAAGCAACGCTACAATCTCGGGCCGCCGCTGTGGATTGCGCAGGAGATCCACGACCAGGCGACGAGCATGAATCCGACCTACGAGTTGAGCTACTGGGTGCGCGGCTTGACGATCGCGCAGCAGTGGCGCGAGCGGCTCAACCTCCCGCGCGTGGCGGAGTGGGACAAACGGATCGCGTCCATCGCGAAGCTGCCGGTGAAGGACGGGAAATACGTCGCGATCGAGAGCGTGCCCGACACATGGGACAATGTCGCGAGCCGGCACGATCATCCGTCGTTCCTCATGGCGCTCGGGCAACTGCCCGGCGACGGCGTGGAGCGCGCGACGATGCAGCGCACGCTCGATGCCGTGCTCACATCGTGGGATTGGGAGACGAAGATCTGGGGCTGGGATTATCCGATGGTCGCGATGACGGCAGCGCGGCTCGGCGAGGCGAAGAAGGCGGTGGACATCCTGCTGTTCACGAAAGGCCCCAACAACGCCTACAAGCCGAACGGCCACGTGCCGCAACGCGGCGATCTGCCGGTGTATCTGCCGGCGAACGGCGCGCTGCTGGCGGCGGTGGCGATGATGGCCGGCGGTTGGGACGGCGCGCCGACGCTGGAAGCGCCGGGCTTTCCGAAGGACGGCTCGTGGGTGGTGCGGAGCGAGGGGCTGAAGCCGCTGCCGTAGGCGAGCACGACGTTTTTTTTTGGACAGGATTTACAGGATGAAAGACAGGATTTTCAGGACGAGCCTCGACGCCCGAACTTGAAAGCGCGACGGATCCTGAGCGGATGACGGGCAAACCGGTAAATCCTGGATTGGAATCCTGTTCGTCCTGTCAAAAGGAGAAACACGTTGGCGGGAACTTTGCGAAATACTCCGCGCTTGTGCCCGTGCCGACATCGGCGGACGCTGCGGTCGCTTCGCGATTTGTTTTCGCCGCCCCATGAATCTCGCCGATGTTTTCACCGTAGTGTTCGTCATCCTCGGTTTGCTGGTCGTGTTTGTCGGTTGCTGGCTGATGGCGGCGGGGCTGTTTCCGCAGCGGATTGCGCGCTGCGCGGAGCGGCTGGGAGGAGCGCCGGTGAAATGCGCGCTGGTCGGCCTCGCGTGCGTGGTGCCGCTGTTCGCGCTGGGCATCCTCATCGGCAAGGTGGCGCAGAGCGCGCCGGGCAAGCTGGGATCATTCTTGATCATCGTTGCGACCATCCTGCTAGCGCTCTTTGGGGCCGCGGGGCTGGCGTTGCGAATCGGGCAGGGGCTGCCGGCGGAGCGGGATGAAATCGAGCCGTGGCGCCGCGTGTTGCGCGGGGGTGTGGTGCTGGCGATCAGCTACGGGACGGTCGTGCTGATTCCCGTGACGCTGCTGGCGGGCTTCGGGGCGTTCGTGCTGTCGGCATCGCGCCAGCCGGTCGCGGCGTCTGCGCCGACTCCGGCACCCCTTGTGTCGTGATCGTGACGCGCCGCCAGTTCCTCGCGGCCGGGGCCGGCGCGTGCATCGCGGCCGGGAGCGGCTGCAGCGACGCGCGCGAGCTGGCGACCGGGGCGAAGCGGTGGATCGGGAAGCCGACGGCTCCGCCGCTGGCGGGTCCGCTGACGCCGCCGACGGGTGAGCGGCTCGACGCGGTGTCGCATGCGATCAACCGGCTGACCTTTGGCGCGCGCCCGGGGGACTACGCGCGCGTGGCGGCGCTCGGCGTGCCGGCGTTCGTCGAGGAGCAGCTTGCGCCGCAACGGCTCGACGACTGGCTGTGCCAGCGGGTGATCCGGCACGAGTTCGAGAGCCTGGCGGATCCGGAGGGGAAGCTCTTCCCGCGCAAGGGCGACGCGAACGATCCGCTGCAGCAGCTTTTCCCGGCGATGAAGGACCGCGGCGCGCGGGTGTCGCATCTTTACGACTACAAGGACAAGGTGCTGCTCGCGGATCTGACGCGCGCGACGGTGCTGAGGGCGGTGCTGAGCGAGCGGCAGCTTTTCGAGGTGATGGTCCATTTCTGGAGCGACCACTTCAACATCGACCCCTCGAAGGCGGAGGCGAAATGGCTGAAGGCGGCGGACGATCGCGACGTCATCCGTGAGCACGCGCTCGGGAGTTTCCGCGATCTGCTGCGCGCGAGCGCGGTGAGCCCGGCGATGCTGTGGTATCTCGACGGCCGCGTGAACCGCGTCACAAAATCCGGCGAGAAGCCGAACGAGAACTACGCGCGCGAGCTGCTCGAGCTGCACACCCTCGGGGTGCACGGCGGCTACACACAGACGGACGTGATGGAGGTCGCGCGCTGCCTGACGGGCTGGACGGTGCGCGACCGGAAGAAGTTTTTCAAAGGCCGGGTGGAGTTCAACCCGCGCCAACACGACGACGGGCCGAAGCGCGTGCTGGGGCGGGAGATCCCCGCGGGATTGGGCGCACGCGATTTGGACCGCGTGCTGGAGATCCTCGTGGCGCATCCGCAGACGGCGCGCCATGTGGCGTGGAAGCTGTGCCGGCGGTTCATCGCCGACGAGCCGCCGGAGACCGCGGTGACGGTGACGGCGGAGGCGTTTGCGCGTTCGGGCGGCGAGATTCCCGCGACGCTGCGCGCGCTCTTTGCGACGCCGGAGTTTCAGGCGCCGGCGGTGCGCGGGGAGAAGTTCAAGCGGCCGTTTCACTTCGTGGTGTCGGCGCTGCGCGCGACCAACGCGGAGACGGATGCGTCGAAGCAGCTCGTGGATTACCTCGTGCGGCTGGGGCACGCACCGTTTCGCTACGCCACGCCCGATGGGTATCCGGAGGAGGCGACGCACTGGCAGAGCACGCTGCTGTGGCGGTGGAATTTCGCGACGGCGCTGGCGGCGAACCGGATCAAGGGCACGAAGATCGCCGCGGAGGACCTGCGCGCGCGGCTCGGTGGCGACGAGGGGCTGATGGCGACGCTGCTCGGCCGGCGGCCGGGCACCGCGGAGCGGGCGGCGTATCAGGAATCCGGATCGGGGCTGGCGCTGCTGGTGGCGTCGCCGGCGTTTCAGCGGTGCTGACAAGCCATGATGAAGCCGGAAGCCAGGAAACCAGGAGGAAGAGCTGAGCCGCGATTCAGCTCGGTTCGATTCATGGTTTCCTGGCTTCCTGCTATTTTGAATGAGTGAATTGGGAAACGGATACCCATGGCGACCGAGGCACTCATTTCGGGGAACGGCGATCAGCGGCGGGCGCTGATCGTGGTGTTCCTGCGCGGTGCGGCCGACGGGCTGGCGCTGGTGCCGCCGGTGGCGGACGAGCATTATTACAAGGCGCGGCCGCGACTCGGGATTGCGAAGAAGGAGGCGGTGCGGCTCGACGATCGCTTCGGGCTGCATCCCAAGTTGCGGCCGCTGGAGGCGGCGTGGCGCGAGGGCGAACTGGCGATCGTGCACGCGTGCGGCACGGAAGATCAGACGCGCTCGCATTTCGAGGCGCAGGATCTGATGGAGCATGGCGGCGTGGTGGCGGGCGGCTGGCTGGGGCGATTCCTGCGGGCGCGGCCGGCGGCGGCGAGCGGCGCGCTCACCTGCGTGGCGGTGGGCAAGGCGCTGCCGGAGTGCCTGCTCGGCGCGCCGGCCGTGACGGTGATGCAGAGCCTGGACGAGTTTGCGATCGGCGGACGGACGCCGGCGTTTCGTTCGCAGTTGGAGCGGCTTTACGCGATGGAGCGCGGCCAACTCGGCGCGGCGGCGCGCGACACGTTTGATGCGCTGGTGCGGATCGAGTCGATGCGAGCGACCACCTATCGGCCGGCGAACGGTGCGGAATATGGGCGCGACGAGTTTGCCCTCGGGCTGAGCCAGCTCGCGCGGCTGCTCAAGGCCGACGTGGGGCTCGAGGCGGCGTCGATCGACCTGCCGGGCTGGGATTCGCATTTCGCGCAGCAGAATCAGGTGGAGACGCTCGCGGCGCGGCTGGCGGGCGGGCTGGAGGCGTTTCGCCGCGACTTGGGCGCGCGGATGGCGACGACGACGATTGTGGTGATGACGGAATTTGGCCGGACGGTGGAGGAGAACTCGGCGTTCGGCACGGACCACGGGCGCGGGTCGACGCTGTTTGTGCTGGGCGGCGGCGTGCGTGGCGGCCGGATCCACGGCGAGTGGCGGGGATTGAATCCCGACGTGCTGGAGCGCCGCGGCGTGCTCGAGGGCTACGGCGATCTGCCGGTGTTGAACAACTATCGCGATGTGCTGGCGCCCGTGCTGTCGCGGCACGGCGCGAAGGCCGAGGCCCTGGCGGCGGTGTTTCCGGACTATGCGTTGAAGCCGCTGGGGTTGTTTGCGTGATTCACGTGGAGCCGCGGCTCCAGGTGAGGTGAGAAAGTGGCGCGGATTGGACAAGGCATGCAGTGGCTTCGCGCTCGTCGTGCGCTTGCCGTGCGTGCCACGCTGGCACCGGCGGCCGCATGGCCGCGGTCATGAATCTCACGTCCCTCCGCACTGGCCTCCGGTTGATGGCGCTGACCCTCGGTCTGGCCGCGCCGCTCGCTGCGGCTGAGCCCGCCGCCGATGCGCCGCATCCGGTGCCGGAGGCGGCGTGGGCGCGGTCACCGGCGCATCCACGACTGTTCGCCACCGCGGCGCAGTGGGAGGAGGTGCGGGCACGGCTCGCGACCGACGCGTATGCGGCGCGGCTGTTCGCGATCGTGCGCGCGCGGGCCGAGGCGATCCTCAGGCTACCGCCGGTGGAGATTCGCCAGCGCAAGCGCGGTGTCCTCAGTGGCAGCATGCTCGAGCCCGCGCGGGAAGTGCAGCGACGCGTGCTGCATCTGGCGGCGGCGGCGCGGCTCACCGGGGAGCGAAAGTTTCGCGCACGCGCGCTCGCCGAGCTGCGGCTGCTCACGGCGCTGGCGGACTGGAACCCGGCGGTGTTTCTCGACACGGCCGAGGCGACCCTCGCCGTGGCGGTCGGCTACGACTGGCTGCACGACGGACTCGCCCCGGCGGAACGCGATGAGCTGGCGAACGCGATCGCCGCGAAAGGCCTGCGCGCGTCCTTCGAGTCGCCCGCGAAGATGCTCACGTGGGTCAGCGGGACCAACAACTGGAACCAGGTCTGTCACGGCGCCCTCGTGATCGGCGCGCTCGCGATTGCCGAACGCGAGCCCACGCTTGCCCGGCGCACGGTGCAGCGCGCGATCGATCACCTTCACGGGTCCGCGAAGGCTTACGCACCGGATGGCGTGTATCCGGAGGGGCCGGGCTACTGGGCCTACGGCACGACGTTTCACGTGGCGATGATCGCGGCGCTTGAGACGGCGATTGGCGAGGGCTGCGGCCTGGATTCCTTCCCGGGATTTCTGCGCACGCCGGAGTATATCGATCAAATGACGGCTCCGACCGGGGAGGTGTTCAATTACGCCGACTCATCGGCGCAACGCGGGTTCGAGCCGGCGCTCTTCTGGTTTGCGCGACGGCTGCGGCAGCCGGCGGCGATTCGCTGGGAGCGGGAACACCTCGGGACGTTGAGTGCGCGGACAGCGGACGCTCGCTCGCGGTTTCTGCCGCTGGCGCTGCTGTGGTGGGACCCGTCGCTGCAGACGTTGCCTGCCCCTGCGGCGCCGCCGCATTGGAAAGGCGAGGGGGCGGTGCCCCTGGCGGTGCACCGCAGTGCGTGGGACGATCCGCGCGCCGTTTTCGTCGCCATCAAGGGTGGTCGTGCGAACGTGTCACACGGGCACATGGACGCCGGCTCGTTCATTCTCGAGGCCGATGGCGTGCGTTGGGCGATTGATCCCGGGCCGCAGAATTACACGACGCTGTATCAGGCGGGGATTGACGCGGGGCTCTGGCGTTTCACGCCGGAGAGTCCGCGGTGGACGGTCTTTCGGCTGGGCGCGGAGGGTCACGGCATCCTGCGGTTCAACGACGCTCCGCCGCAGGTCGCGGGCTCGGCGACAATCGTGCGCTTTGTCCCCCACGGACCCACGCCGTATACGCAGATCGATCTCGGTTCGGTCTACTCCGACCAAGTTCGCGCCGCGCGCCGCGGCGTGATGCTGCTGCCGGATCGTCGCGTGGTTCTGCAAGACGAGTGGACCGCCAAGGATCGAGAGGCGCGCGTGACGTGGCAGTGGCTGACGCGGGCGGCGGTCACGCTCGAGCCGCGGATCGCGGTGCTCCGCGAGGAGGGTGAGACGCTGCGGCTCCGGCTTGTCGAGCCGGCGGGGGCGGAGTTTGCGGTGATCGACCCAGCTCGCTTGCTGCGCGCGCACGACGAGCCGAATCCGGGCCTCGTGCGGATCGATGTCCGCACGACGACGCCGGCCGGTGGAGCCGGGCGGATCGTGATTGTGGCAGAGCCCGGTTCCGCGACGGGCGGGACGGAGGTCGTGGTGCGTGCGCTGGAGGCGTGGTGAGGATCAATCGAGGGCGGTTGGGGACAGCCGCCCCTACCGGCCGCACCAGCCGCCGTCGACGGTGAGGATGTGGCCGCTGAGGTAGCTGCTCGCGCGCGAGGCGAGAAACACGACGGCGCCCTCGAGGTCCGCGGGCTCGCCCCAACGGCCGGCGGGGATGCGGCTGAGGATCTCCCTGGAGCGGGTGGCGTCGGCCTGCAGGGCGGCGGTGTTGTCGGTGCGCATGTAGCCGGGGGCGATCGCGTTCACGTTCACACCGCGGCCGGACCATTCGTTCGACAGCGCCTTGGTGAGCTGGCCGACGGCGCCCTTGCTGGCGGCGTATCCAGGAACCGTGATACCGCCGAAAAACGTGAGCAGCGAGGCGACGTTGATGATCCGGCCGGAGCTGCGGGCGAGCATGTGGCGGCCGGCGGCGCGGCACGCGGTGAACACGCCGTCGAGATTCACGCGAAGGACGGCGTCCCAGTCGGCGTCGCCATGCTCGGCGGCGGGGGTGCGGCGGATGATGCCGGCGTTGTTCACGAGAATGTCGAGGCGGCCCTGCCAGGCGACCGCGTGATCGATGAGTTGCTGCACGGCGGCGCGGTCGCCGAGGTCGGCAGCGAGGGCGTGCGCCTGCCCGCCAAAGGCGCGGAGTTCGGCGACGACCGGGGCGAGCGCGGCGGGGTCGCGGCCGTTGACGACCACGTCGGCGCCGGCCTGCGCGAGGGCCCGGGCCATGGCGCGACCGAGGCCGCGCGAGGAGCCGGTGACGAGGGCGACTTGGCCGCGGAGGCCGAACTGTCGTTCGAGATAGGAGGGCATCGGGACGGGCGGCCGGCGCTGCGCGGCGCTACTTCAACGCCGACAGCGGCACGGCGTCCATGTCGGCGAAGGTCTGATTGTCGCCGCCCATGGCCCAGACGAAGCGGTAGGCGCCGGTGCCGGCGCCACAGTGGATGGACCACGCGGGCGAGAGGACGGCCTCGCGATCGCGGACGACGAGGTGGCGCGTCGCCTCGGGCAGGCCCAGGAAGTGAAACGCGACGGCGTATCCGAGATCGAAATACAGATAGATCTCCGTGCGGCGGCTGTGGGTGTGCGGCGGCATCGTGTTCCACACGCTGCCGGGCTCGAATTCGGTGAACCCCATCACGAGCTGGCAGCTCTTCACGCCGTCGGGATGGATGAGTTTGTTGATCCGGCGGCGGTTGGCCTTGGCGGGATCGCCGATCGGATCGGTCCGGAGGTCGGCGCTGCGGACGACGGCGGTGGGGTGTTTGGCGTGGGCCGGAGTGCTGATGAAGAAGAACTGCGGGCCACTCCCGGCGGGAGCAGGGGAGGGGGCTTCGAAGCTCACGTCCTTCTCGCCGAGGCCGACGTAGAGACAATCGAGGGGCCCGAGCTCGTGGACGGCGGCGCCGACGCGGAGGGTGCCGGCGGCGGGGCCGACGTTGAGGATGCCGATTTCGCGGCGCTCGAGGAAGAACGCCGTGCCGGTCTCCTTCGCGCTGGGCAGGGCGAGCGGCGTGGTCGTGGGCACGGCGGCGCCGACGATCATGCGAT
The DNA here is from genome assembly GCA_964513055.1 of uncultured Opitutus sp. Classification (GTDB taxonomy): domain Bacteria; phylum Verrucomicrobiota; class Verrucomicrobiia; order Opitutales; family Opitutaceae; genus ER46. Next base: position 8,982 of record CAZENI010000081.1, read on the forward strand.
CGAGATCGGTGTAGTGCGCGGTGACGGCGCCGGGCTGGAACAGGCCGCCGAGAAGGAAGCGCGCACGGAGCTCGTCGGTCGAGAGGGTGTTGGTGGCCTCGGGCGAGGGGAAGTAGTGAAGTTGCATGAGCCGAGTGGCGGAGCGCCGACCGAAGGCGCGGAGGGCAGACAAAAAAAGACCCCGCGTCGCCGCAGTGACAAGCGGCTTCGCGGGGTCGAGGGAGAGGGCGCGTTTTCCTGAACGCGCCGCTTCATTCCAACGAGGGCGGTTAGGGACAACCGCCCCTACCGGGTTAGAACGAGCCCTTCACGCCAAACGTGTATTTCGCGCCGAAGGCGCCGTGGCGGTTCATGTAGGCCGTGTTGTTGTTGTAGCGGTAGGACGGGGCGGCCGTGAGATTGGCGATGTTCACATACAGCGTCGCGCGGCGATGCAGCTTGTAGGCGGCATTGACGTCGATCTGGAGGCGCTCGCGCTCGTAGTTGCCGATGCCGTTGGCACCGGGCACCGTGAGGATGCGCTCGCCGACCCAGTTGAACTTCACGCCGCCGGAGAAGGCCTTGAGGGTGTAGTTCAGGCCGGCGTTGAAGGAGTCCTTCGGCACGCCGCTGCCGCCGGTGAAGAGGCCGGGGTTGGACGTGGTGGTGCGGGTGTAGTTGGCGAACACGCCGAGGCCGCGGAAGACGCCGGGCAGGAAGGAGAGCTGCTGCGAGTATTCCAGTTCGAAGCCGCGCACGATGGCCGAGCCGCCGTTGACCACGCGGGTGAACTGCGCGCCGCTCGCGAGCAGGCCCTGCTCGGTGTAGCCGAGGTCGAGGATGTCCTGCGGCACGTCACCCGCGGTGAAGAGCGAGGTGGTGGAGATCTGCGCGTCCTTGATCTCCTTGTAGAAGAAGCCCGCCGAAAGGACACCGACCGGTTCGAAATAGTATTCCACGCGCGTGTCGTAGTTGGTCGAATACTCGGGCTGCAGGTCGGGGTTGGCCGTCGAGAAGGCGAGTTCGTTGTCGCTGACCGTGAGGCTGCGCGAAAGGTTCTGCGGATCGGGCCGGAGGACGGCGCGGTAGAAGGCGCCGCGCAGGATGAGATTGTTGCTCGCGGAATAGCGCACCTGGGCGGACGGGAAGAGGTCGTCGTAGCTCTGGGTCTTCGTGCGCCGCGTGCCGTAGCGGGCCTGGATGTAGTTGAAGTTGTTCGTGTCGGTCGTGCCGGTCTGCGCGACCGTCTTCACGTTGCCGATGTCGTCGAAGGCCTTGCCCTGGCTGTCGGTGCTCTCGAAGCGCAGGCCGCCGGCGAACTGGATCTTTTTCGTCAGCTTGGAATCCGCGCGGACGTAAGCCGCTTTGATCGTCTCCTTGAAATCGAACATGTTCTGGAGGCGGTTGCGCAGGTTGGCGGCGGCCTGGGCCGTGGTGAGGAAGAACGGCGTGGTGGCGTTGGCGGCGGTCGCCTGGGGGCCGAAGAGCGGGTCGACGTTGCCCGTCGCGAACAGATCATAGAGGCGCCACTTGTCGGTCGAGGCGGCCGAGCCCACGACGCCGCGGACGTCGGTGATCGTCTCGCCCTTGTTGAAGGAGGGGTGGTAGGGGTCGTTGTAGTTCGCGAGGTTGAGGTAGCCGGGGCGCGCCGGATCGACGTTCATCGTCCAGTTCTTCGTCCAGGTATCGATGTCCTTGATCAGGAGGCTGGAGTAGCCGCCAAACTTGAGCACGGTCGGGGCGCGTAGTTGCGGCAGCCGCACGGTGGCGTCGGCGCGGACGTTGAACGTCTGGTCCTTGGAGTCGCGCTGGGCCAGCGTGACGGTCGCAGCGTCGTTGTAGTTCGCGAGGTCGAAGAAGCTGCGGGTGTCGGTCGTGCCGTCGATGCGGCCGGCGTTCTGCCGGAGCTGGAGGTTGGGCTCGTTGCGGTCGCTGGTGTAGCCCCAGCTCACGCCGCGCATGCGGGCGCTCACGACGTTGAAGTAGCCCTCGGCATCGGAGTCATACCACTGGTAGGAACGGGAGTAGGCGGTCGAGGCGTCGAGCGTGGTGGTGGGGGTGAGCTTCCAGACCAGCGCGGGGTTGATCAGGAAGGTGGCGCCATACTTGCGGAAGTTGGTGCCGGCGGTGGTGACGGTGTTGGTGGTGTCGGTGGCGCTGGTCGCGATCGTGCGCATCGAGGTCGCGCTGGGCGCATCGGGCTGGCTTGCGGCGGTCGTGGCGGCGGCGAAGGTCCAGTTGCGATTGTGGAAGGGCGCGTTGTAGTAGTTGTAGCTCGTGCGGAGCGAGAGGATGAGGTCCGGTGTGGCCTTGAAATCGAGGTTCACCAGGAGCGCGTCGCGGAACGTCGGCTTGAGGCCGTCCTGCCAGTTCACCGAGTTGATGCGGGGAATCTCGGTGTCGTTGTCGGCGGCGGTGGCGTTGAAGGTGCGGCCGAGGGCGGCGATGATCTTCTGCTCGACGTAGGTGCCGGTGTGGTTGGCGCTGACGACGAGGCCGAGGCGGCCGTCCATCAGCGTGTCGGAGAACTCGAGCGAACCGCCGGGCAGGGCCTTGCGGCGCTCCTGGTTGTCCCAGCCGATGGTCTTGCCGAGCTGGAACGCATACTCGTTAAGCGTGAGGTTGGCGTTATAGTTGATGCGGCGGCCCTTTTGGTTGAGGGCGCTCTTGCTCTTCACGTTGATCGAACCGGCGAGGCTGTTGGCCGGTTGATCGGCGAGCGGGGTCTTGCTGAGCTCGATGGTGTCGACCGTCGAGAGCGAGACCTGCTCGAACTGGAAGTCGCGGCCGGTGCCGATGCCGACGTCGGCGGCGGCGACGGGATTGCCGTCGATCATCACGCTGGCGTATTTCGCGGACATGCCGCGGACGCGCACGGTGCGGGCGTCGTTCTCGACGTAGTCGATGGTGAGGCCGGGCATGTATTTCAGGAACTCGCCGACATTGTCCTCGGAGACCGCGCCGAAGGCGTCGGCCGCGATCGTGTTGGTGATGTTCGGAGCCATGCGCTGATCGACGATCGCGCGGGCGTTGCCTTCGCGCGTGCCGCCGACGACGAACTCGCCCATGCGCACGACGTTGCCGTATTGGCCGCTCGTGAGCGAAAAATCGAGCGTGGCCGCGGTGCCGGCCGTCACGTTCACCGGCTGGTCGAGCTTGTCCAAGCCGGGGTAGGACACGGAGACGGTCCGCGGGCCGGCCGGGACCTGGGTGAGCTGGTAGCGCCCGTCGGGCAGGGTCGTCGTCACCAGGTCGGTGCCGGCGACGCGGACTTCCGCATTGCCGAGATAGGAGCCGGTGGCGGAGTTGAGGACGCGGCCCTCGATGGTGCCGGTGGCGGCGCCCTGGGCAAACGCGAGGTTCGCGAAGGCGAGGCCGGCGAGTGCAAGGCACGCGCGGCCGATTAGCCTGACAATGTGATGAGGTGTCATGATCGGGTTAAGTCGGGGCACGACGGCAGACGCACACGGGAAGTGCGGGGCGATGCGGGAGGGGCAGCGCGAGCCGGCGGGCACCGGAGGGTTTCGGTAGTCCCAACAAGCGACGGCGGACACGTGTCCGCCGTCAAGGGGTTAGTCCGCCGCGGGCGGAGTTTTTTTGCCTGACGGGAAGGCAGCGGACGCGGCGGCGGGCGAGCCGTTGACACGTTCGGGAGTCCGCGGACATCGTGCGCCTCCAGTCCGATCCCTCGTCGTGCCGACTCCCAGCAAGCCCAAGCCTCCCGCAATCCTGCGCTCCACGGCCGATTTTGCGCGGCATGTCGGGCTGGCGCGCACGACGGTCTCGCGCGTGCTCAACGGCCAGCCGGGCCTGAAGCAAAAGACGATTGATCGCGTGCAGCGGGCGCTGGCCGAGACGGGCTTCACGCCGAACGCCCATGCGTTGCACCTGAAGGGCAAGCGCACCTCGATGATCGGGATCTGTATGGAGGATTTGGCGACGCCCCCGGGCGTGCGCAAGCTGGCGACGCTGCAGCGGGTGCTGCGCTCGCGGGGGTTCTCGTCGTTGATCGAGGTCTTCACGCCGGGCTCGGGCCGGGACGTCGTGCGGCATTTCCTTTCGCTGCGGGTCGAGGCGGTGGTGTTCATTGGGCACTTCCATCGCGAGGAGATCGAGGCGCGCATCGCGGAGCTGATCGCGCACGGGATCCCGCATCTCGTCATCGACCACTATGGCTTGAAGAACGCCAACACGGTCGCGCTCGATCGGGCGGAGGGCATGGCGGCGCTGGTGAATCATCTCGTGGATCTGGGGCACCGGACCTTCGGGCTCCTCGGCATCACCAAGGGACCGGTGAGCCGGATCGATCGGCTGAGCGGCATCCAGTCGGCGTTTCGCGCGCGGGGCCTGGACTTCGCCACGAGTGCGATGTCGCTGGACCACCTGCACGAGCGGCAAAACGATTTCCGCTATGGTCGCAATCTCGCGGGTAGCTTCATGGCGCTGCCGAACCGGCCGACGGCGTTTCTCGGACACAACGACGAGATCGCGATCGGCGCGCTGCGCGGGTTTCAGGAGGCGGGGCTCAAGCTGCCGCGCGATGCCTCGATCACCGGGTTCAACAACCAGGACATCTGCCACATGACGTCCCCGACGCTCACGACCGTCGATCAGAGCATCGAGACCACGATCGCGACCGCGGCGGAGATGATCCTCTCGCAACTCGATCAGCCGCTGCGCGCGAAGCCAGCGATCAAGACGATTGAGCCGCAGTTGGTGATCGGGGAGTCGACGGGGCCGGTGAAGGGGGCGTAAGGGAAGGTGCGCGTTTCCTCAAGCGCCTTGGCTGTGGCACGTGGCTCCTGCTCAAACGAGGGCGGTTGGGGACAACCGCCCCTACCTCGATCCCAAGGCCAGCGCGCGCGGGCGGAGGATTTCGAAGTGCGTCTCGGGAATGATCGGGCCCATGTGCATCACGGTCTCGGCGCCGAGGAGCGAGGCGAGGTTGCCGCAGGCGGGCAGCGACCAGCCGCGCAGGTGGCCGTAGAGAAAGCCCGCGGCCCAGGCGTCGCCGGCGCCGTTGGTGTCGACAACGTCGGCGACCGCGACCGGCTCGATGCGATGCAGCGCGCCGTCGTGGGCGATCCACGCGCCGTCCTTGCCGACCTTCACGGCGGCCAGGACGCCGAACCCGGCGAGCTTCTGCGCCAGCGCCGCGTAGGGCGTGGCGTGATCCTGGAAGAGCGCGCGGATCTCGTCTTCGTTGGCGAAGACGATGTCGACGCCGCGCCGGAACTGGTTGAACAGCCAGTCGCGCGAAGCGTTGACGACCTCGAAGGACGAGAGATCGACGCTGGTGGTGCAGCCGGCGGCGCGGGCGGCGGTGAGCACGGCGTTGGCCAGCGCTTGGTTGAACACGAGGTAGCCCTCGATGTGCGCGTGGCGGCAGCCGGCGAAATCGGCCGCGGTGATCTCCTCCGGGGAGAGCGTCATCGCGGCGCCGAGGCAGGTGCGCATGGTGCGCTGCGCATCGGGCGTGACGAGGGCGAGGCAGCGGGCGTTGGCCTGGGGGCCGTGCTTGAAACGCGTGCCGTCGACGCCGGCGGTCTCGAAGGCGTGGCGGTAGACGCGCGCGAGATTGTCGGTGCCGAGCTTGCCGAGAAAGGTGGTGCGGAGCCCGAGGCGCGCGGCGTTGAAGGTGGCGTTGGCGGCCGAGCCGCCGGTGGCGTAGGCGGGCTCGCCGTCAAGGAGCCCGACGATGCGCTCCATCTCGTCGTGGTCGACGAGCACCATGCCGCCTTTCTCGCCGGCGACGTTCCGGTGCAGGAACTCGTCCGGCACGCGGGCGAGCAAATCCATGATGGGCGAACCGACGCCGATAAGATCGAAGGAGGAGGAGGACATGAAAAGAGGATTATGCAGACCTTAATTCAGAAGCCAGGAAGCCAGGAATCTGCATAGGAATTGGTTCATGGTTTCCTGGCTTCTGAATTGATCCGTTGGATCAGCTCGAAACCGTCAGGCTCGTCGCGAGGAGGGGTTCGTCGTCGACCTCGATCAGCAGCGAGTATTCGCCGGGCCGGGGGAACGAGAGGTTGCGGATTTCGTTGATCAGGTTGAGCCGGTGCAGGGGGCTTTGCGATTCGAACGGCCGCTCGAGCAGCGGCGTGGGCGTGGCGTCGTCGAGCCCCATCGAGATCCGCAGCTTGTGCTCGCCGACGCTGCAATCCGTGAGCGTGAGAAACCAGATCATGAACGGATGCGTGACGGGGAAGTCCCGTGCCTGGATGTTCGAGAAGATGCCGAGGATGGTGTGCTTGCCGGAACCGGGATCGATGTGAACGCCGTCACACGTGAGCCAGGCGAGAAGCTGCGGTTTGGAATGCACGAGGGAGTGAGAGTGAAAGTAAGAGTGAAAGTGAAGGGGAAAGTCGCAGGAGAGCGCGGGGCTTGCGTTTCACTTTCACCTTCACTCTCACTTTCACCCGCTTGTTCGCCGAGGCTGTCACCCATTCCTACTTCATCGACCTGAGCGCCTGGCCGCGCTGGCTCGTGGTGCTCGCGGCGACGCTGGTGGTGGCGCTCGTGATCTGGATCGGCATCAAGCTGCTGAAGCTGGCGCTGTGGCTGCTGTTTTTCGCGGTGCTGATCGGCGGGCTGGGTTGGGCGGTGTGGGAATTGGTGAAATAGTCGCGGCGGCCGCCTGAGAGCTAGTTTCACGCGCGCAGCGGCCCGCGGCGGGTGCGCGCGCGAACTTTTACTTGCGCGCTTGAATCGCGCGGCCTCAACCTTGTTTCCCGTGAAATACATTTTCGTCACGGGCGGTGTGGTTTCGTCGTTGGGCAAGGGTCTGACGGCGGCGGCGTTGGGGGCGCTGCTGGAGATGCGCGGGCTGATCGTGCGCATCCAGAAATTCGATCCCTACCTGAACGTGGATCCGGGCACAATGAGCCCGTTCCAGCATGGCGAGGTCTACGTGCTCGAAGACGGCGCGGAAACCGATCTCGACCTGGGGCACTACGAGCGCTTCACGAGCGGAAAACTCTCGCGGCTCAACAGCCTCTCGTCCGGCCAGGTCTACGAGGCCGTGATCCAGAAGGAGCGGCGCGGCGACTACCTCGGCAAGACGGTGCAAGTGATCCCGCACGTCACCAACGAAATCAAGGACCGCATCTACGCGGGCGGGAAGGACGCCGACGTGTTGATCACGGAGATCGGCGGCACCACCGGCGACATCGAGGGGCTGCCCTTCCTCGAGGCGATGCGACAGTTTGCGCTCGAGGTGGGGCCGAAGGACGTGGTGTTCATCCACGTGACGCTCGTGCCGTTCCTCAAGGCCGCGGGCGAGCTGAAGACCAAGCCGACGCAGCAATCCGTCGCCAAGCTCCGCGAGATCGGCATCCAGCCCGACGTGCTCGTGTGCCGCACCGATCACCCGCTCGATCACGACCTGCGCGACAAGCTGTCGATGTTCTGCAACGTGAACGTGAAGGCCGTCATCGAGTGCCGCGATGTCGAGCACTCGATCTACGAGCTCCCGCTGGCGCTGCAGAAGGAGGGCATGGATCAACTCGTGCTCGATCTCTTCGGGCTGCCGAATCCGCCGCCGGCGAAAAACATCTGGGAGGAAATCGTCGGCCGCATCCTCAACCCGAAGCACGAGGTGACGATCGGCGTCGTGGGCAAATACATCGAGCTGCAGGACGCCTACAAATCCGTCTACGAATCGATCACGCACGCGGGCATCGCCCACAACTGCAAGGTCGTCATCCGCCGCATCGACGCGGAGGACGTCGAGAACAAGGAGAAGGGCGGGCTCACGCTGTTGAAGGGTCTCGACGGCATCCTCGTGCCGGGCGGCTTCGGCGATCGCGGCACCGAGGGCAAGATCGCGGCGGCGCGCTATGCGCGCGAGAACAAGGTGCCGTATTACGGCCTCTGCCTGGGCCTGCAGATCGCGGTGATCGAGTTCGCGCGGAATGTGCTGAAACTGAAAGGCGCCAACAGCATGGAGTTCGAGCCGCGGCCGGCGCATCCCGTCATCAACATGATGGAGGAGCAGAAGGAGATCATCGACAAGGGCGCGACGATGCGGCTCGGCAGCTACGAGTGCGCGCTGACGCCCGGCACGCTGGCGCACAAGGCCTATGGCGCCGACAGCGTGCGCGAGCGGCATCGGCATCGCTACGAGGTGAACAACGCCTACGTCGGCCAGATGCAGCGCGCCGGCCTGATCGTCAGCGGCATCAACCCGCGCCGGAACCTCGTCGAGGTGATGGAGCTGAAGGGGCACCCGTGGTTCCTCGGCACGCAGGCGCATCCGGAATTCCAGTCGAAGCCCAACAAGGCGCACCCGCTCTTCCAGGCTTTCATCGGCGCGGCGCTGAAGAACAAGAAGAAGCCGGGCACGTCGCAGCGCAAAGCGGCGAAGGCGCGCAAATGAGGAGTGCAGAGTGCCAAACGCCGGGTTTCGAGCCGCTGATTTGAGCGGTTGATTGTCATTCGGCATTCGGCATTTGGACTTCGGCATTCCGCCCATGCTCTTCGATCCCAAGAAACTCCTGCTCATCGCCGGCCCGTGCTCGCTTGAGAGCGAGAAGGTCTGCCGCACCGTCGCCGAGGCCCTCGTCCACCTTCGCCGCACGCAGGGGGACCTGAACATCGTGTTCAAGGGCTCGTTCGACAAAGCGAACCGGACCTCCGCCGCCGGTCCGCGCGGCACCGGCATCGAGACGGGCCTCCTGCTGCTCGAAATGGTGAAGAAGGACTACGGCTTTCCCGTGCTCACCGACGTGCATGAATCGGCGCAGGTCGCCGCCGTCGCCGCGGTGTGTGACGTGATCCAGATTCCCGCATTCCTGTGCCGGCAGACCGACCTCCTGCTCGCGGCGGCGGCGACCGGACAGATCGTCAACGTGAAGAAGGGCCAGTTTCTCTCGCCGCAGGAGATGGTGCACGTCACCGGCAAGCTCCGCGAAGGGAAGGCCCGCGAGATCTGGCAGACGGAGCGCGGGACGACCTTCGGCTACCAGAACCTGGTCGTCGACATGCGCTCGTTTGCGATCATGCGGCAGAACGGCTTTCCGACCATCTTCGACGCCACCCACGCCGTGCAGCTTCCCGGCGCCGGCGGCGGCAAGAGCAGCGGCCAGCGGGAATTCGTGCCGCCGCTCGCGAAGGCCGCGCTCGCGGCGGGCGCCGAGGGGCTGTTCATCGAGACGCACCCGGATCCGGCCAGCGCGATCAGCGACGGCCCCAACATGATTCCGCTCGCGGCGATGCCGGCGCTGATGGCGTCGTGTCTCGCGGTGTGGCGGGCGGCGCGGGCGTAGGGTCGATCGTCTTTCTCTTTCCTCTTTCTCTTTATCTTTCTTGGCCGTCACGGGCCGGAGAGAGAAAGAGTAAGAGAAAGAGGAAAGAGAAAGATCGGGCCAAAGCGGGGGGCGGACGCCCCCTTGACCGCCCCGCTTCCCCTCCCACACTCCCGCCAACAAAACCTCCGGATGGAAACCTTTCTGATTGATGTGACGATTCCCTCGATGGGTGCGACCGTGAACGAACTCACCGTCATCGCCCTCAAGATCGCGCCCGGCGACCGCGTGACCAAGGGGCAGAAAATCGCCGAGCTGGAGAGCGACAAATCGGTCTTCGAGTTCGAGGCGCCCTGCGACGGCACGATCCGCGCGATTCTCGTGGCTGGGGGCGACGTCAAGCCGGCCGGTGCACCGTTTCTGCAGATCGAAACGAGCGACGAATCGCTCCGCCACCTCGCCGCGCAAGCTTCAGTGACCGGCGGCGGTGCTCCCGCCGCTCCCGCCGCTCCGGCCGCGCCCGTGGCGGTGGCGAAGCCGGTGGCGCTGATCTGGACCCCCCGGGCCACCAAGCTGGCGCAGGAAGCCGGCCTCGATCCGGCGACGGTGACCGGGATCGAGGCGACCGGGCCGGGCGGACGGGTGTCCGGCGATGACGTGACGCGCTACCTGTCCACGCGGAAGTCTTGAGTGGACGCGCGGCGGGGCGCGGCTTTCATGGGGTTCGATTGAGCACCAACCCTGACACGGTCTGTATCGCTGGCGTTGGGCACGCCGCGCCGGCGAGCATTCGCGCCAACAGCGAAATCCTAAAAGCGTTTCCGCACCGCACGGAGGAGGAGATGATCCGGCTGACCGGCATCAAGGAGCGGCGCTATGCGGCGGACGACGAGACCGCGACGGATCTGGCGGCGATCGCCGTCCAGCACGCGCTCACGCAGGCCGGGATGAAGGCTTCCCAGATCGATGGGGTGATCATGGCGACCATCATTCCCGACCAGCCGGTGCCGTCCGCGGCCAGCGCGCTCGCCCGCCGGCTCGGCATCCCGCGGGCGCTGGCATTCGACCTGAACGCCGCCTGCTCCGGCTGGCTCTACGCCCTCGAAGTGGGCCGCGCCTTCATCCGGTGCGGCACGGCGAAGAACATGATCGTCGTCACGGCCGAGTTGCTGTCACGCATCACGAATCCGGACGATCACGAGACGGCGTTTCTCTTCGGCGACGGGGCGGGCGCGGCGATTCTCACCAATGACCCGGGTGGCCACCGGTTGCACCGCATGGGGCTGAGCGGGGACGCGGATCAGTTCGACGCGATCCAGCGGCCGGGCGGCGGCGCGTTGATGCCGTGGCCGGAATCGGAGGGCGGTGACATGAAGCATTTCTATCTGCAGATGAACGGCACGTCGGTGTTCAAGCACGCCGTCGTGGGGTTCGCGGAGCAGATCGAGCAGACCCTCGCGCGCGAGCACCTGAAGCCGGACGACATCTCTTGGATCGTGCCGCATCAGGCCAACGCCCGCATCCTGACGGCCGTCAGCAAGCGCGTGGGCATCCCCTACGACAAGTTTGTCGTGACGATCGGGAAATACGGCAACACGAGCGCGGCGAGCGTCTCGATGGCGCTGGGCTGGGCCGCCGAGGAGGGCATCTTCTCGGACGGCGACCGCATCATCTTCTGCAGCGTCGGCGCCGGGCTGACGTTCGCGGGCGGGCTCTTGGTGTGGTAAGCGGTGCGCGCCTTTCGCGCTGCGGTTGAAAGTTGAAGGTTGAAAGTTGAAAGAGGAGCGGCGCCCGCGGCGGGCCGCCCGGTCTTTCAACGTTTACCTTTCAACTTTCAACCCGTGCAGCGCCCCGCGCTGCGCCTCGGCTACGGATTCTGCAGCTCGTAGCTGAGGACGCTCAACGCATACGCCGCCGCCGTCTCGCAGCGGAGCACGAGCGGCCCGAGCGTGACCGGCTCGAAGCCGGTGCTCTGCGACAGGCTCATCTCGGCCGGCGTGAAGTCTCCCTCTGGCCCGATAAGCCAGAGCACTTTTTTCGGCGCGCGATTCTGCGCCGCGCGGAAGGCGGCGAGCACGGTCTTCAGAGACTTCGCACCGGGCTGCAGGCTGGCGATCAGTTTCAGATCGTAGCCGCGTGCGGCCTCCATGAACACCGACGCGTTTTGCACCGGGAGCACCTCGGGCACAAACGGGTTGCCGCACTGCTTGGCGGCCTCGAGGGCGGCTGTCTGCCATTTCTCGATCTTCCTGTCGGAGCGATCGCCGTCGAGGTGCACCTGCGTGCGCTCGCTCTCGAGCGGGGCGATGCGTGCGGCGCCGATCTCCGTGGCCTTGCGCACGATGGCGTCCATGAACTGCCCCTTGGGCAGCGCCTGGCCGAGGGTGATGTCGTAGGGAAGGGGCGTGAGCTTCTGCTTGAAGCGGACCTTGAGCGTGGCGCCCTGCTTGCGGTCGCCGGTTAGCTCGCAAATCCACTCGGCGCCACGGCCGTCGAAGGCCACGACGGTATCGCCGGGGCGGGCGCGGTTCACGACGACCAGGTGGTGCGATTCCTCGGGCGAGAGCGTGAGAGTCGCGGGCTCGGCGGTCGGCGGCGTGCAGAAGGCGCGGAAGTCGGGCATTTGTGCCGAGTTGAAAGTTGAAGGGTGAAAGTTGAAAGACGTTTTCAGCGGGGGCTGCGCCCGGCAAAAACAGTAAGGGCGCCAGGATTTGATCCCTGGCGCCCTTGCCGACTTGAACTGCAAACTATGAACTTCCCAAAAAGAACGGGTAACCAACGCAGGGAAAGACGCGGCGATGGCGGGGACGTTCAAAATTGCGCGCAAGAATTTGGCGTGGACACCGGGGCGCCCGAACTTACGTTGCGCGGACTGGTTGGTTCGCCCGGGTGGCGGAATTGGCAGACGCAGTAGACTCAAAATCTTCCGACGAAAGTCTTGTGGGTTCGACCCCCACCCCGGGCACCACTTCTGACAGAGGGAGAGAGTCAGAAAACTTCCAATTCGTGCCAGTTTCGCTGGCACGAGTTGACGCATCGCCCTCCGCCATGAGGGCGCGCAAAAAGACGAGTGACTTTCGGATTCGCCGGATCACTGCAAAAGATCACGGGGTCAGCTACCAGACTTTTCAGGTTGTCGGTTACCTGAACGGCGAGCGGGTCCGGAAGAAGTTCAAGTCTCGGGAGGACGCTCTTGGGGAACTGAACCGACTCGGGGTTCAGGCCGCCAATTCCGAAGGCAACCAAGTCGTTCCGGTCAACACGCGCCTGAACGCTGCGCAAGTCCGACTTGCTGAACTCGCGTTTGACCGGCTCGGCGAGCATTCGCTGTCCGCGGCGGTCGATTGGTTTCTGACCAACTACCGCGCGCCCCTGGTTTCGGCGAGCGTCGAGACAGCAACCGCCGAATTCATGCGGGACCGGGAAGGGGAGGTCAGTATGCCCGTCGTCGTGGACTATCGGAAGGTCGTGAAGCTCCTGTTGCGGGCATTTCCAGGGCGCATGCTCGACACGATCACGACTACCGAACTCGAAACCGTCATGGGCACCTGGGGACAGTCGAAAAAATCGTGGAATAATCTCAGGACCTACCTCCACGCTCTGTTCGAGTTCTGCGCGCATGCGTCGCGCCGCTGGATTACGACGAACCCGATCAAGGCGATCCGCAAATACGAGATCGCGCGCGGCATCCCGCTCGTGATGGCTGTCGAGCGGATCGCGGAGATGTTCGCGTTTCTGGAAACGTATTCCGGCCCGGCGCGCAGCGGTCACAAGCCCGGATACCTCGTGGGTTACTTCGCGCTCGCTACCTTCGCCGGCATCCGCCCGTC
>CAZENI010000082.1:0-21926 GCA_964513055.1 uncultured Opitutus sp.
GCGGGTTGCTGGCGATTCGCTTCGCGCATTTCCGGTTTACGGATGCCGCGTGCAGCGCCGGCTTCCGGCCGGTGCTGCGCATCGCCCCGGGCGACGTGCCGCATCTGCGGTTCGACCGCCATCATCGCCGGCTGCCGGACGAGCATGATGCGGACGTGGTGTATCAGAAGCGGGGAACGGAGGGTTGACGGTGCCGGCGGGCCGCGGCGAATCTGGCCGCGATGCACCTCGCGACGTTTGTGCTCTCGACCGGGCGCTGCGGCACGCAGTGGCTCGCGCAGGCGCTGGCCGAAGCCGGTGGCGATCGGCTGCGCGTGGAGCATGAGCCGTTGCACGACGGCTACGCGCCGCGGCGGATGCTCGGCGCCGGCGATCCGGGCGCGCTCGACGAGCGAACCGCGCGGCGCGTGACGAGGCACCTCGCGGAGATCGAGCGGACGCTGGAGTCTCGCGACTATTTCGAAGCGGGCCATCCGTGCTGGAGCAGCGTGCCGTGGCTGGCGCAGCGATTGGCCGGACGGGTGCGGGTGGTGCACCTCGTGCGGCACCCGGTGCCGACGGCGTGCTCGTGGGTGTCGCATGGCGCCTTCGTGCCGCCGCTGCTGCCGCACCTGCCGGCGAAGGAATTCATCTCGCCGTCCGATGGGGGCGTGAGTTTTCCGGAGTATGGCGCCGCGTGGCCAGCGCTCACGCCGTTCGAGAAATGCCTCGTCTATTGGGCGGAGGTGAATGCGTTCGGCCTGCGGCTGGAACGCGAGGCGGGAATTCCCTGGTTGCGGCTCCGCTACGAGGAGCTGTTCGACCCGGCGGGCGACGCGCTGGCGCGGCTCGGCGCTTTCGTGGGCGTGTCGCCGGAGCGGTGGACGCGGATCGATCGGAGCAGGATCGTCGACCGGCATCGCTTCGCGCTGGCTGACTGGCCGGAGCCCGGGCGCATCGCGCGGCATCCGCAGGTCATGGCGGTCGCCGCGGCGCTGGGCTATCGCGCCGAGGCGTTCGCGACCGAGCGCTTTGCCGCGCGTTTTTTTCCGCGGCCGGGTAACGAGGGAGCGACGGGGCCGGACGAGCATGGCGCCACGTCAGGCGAACAGGTCGTGGGTTCTCGTTCCTCGTTTTTGTAATCGTGCTCTCGCAGGCTGCTCGTCGATCGCGAGAGAACGAGAACGACTGCGAAGAATGGAAACGAGGGTCGCGTTATCGAGGCTCGGTGTTGCCTGAGCGCCCAGCGGGCCGGACGGCGGGCAGGGCGGAGCGGACAATCAGGTGGCCGGGGGCGCGGGCCGGAGCCAGCCGTCCATCTTCGGGTAGACGGCTGCTCCCGAGCCGTCGTCGCGCTCCCGCGTGAGTCCATACCACTGGAGTAGCGGGACGCCGAAATAGCGGCCGGCGCCGAAGTTCTCGATCAGGGACTGCGCGCCGCCCTTGTATCCGGCGGAGTGAAACACGACGGCGGGGTCGATGCCGAGGTGCAGGGCGGCGGCGTAGGACCAGGCGATGGCGGCCATCTCCTCGCCGGGGCCGGTCTGGAGGTTGTCATGCAACGTGGCGCGCTCGGCGGGCGGCACGACGGCAAGATGTCCGGCCTCGTGGAGGAGATCGCCCGGGTAGGCGAGTCTGTCGCGATCGATCACGAGCGTGCCGCGCTCGATGAGGATGCCCGGCAGGAAGGTCGCGGCGGGCAGCGGGCGCTCCCGGACGACGAGGCCGATCTCGGCCAGGAAGGGCAGCATGCGCGCGAGGGGCATGGAGGGAAAGGTAGTGAAGGGCGGCGGATTCGAGCTGGCAATCCGGTGATCCCCGCGAACGACTGCGGCGATGGAAAAAAGCCCGCCGCCCGGATCGATCCGGCGCGGCGGGCGGGAGCGGAGGACGCCCCGGTCGATCAGTTGCGCGACGGGAAGATGCCCTGGAGCGCGATGATGTAGTTCACCACCAGATACGGCTGCAGGAGCGCGAACGGCTGGCTGTTGCCGGCATTTCCGACGGTGGTCGCGGCCGACGCCGTGACGGTGCCGCCGGAGATGGCGGTGGTGGCGGCACTGGCGTCCAGGGTGACGGGGCTCCCGGTGCCGGGCGGCGCGAAGATGTCGACCGTGTTGTTGTTGACCGCGTCCAGACCGCCGGTCAACACGCCGCCGGTGGGCGCGGACTGCCGGGCCGGGGGGCGGTGGATCGCATTGATGGTGGTGGTCGCCGTGATCGGCGTCGTGGTGGGCGTCACGGTCGTCTGCGCCACATGCGAGTGCATCGGCATCTGATTGATGCCAAGCGTGGTCGCTTCCGCGCCGGCCGTCTGGCCGATCTGATAGAGCGATGTGCCGGGACTCTGGCCCTGGTGCATGGGCACGCGGCCCTGGAGATTGGGCAGGTTGAACGTGGTCTGGCCGTTGCCGCCGTAGGTGGTGCCGAGGAGCGAGAACAGGGCGGTGTTTTGGGCGATGCTCAGGATCTGGCCGTTGCAGAGCGCATATCCGCGCGCGGCAAAACTCCAGCCGACCGCTTTGATTTCTCCGAGGAATGGTTCCGACATAGCTTTGTTGTTTTTGAGGACGGTTTCGTTGTCACGGCCTCGCGGCCATGGTGGTTATTGCGCTTCGTCCTTCAGCAAATTGAAGACGGCCTCGTAGGAGAGGCCGTCCCGCTTTCGTTGAAGGGGAACGAGGAACAAATCGATGGTGCCGAGCCGGGCGTGGCTGAGGCGGTAGAGCCCCTGGGGCAGGGGCGCACCGGCCGCCGCGGCGAACAGGAGCGAAAACGCGAGCTGGTCGTCATTGTCGTGCACCAGATCCACGGCCTTGAGGACGAGCACCTGCGTGCGTTGGTCCTCGAGGTGCAGGACGAACTCCTCGTTCAGGCAGGCGGTGTAGGTGGCGGGAACGACGGGGGTGTTCATCGATGAAGTTCGGCGTGCGCCACAGCTCCGCCCAAGGGTGGGAGGACGAGCGTGCGACGGGAGGGCTTCATGGGCGTGGGTGCTGACGGGAAATCACCGCGCGCCACAGGCGAGGCCATGACGGCCGGCGGAATCGGTGGGCGCGGGCCGACCATGAAGCGGGAGTCGGCCGACTGAGAAACTGGAACAACGTCCGGTGGGCGTCGGGGTGCCCTGACCAAATCGGGCACGGCGGGAAACTCAATCCTCGAAACGCCGATCGCGTGCTTTTTTGCCGCGCGACGTCCTGGCAGATTGCCGTCGTCGCAAACGCGTGCGCGGCGGGAGAGGAGGTTTGACAAGATCGCGGGCCGGCTCGTTTTCAGTGCGCGCGGCCAGCGCCGGGACGTCCGCCGCGCTGGCCACTTCAACGCCCTGCTTCCCCGTCACCCCTCATGAACGTCGTCCTGCAACTCCGTCCCGTCCGACCTGACGATGAGCCGTTCCTGCGCGCGCTGCGCGGCCAGATCGATGCGGAGCGACTGGGGCTGCAATACTGGGCGCCGGAGCAGGCGGCGCTGGCGCAGCAGCTCACGGAAATGCAGTTCCGGGCGCATCATGCGCACTACAAAAAGGTGAAATCGCGCTGGGACACGAAGGACTGCGTCATTGAACTCGGGGGCGAGACCGTCGGTCGGTTCATCGTGACCCAGGACGCGAAGGAGGTCTACCTCGCGGACCTGGCGGTGCATCGCGATCACCGCGGCAAGGGTCTCGGCCAGGCGGTGATCGACGCGGTCAAGGCGGAGTGCGTGCAGAGCAAACGCGTGCTCCGCCTGCATGTGGATGCGGCGAATCCGGCGGTCCAGTTCTACGCGAAGCTCGGCTTCGTGGTGATCGAGCAACTGCCGACGCACTTCCTCATGGAGTGGACGCCCCCGACGGCGCCGGGAAAGACCGTGTATTTTTCGCCGGGACCGGCCTGACGCGCGCGGCGCGCCTCAGGCGACCGCGAGCCAGCGGAGGTAGTCCGGCTCGGCCCAGCGGGCCGCGGCGGCCAGCACGGCGGGAGTGGCGGTGCGGCGTTTCTCGGCCACATCCGGCGTGAAGGCGCGTGTGGGGAATTTGGTGTCGCGGGTGGACGCGGTCTGCAGGAGGGCGCGTTCTTCCGGCGTGAACGCACACCCTGGCCAGTCCTCCCAGACGAAGGCCGGGAGCCGTTCGTAGGCCACCGGCACGAGGGCGGAGCGATGCGTGCGCGCGGCGCGGAAGAGCGCGCCGAGGAGCGCGGCCGCGTGTTCCTCGCGGGACAGGCACTCGATCTCCTGGTCGGAGAGCCCGAGCTCGTCGGCGGTGACCGTGCCGCGCACCAGCAGCAGACTCGGCTTCCGCATCAGTGATACGAGGACCTCGACGGGATGCCGGTGCACGAAGAGCAGCGGCACGCCGGGAAACGTCCGCGCGATGAGCGGCAGGGCGAAAAGGTGCCAGGAGTCGAGCTTCACGAAGAACCGGTCCGTGCCGCCGGCGGCCGGCTGCCCGAGCGCGGCGAGCGCGCCCCGCAGCCACGCGCCGCACGCCTCGTCGCCGGCCGGAGGCACGCGCCGGCGGAGGCTCAGGAGATCGTCGAGGATCGGCGGCTCCGAGGCGACGAGGTGCCGGGGCAGCGCGGCCAGCATCTGCGCGACCAGGGTCGAGCCGCACCGGGAGGTATGGAAAATGAACGCGTCCGGCGGCACGCCCGGTTTGCCCTCGAGCAGGGCGGAGAGGGGCGTGCGCGCGCGGCGCGAGCCGGCGTTGGCGGGATTCGTCCGCACGAGGCGGGCGATGCTGTCCTCGAAAAACGGCTCGGTGAACCGCGCGCCATCGCCGGCGATCCACTCGACCAGCGGCGCACCCGACTCGTGGCGCAACCGATAGGGCAGGGCGCCGTTCATGCGAGACCTTCGGCCGTGATGGCGAGGCCGGGAAACGCCTGCGCGAAGCGTGCGAGGAGCGCGGTGTAGTCGCTCCGGTGCCGGCCCTCGGGGTCGGGCGAGCTTTCCAGCCGCGCGGTCCAGGGGCCCGGGGCGGAGGCCGCCGCGTCGGGCAGCTTCAGCCGCAACTGCCAGGAGTGCGCGCCGGGCCAGGTCAGGGTTAGCGTGCTCCGCTCGGTGTGGAATTTGACCGGCGCCGTCGCGCCCGCGGCGAAAACCTCCAGCAGGGGGGCCGGGGCGGGCGCCGCGCCCAGGGTCAGTGCGGCGGCGTAGTGATCGCACGGCGGCGGAGGCGTTGTCGCGAACACCCCGCGGAGCCAGGCGTCGACGCGGCAGTCGATCACGAGGTGCACGCGGTCGGTGGTCCCGTGGTTGTCGACGCTGTGCGGCAGATTCACGTTCGTATGCCAGCACTCGCCCGGCGCCATCACGAGGCGGGCGCCGTCGAGGTAGAACCGCACGGCGTCGCTGGTGACGATCGGGATGTGCAGGCGCACCTCGCCCTCGTCGAAATCGAGCGCGTGATCGATGTGCTCCGCGATGCTGGAGCCGGCGTGCAGCCGCAGGAGGCGGACGGCCTGGAGGGGGCAGGGGAAGTTCGCGAGCACCGCGCGAAAATACGGGCAGCGCGCGAGCAGCGCGGTGTCGCGGAATTCCGTGCCGTCGCGGGCGTCGGGCACGAGATTGCCGGCCGCGCCGCCGGGCGAGCGCAGCGGCGCGCCGCTCCATTCGCCGTCGTAGTGGCGACGCTGCATGTGCGGGATCCATTCCCCGGGTGCGATCCGGGCGAGATCCGCCCGCAGCCGGGTGGGATCGAATTGAAACGGGAGTCGCAGGCAGCGCATGGGGCGGGCGTCCGGCCGCTCAATAGAGGCCGTGGCGGTAGTGCTCGGTCCACTCCAGGAGCCGGCGGTGCTCCTCCGGCAGCCGGGCGTATTCGGCGTCGCTGATCCGCAGGCACGGGAGCCGGGGGTGGTTCTTGTAGTCCTTGAACCAGGGCTGCTGAAAGATGAAGAAGAGCAGCGGCCGCTCGAGGTCAGAGCGATTCGGCCGGCCCTGGTGGTAGAGCCGGCCATCCACCAGCAGGCACGAGCCGACCGGAATCACCGGATCGATGAAGGCCGCGTCGGCCGGGGCGGTGTCGGTGTCGATGTGCGTGCCGGGAAAGAGCCGCGTGGTCCCCGTGCTCGCGTTGAACTCGACGAGCGGCACGAACAGATTCACCGCGTGCGCCGGCACCATGCGGTTGACGACCTTGTTGAACAGCGGCGGACAGTCGCGGTGGATGTGCTGCTCCGTCGCGCCCGGCAGGGAAGTCACGGTGCCGCAGACACCCAGCACGAGTTCCTCGCCGACCACGGCGCGGAGGATCGGGAACGCGAACGGATTGGCGAGCAGATCCGGCGAGACGAACGGTCCCGCGAGATCGAGCGGACGCATGAAACGGCGGTTGCCGACTTCCCCGGTCTCGTGCGGATTTTGCGCGCGCTGGAGCGGTTCGTTGCGCGCGAGCGCGGTGTCACGCAACGTCGCGATGAACTCCGGAGAAAACACACCGTGCAGCAGGAGGCAGCCGTGCTTGCGCAGGGCCGTGGCCCCGTGGACCACGAATTCGGGCGGCGGCGTGCGGGCCGCCCGTTGTTCCGGTGTGATGGTGAGCGTGGGGAGCATTCTTGTCAGGTCATGCAGTCGAATTTTCCGGCACCCGCCAACCATCAACCTGCGCGACGCGCGTGGTTTCCTTCGTGCAAAACGCCACCGCCACCGCCACAACCCCGGGGCGTGAAGATCAACCGGATTATATTTTGGCTGGCGCTGGCGGGGATGGTGCTGGCCGTGCACCTCTGGATCCAGAAGGCGCGCGGATTCGATCAGGGCTGCCTCGGATTGATGAAGCCGTTGCCCGTGGTGGAGATCGGCTGCCGCGAAGTCGCCGCGCTGCGGGCGAGCCATCTGCTGGGGATTTCGAATGCAGCCTGGGGTTTTGCGTTCTATTTCGGCGTGGCACTGCTGGCGCTCGCCCAACTCGTGGTGTCGCCCCGATGGGCGCGCGGCTTCCACGTTGGCAGCGAGGTCGCGGTGAGTCTCGGCCTGGTGTATTCGGCCTACCTGGTGTTCACCATGGTGGTGGTCAGCCAGGTGATGTGCTGGCTCTGCCTGTCCTCGGCCGGGCTCGTGCTCGCGCTCTTTGCACTGCACGCCGTCCGCCGCCGGAGGGGCGGCTTCCAGCCGATCGCGGAAGCGGACCGCGGCACGGAGCTGGGCTTCGCCGCGCTCGGGATGTTGGCCGGAGCCGGTCTGCTCGTGGGAGTGCTGGTGTTCGTGAACCGGCTCGGCACGCGCCCGCTGGATCAGGGGGCGGCCGCGCAGGAACTGGAGGAGAGCGATGGGCGCGCGCTGCCGTCCTTAACCGATTCGAAGCGGCCGAACGAGATGCGCGCCTGCCGCTTTGATCCGTGGGTTGCGCCCGTCGACCTCGGGCGGATCGTGCCTCGCCCGGTGCCTTTCGTCGGGAAGGCGGACGGACTGAACGTGGTTGTGTTCTACGATCCGAACTGCCCGCACTGCGCCGTGCATTTTCCCCAGTTCATGAGTCTCGCGGAACGCTACGGGGAGCGGGCGCGTTTCACGATCCTGCCGCGGTTGCTGGGCGCGCGTTCGATCCTGCAGACGGCGGCGCTGAGGCTCGCCGAACCCACGGGCAAATATTACGAACTCTGGGCGCGGCTCCTCGCGCCTCGCCCGCCCGGCCATGTCACCCCTGCCCAGATCGCGGAGCATTTTCGCGCGCTGGGCCTCGATGCGACCGATCTCGAGCGGCGCCTGGAAGCGCTCCGGCCGGAGGTCATCAGCGAGGGCCGCCGTTGCGGCGACGCCGGGATATCCTCCGCACCGACGGTGCTGATCGGGGGCCGCAAGGTGGCGGGCGCGAATCTCTCTCCTGAGTGCCTCGGCCGCCTGATCGAGGATGAATTGGGCCGGGATCGGCGCTGATCCCAGGGCATGCCGCAACGTCGATGGCAGTCCGTCCGTTTCAAGAGCGCGGCGATCCTGGGGGGACTCCTCGCGCTGCTGGTCGCGAGCCGGTTCGACGTGTTCTTTCGCGTGCCGTTCCTCGAGTTCGCCGATTTCGCGGTCAACGCGCTCCAGATTCACCACGCGAAGAGCTTCGCCGAAATCCACGGCAACTACTCGCGGTATGAGTTCCATCATCCGGGACCGGCCTTCTTCTACGTCTATGCGCTCGGCGAACGGGTGCTGCACGACTGGCTGGGCCTGGTGCCGTCGCCGGGCAACGCCCACCTGCTCGCGAGTGCGGCGCTGCAGAGCTTCTTTTTCGTCGCGGGGCTGATGCTGCTGCAGTCGGTCGTGCGGGGGCGGGCGTTCGTGCCGCTGGCGCTGGCGGCGGCGGCGTGGTTTTTCGGATACAACCGCGAGAGCCTGACGAGCGTGTGGCCGCCGCACGTGCTCGCGCTACCGCTGTTCTGTTTTCTCGCCGCGGGCACCGTCGTGGCGCTGGGCCGGCTCCGGCACGCGGGCTGGCTGGTGCTGGCCGGCGGATTTCTCGCGCATGGCCACGTGGTGATGCCGCTCTTCGTCGGCGGCATCGGGGCGCTGGCTGTCGGCCTCGGGATTTTCCGGTGGCGGCGAGACGGCGGCGGCGCCAGCGCGCGGCCCGCGTTCTGGCCGGCGCATCGCCGGATGATCCTGATGGCGGGCGCGCTGATCGCGATCTTTCTCCTGCCGCTGGCGATCGATGTGGCGGCGCGCGGCAGCCGCAGCAACGTCTCCGCGATTCTGGGACGGATCATGGCCAACGCCGGGGAGCCGAAGGGCGTGGGGCAGTCGCTGCTGTTCTTTTTTTCCTTTCCCGTCGCATCGCGCGAACACGACCGGTTCCTCACGACCGTCGGACCGGAGACGTGGCGTTTTCTGCGCGAGCATCTGGGGGGCATGCTGGTCTGGGCGGCGGTGCTGGCGGGGCCGCCGCTGGTCGCGTGGGGCTGGCGGCGGCGGCTCGAGCCGGCGGAGCGGCGGTTCTACTTCGCGGCGACCGCGCTGCTCGGGGCCGCGTTCGCCTGCTGCCTCGTGTGGGGCGTGGCGCAGTCCGGCGGGATCCGGCACTATAACGGTTATCTCTACCAGGGGATCTATTTCTTTGGCGGCCTGCTCGGCGTGGCGCTGGTGGCGCGGCCGCTCGAAGCGTGGTGGCGCACGCCGATGAGCGCGGGAGTCGTGGCGCTGGCGGTCGTCACGGCCGGCTATGCGCTGCGGAGCCGGCCGGTCGCCGTCGGGGAACTCGGGCTTTCGATTCGTGACGGCGTGGCGACCGCTCTGGCGAACGAACCGACGCGCCAACCGAGGCTGCTCGTCTTCGGTCGCGAGACGTGGCACATCGGCGCGGCGGTCGCGCTGGAGCTGACGCGTCGCGAGATCGGCGCCTACGCGCTGCCGTGGTGGAGCTACATGTTTCAACGCCGACACGACGCCTCGCAGTTTGGCGACGACCTCGAGGCGCGCACCGTCACGTGGTGGATCGGACCGAGGGGCCCCGGCGGCATCCCGCTCACCGGGGAACATGCGTTGTTTCAGGAAGCCGCGACGCTGGCACCGTCGGGCGGAGCGATCGATTTTGGACCGGGCGGCAACGGCTTTCGCCATCTTGTGACCGGGATCACGGATGCGGAGTCCGACGGCATCCCGCGCACCAACGAGCGCCGGCTCGTCCTCCGCTTCCGGCCCGAACCCGCGACCGGCGAAGTGCGGCTGATCTTCGACGCCGAAGCCGAAGGCACGCCGCGCCGGGCCGTCGCCGAGGTGGCCTTTGCCGGCACCGGCCTGGGCCGGATCGAGGCAGGGGACCGGGGCGAGATCTCCGTCGTGGTGCCGGCGGCGCTTTGGAACGCCCGGCCGGTGGCGACGCTCGAGTTGCGGTTCCCCGGGGCCACGTCGCAGCGGTCGCCGGTCCGGCCGGACTACGAGCGTTGGTCCGCCTGGCGCCTGTGGCGGATCCGGTGCGAGTGCCCGTGAGTCACAATGCCAGCGTGCCGTTGGGGTGGAGCGCGATGTCCTCATCGAGGTGGTTTGAGAGCGCACCCACCAGAGCCCGATGGGGACATCGGGCTCCACCTTTCGGGTGGGAGTTGCCTGAAAGAAAGAGTGCTTCATCGGCAACGGGTGCTGGCTGAGATCGCGCTGGCATCCGCGGCGCGTTGCGGCATTTCTCGTTGGCAATCCTCCCGGCATGTCGCGTTTTTCACCGTCTTCCGATTCCGCGCGCGCAGTTCCCGTCACCGGAAGCTCGAACCGCATGTTCGGCCTGGTGTTCGCCGGGTTTTTCCTGGTCATCGGCCTGTTGCCCTGGCTGCGCGGCGGCCCGCCGCAGGGTTGGGCTCTGGCGGTCGCGGGTGGGTTTGCCGTGCTGGCGCTCGTGTGGCCGCGGGTGCTGGCGGGGCCGAACCGCGCGTGGATGAAGTTCGGACTGCTGTTGCATAAGGTGACGAGCCCGGTCGCGCTCGCGGCGATCTACGTCGTGGGGGTGGTGCCGGCCGGGTTGGCGATGCGGCTGTTCGGGAAAGATCCGCTGCGGTTGAAACGCGACCCGGCCGCAGCGAGTTATTGGATTCCCCGCGTGCCGCCGGCGAAGGCGGGGCCGGGAATGAAGCGTCAGTTTTGATTTTCGACCATCATGTCATTTCTCGCCGAACTCTGGGCGTTCCTGAAGGAGCGCAAAAAATTCTGGCTGTTGCCCGCGATCCTGGCCGCGCTGCTCTTCGGCGTGCTGGTGGTCGTCGGGCAGGGCTCGGCGCTCGCGCCGTTCATCTACACGTTGTTCTAGCCCGCCGGCATGATCGCACGACTGCAGGCGTGGCGCCACCGGCGGCGTGACATCGCGCCGATCGACGGGCGAGACTAGCGCCGGCTGCGATGCACATCCTCGGAATCTCCGCCTTCTACCACGACAGTGCCGCCGCGTTGATTCGCGACGGGCGCATCGTCGCGGCGGCGCAGGAGGAACGCTTCTCGCGCCGGAAGCACGACCCGGAGTTCCCGCGGGCGGCGATTGGGTATTGCCTCGCGGCGGCGGGCATCACGGCGCGGGAGCTGGATCACGTGGTGTTCTACGACAAGCCGTTCCTGAAGTTCGAACGCCTGCTCGAGACCTACCTGGCCTTCGCGCCCCGCGGGTTCGCCTCGTTCCGGGCGGCGCTGCCGGTCTGGCTGCGCCAGAAACTCTTCCTGAAAAACCTGCTCGAGCGCGAACTGCGGGGCCTCGATCCCGGCGTGCCCTGGCCGGAGAAACTGCTCTTCACCGAGCATCACCTGAGCCACGCGGCGAGCGCGTTCTATCCGTCGCCGTTCGACGAGGCGGCGGTGCTGACCCTCGACGGCGTGGGCGAATGGGCCACGGCGTCGTGCGGCGTCGGGCGCGGCCGCGAACTTGAGATCCAGCGCGAGATTCATTTTCCGCATTCGCTCGGGCTGCTGTATTCGGCGTTCACGTATTACCTCGGGTTCAAGGTCAACTCGGGCGAATACAAGGTCATGGGCCTCGCGCCCTATGGCACGCCGCGCTTTGCGGCGGCGATCCACGAGCACCTCATCGAGGTGAAGCCCGATGGCTCGTTCCGGCTGAATCTGGAGTGCTTCGACTACTGCACGGGACTGCGGATGACGAACGCGCGCTTCGACGCCCTGTTCGGCGGGCCGCCGCGCCGGAGCGACGAGCCGCTGACCGCGCGTCACATGGACCTGGCGGCGTCGGTGCAGCGCGTGACCGAGGACGTCGTGCTGAAAATGACCCGCGCGCTGGCGCGCGAAACCGGCCTGAAGCAGCTGTGCCTCGCCGGCGGCGTCGCGCTGAACTGCGTGGCCAACGGAAAGATCCTGCGCGACGGCGCGTTCGCGGATCTCTGGGTGCAGCCGGCGGCCGGAGATGCCGGCGGCGCGCTGGGCGCCGCGCTCTGCGCGTATCATGGTTTGCAGCACGCGCCGCGCGTGGTGACGGGCGCGCCGGACGCCATGAGTGGAAGCTATCTCGGGCCGGAATTCCGGCAGGACGAGATTGAAGCGACGCTGCGCCGGCTCGGCGCCACGTTCGAGGTCCTGTCCGATGACGACCTGATCGCGCGGACGGCCGCCGAACTCGCCGCCGGCCGCGCCGTCGGGTGGGTGCAGGGCCGGATGGAGTTCGGCCCGCGGGCGCTCGGCAACCGCTCGATCCTCGCCGATCCGCGTTCGGCGACGATGCAGCAAACGCTGAACCTCAAGGTGAAGTTCCGCGAATCCTTCCGGCCGTTCGCGCCGGCAGTCCGCGCCGAAGACGCCGCCGGGTGGTTCGAACTCGATCGGGCGAGCCCCTACATGCTGCTCGTCGCCGACGTGCAGGCGAACCGCCGGCGCGCGGTGTCGGCCGCGCAGCAGACGCTGAACGGGCTCGATTTGCTCGCGCTCGATCGCTCGGAGATTCCCGCGGTGACGCACGTCGACCACTCCGCGCGGGTGCAGACGGTGCATCGCGAAACCAATCCGCGCTTCCATCGCCTGCTCACGGAATTCCAGCGGCTCACCGGTTGTCCGGTGCTCGTGAACACGAGCTTCAATGTCCGCGGCGAGCCGATCGTCTGCACGCCGGAAGACGCCTACCGCTGCTTCATGGGCTGCGGGATCGAAGTGCTCGCGGTCGGCAACTGCCTGTTGTCGAAGTCCGCCCAGCCGGCGTCGAACCTGACTCAGGATGACCGCACGTTTGAACCGGATTAAGCGCGGCGTCGGTTACGCGATCATCGCGGTCTGTTGGGGCGCGTTGCTCGCGCTGCTCGGTTTCTTCGCGATGACGTGGGCGATCCGCGCGGATTTGACGGCCCCGGCCACGAGCCGCCTGACGGAAGGCACGCCGGCTGGCGTGATGGCGCGGGCGATTTTTTACCGGCGGTTCCAGCCGATCTGGCAGGGCGAGCCGGCGTGCGCCCAGTTCGATCCCATGCTCACCTATGTGCCGAAGCCGGGTGCGGCGCGGTTCCGCGGCCCGGAATTCGACACCACGATCACGATGCTGCCGGAAGGGCCACGCTGGCAGCCGTCGGGCCTCCCGCCCAAGGGCGACCGCGTTATCATGCTCGGCGATTCGTTTACGATGGGGTGGGGGGCCAGTGACGCGGAGACGTTTTCCGCGCTGCTGGCCACGCGCCACGGGCATCCCACGGTCAACCTCGGCGTGTCGTCGTATGGCACGGCGCGCGAGTTGCTGCGCTTGCGCCAGCTCGGGCTGGTCGATGGCGCCGGTCACTTAGTCATCCAGTATTGCGACAACGACGAACTCGAGAACCGCGAGTTTCTCCTCGCCCCCGGGGCGTTTGCGGCGCGGCCGAATGCAGCGGAGATCTGGCGCGACATCCAGGACGAGCGCTGGCGCGCGAGCGCGGTGACCTACGGTGCGGTGATCGGAGCGACCGTCGACAATCTCCGCTGGCGGATGTCCGTCGACGGCGTGCGCGGCGTGCTGCGGGCCTTGTTCGTCGCCCGGGAGTTCCCGTTCGGCCGGCCCTCGGCCGGTCACGATCCGCGGGCGGCGGCGGAGGTCGCGCGCCATTTCGTGGCGGTGTGGGACGCCTTTCCTGAGCTGGCGGGCAAGCCCGTCATCGTGACCGAGATGAATGCCAACGGGATCGACAGCGGTTTCCTCGGGGAATTGGAGCGGCGCGTGCGGGACCGGCCGAACTTCAAGATCGTGCGGCTGAACCTGCGGCCGGCGGACTACTTTCGTTTCGATCCGCATTTCACGCCGGCGGGCCACGCGTCCGTCGCGGCGCAACTGGATCGTGCGCTGCGAGAGCACCGGACGGCGTTGGGCCGGCCGATGCCCTAGCGGGCGGCGAAAAAGGTGTTTCCATGGATGTCATGCCGGGCGCGAGGATCAGCCGAAGGTGCGCCGTTCGACGCTCCCCGCGCGGTCGTAGTCGACGCGATGCGCCTCCCGCAGCTGGGGCAGCAGATGCTGCGGCCGCGCGATCAGACTGGCTACGAGCTGCGGAAACAACATCACGTAGCGCGCGTCGAGGCCGAAGTGCCGCCCGGCTTTTTGGGCGCCGCAATCCACCTCGATGAAATAGCTCAGTGCTTGAAACGTATGAAACGAAACCCCGAACGGCAGCGCCCAGCGGGCGCGTTACGGCAGCTGGAAATAAAGGCCTTTGACGACCGGGAAAAGACGACAAAGGCCAGGGAACTGAAAACCATGCCGGCCGCTGAAACGGAAAGACCGCGTCGGTATGCAGCGGCGTTGCGGCGTCAACGTGGGGTTTCGACCGCCGCCCGGCCCGCCGCGCGGTCGGCTGGATGCAGGCGGCATGGAGTTCGGGCAGCGCGCGCCGGGCGATCGCTCACTCCTGGTGCATGCGCGATCGCCGGAGATGCAGCGGCGCCTGAACTTACCGGTGAAGTTCCGCGAATCATTCCGGCTCTTCGCGGCCGATGAACGCACGTCGGCTTCGGATTAGACGCGCGATTGGTTACGCGTTCATCGCTTCGATGTGGACCGCGCTCCTCGCGGTGGTCGCAATCTTCGCGCTGGCCTTCGCGATTTACCGGGACCTGAAGACACCCGCGCGCCCGTGGCCGCTGGTGGGCAAGAAAATGGATGGCCTGGCGGTCGCTCTCTACAACGGCCATTTTCGGCCGATCTGGCAAAGGGCGCCGCGCGCTCAGTTCGATCCGGAACTCGTCTATGTGCCCGCGCCCGGGCGGTTTCGATTTTACGGGCCGGAGTTCGACACGTGGGTGACGATGACCGCCGAAGGAGTGCGCCAGCAGCCCGCACCGTCGCCGGATCTCGCCGCGCAGGACCTGATCGTCGTGGCCGGCGATTCGTATGCGATGGGATGGGGCGTGAACGATGCGGAGACCTTTTCCGCCGTCCTGCAGGAGCGCTATCGCCATCACACGATCAACACCGGCGTTTCATCCTATGGCACGGCCCGCGAGCTGTTGCGGCTGCGCCGGCTGGGGCTGCTGGCGCGGGCTTCCGTGATCGTGCTTCAATACTGTGGAAACGACGCGGAGGAAAACCGGGCCTTCCTGCTGCACAATCAAGTCAGCAGTCGTCGCCCACATAAGGCGTGGGAGCACGTCAATCAGGGCGCCCAGGTGGAGTTGAGTTATGGCCGCGTGTTGGGCGGAACGGTCGCGTTGCTGCGCGGGCATCTGCTGGCGAAGGTCGCCGCGCTCTTTCGCTCCACGGCGGACGTGGTTCCTGCGCCGCCAGCTTCCGACGCTCCGTCACGAGGCGGAAGGCGGAACGATCCCGCGGGGTCGCCCGCGGAGGAGTTCCTCGCCGTGCTCGATCGTTTTCCGGAGTTGAACGACAAGCCGATCCTGGTGTTTGAGGCCGACGTGTGGCGGGAACCGCCGAAACTCGCGGGCCTCGAAAAACTCGCCGCCACTCGGGCCAATCTGCACCTGCTGACTCCGAATCTCGAGGATGCGGACTACTTTCGCTTCGATGCGCATTTCAACGTCCGCGGGCACGAAGTCGTCGCGGCGGAACTGGACCGTGCGTTGCGGGCGCTGCGTGCGAAGACGCCGGCGGCGCGCCCGTGACCGCGGGCAGTCGGCTCAGGGCAGCGGCTCGGGCACTTGCCGGCCGGATGTGTCGCGTTCGGGTTCGGACTCGTGGCGAGGTGCGTGCGATACTCGGGATCGTAAACGGGATAGGCCTTCTCCATGCGCACGACGGCGCCGTCCTTGATGCGCGCGGGATGGGCGAGGCTGAGCTGCGCGAGTTCGCGGCCGCCGAGCGCGATGAGATCGGCGTCGGACATCTCCCAAAACGGATCGCCGACGTTGCAGAACAACTCGAGGCCGAGCCACGTCGCGGCGGGCAATCCGTCCGCGGCGTCGTTTCCGTTTGCGCGCCGGAGGCCTGCCTTGGGTTGACGGCCCGGGGCTTCGCCGTGGGAATGGCGCGCCTCCCGCTTCCGTGCGCCCAACGTTCGCCGTGATTTCCCGAATCTGCCCGTCCCGCTGGCCTCGCGCCGGGGTCGTCCTCAGCGCGCTGATCGCGGCGACGGCGGCGCGCGCGCAGGCGCCGGCTGCGCTGGGGAAATTTGTGACGGCGCATTGCGTCGAGTGCCACGACGCCGACACGAAGGAGGGCGGCCTGGATTTGGCCTCGCTCGCGTTTGCGCCGGCGGAGCCGAAAAATTTCGCGGCGTGGGTGAGAGTCCACGATCGCGTGGCGGCGGGGGAAATGCCGCCGCCGAAACGCGAGCGCCCGGCAGCGCCGGAGTTGAGCGCGTTTACCGACGCGTTGAGAGCAATGCTCACCACCTCCGAGCGGGAGCGGTTCGCGGCGCGCGGTCGCGCGGTGCAGCGCCGGCTCAATCGCTACGAATACGAGAACACGCTACGCGATCTGCTGCACGCGCCGTGGCTGCAGGTGAAGGCGCTGCTGCCCGAGGACGAGGAGGCGCGGCGCTTCAATAAAATCGGCGAGGCGCTGGATGTCTCCTACGTGAACCTGCAGCACTACCTCGGCGCGGCCGAATACGCGTTGCGCGAGGTGATGGCGGCCGGGCCGCCCACGCGCACGCTCCGCTATCACGCGCGCGACGAGGAGAGTTTCACGAGCCTGATGCGACCGAACCGGGCCAATGGCGCGATCGAGCGGGCCACGTTTCCCTTGCTGGGCACGGCGGCGCAGCCGGACGTGCGCGCGGGAAAACAGCCGCTGACCGCCGGCGCGCGCCACCCGGAAACGCGCGACCGGGAAGCGATCGGCGTGTTGAGTGGGCCTTACGATTTCATCGAGCCGGCGTTTCGCGGTTTTCGCGCGCCCGTGGGCGGGCGATATCGCGTTCGCCTGAACGCCTTTTCGATTTGGGTGGGCGCCGACAAGGATCCGGCGCGCTGGTGGATTCCCGATCCGGACAACGTTTCCCCGGGGCGGCGGCCGGAGCCGGTCACGCTCTACGGGCAGAGCCATGCGCAACCGCGGCGTCCGCTGGGCACGGTTGAGATCACGCCGACCCCGGCGGCCTACGAGCTCGAGGCCTGGCTGCTCGCCGGCGAAACGATCCAGCCCGATCCGGTGCGGCTCTTTCGCACGAATGAGCGCGAAGGCCGGTTTCGGAATCCGCTCGCCGAACGCGATGGCCAGCCCGGCGTGGCGTATCGCTGGCTCGAGGTGGAAGGGCCGCTCTACGACGCCTCGCCCACGCGCGGCCAGGAACAGTTGTTCGCCGATTTGCCGCTGACGCGAAAAGCGGATCGCTTCGAAGCGACATCGAAGGAACCAGCGGCGGATGCGGCGCGGCTCATCCGCCGCTTTGTGGCGCGCGCGTATCGCCGGCCGATCGGTGGCGAAGAATGGAAGCGTTTCATGCCCGTGGTGGAGGCGGCGCTGAAAGATGGCGACGCGTTCACGGATGCGATGCTGGAAGGCTACGCCGCCGTGCTCGTCTCGCCGGAATTCATCGGCCTGAAGGAAACGCCGGGCCGGCTCGACGACTATGCGCTCGCCACGCGGCTCAGTTATTTTCTCTGGAACTCGCCGCCGGATGAGGAACTCCGCCGCGCGGCGGACAGCCGGCGTTTGCGTGATCCCGTGGAGCTGCGTGCGCAGGCGGAGCGCCTGCTGACCGCGCCGAAAGCGCAGCGCTTCGTGGAGGCGTTTCTCGATTACTGGCTCGATTTGCGGAAGCTGGGTTCCACCGCGCCCGACCGCTGGCTCTATCCGGAGTATTTCGCCGACGAGTATCTCACCGAATCCGCCGCGGAGGAGACGCGCCGGTTTTTTGCGGAGCTCGTGCGGGCGGATTTGCCGGCGCGCAACGTCGTCGCCTCCGACTTCGCGGTGCTCAACGAGCGGCTCGCGCTCCTCTACGGCGTGCCGGGGGTTTCAGGTGTCACCTGGCGGAAAGTCGCGCTGCCCGTCGATGGCTGGCGCGGCGGCCTGATCACGCAGGCCAGCGTGCTGAAGGTCACCGCGAACGGCACCACGACCTCGCCGGTGACGCGCGGCGCCTGGATGATGGAGCGCATCCTCGGCCTGCCGCCGCCGCCGCCGCCCGCCGCGGTGCCGGCGATCGAGCCGGATACGCGCGGAGCGACGACGATTCGTGAACAACTGGAGAAGCACCGCGCCGCTCCGGCCTGCGCGGCGTGCCACGTGAAAATCGATCCGGTGGGATACGCGCTCGAGAGTTTTGATGTGATGGGCGCGCGGCGGGAGCGCTATCGGTCACTGGGTGATCAACCGGTCGACGAACGGATCGGGCGCAGCGGCGGCCCCGTGTTTTTTCATCCGACGCAGGCGGTCGACAGCAGCGGACGCCTGCCGGATGGCCGCGCGTTTGCGGACGTGCGCGAGCTCCGGCCATTGCTGCTGGCGGATGAGAAACAGATCGCGCGCAACCTCGCCCGCCAGTTGACGATCTACGCGACGGGCGCCCCGATCGGTTTCAGCGATCGCGAGACGATCGAGGAGATTCTCGCCCGCGCCGCGGTGAACGGATACGGTGTCCGGACGTTGATCCACGAAGTCATCCAAAGTGAACTTTTCCGCTGCAAATAAGGAAAGCCCGCCGACGGCCGCGTCGCGCGCGCCGGGCTGTCGCATCGCGACCGGCCGGGGCGTGTCGCGGCGGCAGTTTCTGCGCGGCGCGGGAATCGTGCTCGCGCTGCCGCTGCTGGAGTCGATGCAGCCGGCCTTTGTGCGCGCCGCGGAGCGCGCCGCGCCCGGCACGCCCGGCGGCAAGCCGCGCCGGCTCCTCGCGGTGTGCAACAATCTCGGCCTGCTGCCCGAGGGCTTTTTTCCGGCCGACGTGGGACGCGGCTACGCGCTGTCGCCTTATCTCGAAACGCTGCGCGAGCATCGCGACGATTTCACGGTGTTCAGCGGCGTCTCCCATCCGGGCATGGCCGGGCACGATGCCGACATTTGTTTCCTCACCACGGCGCCGGATCCGGGGCGGGAGGGATTTCGAAATTCGATCTCGCTGGATCAAGTGGTGGCGGGACGCGTCGGGCACCTGACGCGTTTCCCTTCGCTCACGCTCGGGGTGAATGTGCAGCCTGGCGTGCGCAGCCTCTCCTGGACGCTGCTCGGCACGTTGATCCCCTGTGAGGAAAAAGCCGCGGCGGTTTTCCGGCGCATGTTCGTCCAGGGTTCGTCGACGGAGATCGCGCAGCAGGTGCGCCGGCTCGAGCGCGGGCAGAGCATCCTGGATGCGGTGGCGGGTCAGGCGAAGGCGCTCGAGCGCGACGTCGGTCCGCGGGATCGCGACCGGCTGGATCAATATTTCACGAGCGTGCGCGAGCTCGAGCAGCGGATGCAAAAGGCGCGGCAGTGGGAGCTGCGGCCGAAGCCCGTGATCGCGCGTCCGCCGCCGCTCGATCCGGAAAATCCCCGCGACTACATGGAGAAGGTGAAGCTCATGTATGACATGACGCGGCTCGCGTTCGAGACGGACTCGACGCGCTCGGTCACGCTCATGCTCGACAGCCTGTATTCGCCCGCGATCCAGTTCGGCGGCACGCGGACGAGCGACACCTACCACAATCTTTCCCATCACGGCCGTTCCGCGGAAAAAATCGCGCAGCTCCGCACGATCGATCAGTGGCACATGAAGCTGCTCGCCGATCTGCTGCGGGACTTGCGCGCGGTGAAAGAGGACGGCGAAACCCTGCTCGATCGGACGATGGTGCTGTATGGTTCGAACCTGGGAAATGCGAACACGCACGAATCGCTCAACCTCCCGGTGCTGCTGGCGGGCGGCGGATTTCGCCACGGGCAACATCTGGTCTTCGACCGGAAAAATAATCTCCCGCTGTCCAATCTGTTCGTCTCGATGCTGCAGCGGATGGAGATTGAGCAGGACCGTTTCGGGTCCTCGACCGGCGCGATGCACGGGCTCGACCTGAGAGGGTGAGGGGCAATCGCGGCGTCGCGCTTACGACCGATGCGCATTTCGTCGCCGATCCGAGCGAGGCCGTGCCGATCGCTCTGGTGGCGGTGGCGCTGTCTGCCTCGCGAAATCGGGACGGGGCGGCGCCGGAGAAAGGCGAAGGTTTGACCCGGATTGAGCGTGCGGCAGAAACGGCTTCGATGCACAAAGCGAAGTGGCGATGATCGATGACATCCTCTGGTGGCTGGATGGCAGTCCGGCGCGGTATTGGTCGGTGGCCTGGTTTACGTTTGCCGTTTGCCTCGTGCTGGCGTGGCGGCCTTGGGCCGAAGAGATATCCGCGAGCTACCTGGAATCGGTCACATTCGCGTTGGCGCTGCTCATCTGCCTTTTCGCGTTTCGATGGCCCATCCTTTTCGTGCCGTCGCATCTCAACGTCGACGAGAGCCAGATGATCGCGGGGGTTTTCACGCTGCGCCATGATCCCGTTTTCTGGCGCTCCGTGGATACCCAGACTGCGGGACCGCTGAACGTCTACGCGGCGTGGATTCCAACGGCGCTCTCCGGGGCGAATGCTTATTTCGGGATTCGGCTGCTGGCTCTGCTCTTGGGGGGCGCCACGGTTCTTCTGCTCGGCTGGGCACTTCGCATGGTCTTTCCGGAACGCATCGCCCGGATCTCCACGCTGATCCTGCTCGGTTCTTTCGCGTTCGCGGTCGACTCGGATCTCGTCCACTACGCGAGCGAGCTCGTGCCGCTATTTCTGCTCTCTCTGGGGACGGCAGGATTGACGCGGTGCTTTACGGGCGGCCATAGGAGCTGGCTGTGGGTTGCGGGTTTGTCGTTGGGCGCGGTGCCCTTCGCGAAACTGCAAGGGGCGCCGATTGCGTTTTGGATCGGCATGTGTGGCATCGGCTTTCTCGCGGGCACGGGCGGCGACGGCCAGCGGCGACCGATCCTGATTGGGCTGCTGATTGCTGGAGCGTTGACCGTGCCGCTTCTTTTTGTCCTGACGGCGTGGTATTTCGGGACGTGGGAAGAGATGTGGATTTCCTATTTCGCAGGCAACTCGTCCTACGTGGCGGCGGGTGGACTAGACGGCTGGCGCGCCGGGAAAGAGGCTTTGGCGCGGCTGTTGCGGCTGGATGTTTTTGGCGCGATTTTTTGTTCAACCTTGGTTCTGACGGTTCTGGCCCTGTCGACGAAAGGAAGAAACGGTTCCATCCAGAGGTGGATGCAGCGGGTGGTGGTGGGCGGTTTCGCCGTTGCCGGAATGTGCGTGCTTCTGCCGGGGCGCTCATTCGATCACTACTTTCTGCTCTTCACGCCTTCGTTCGGCCTGTTGGCGGCGTGCGCGCTCGCCCGACTGTCGGGTGCGGTGAAACTCCTGCGACAAGTGGGATGGTCCATCGTCGCGCTCGGCAGCATCGGGTTGCCGTCGGTTCAGCGGATGTCTCAGGGAAATCCGTATCTGGGCCGCTGGTCCGAGTATCGCGCGAATCCCGAGGGCGTGCCGGATCCGCTGATCGACGAGGTCAAACGGTGGACGACGCCGGGTGAGCCGCTGGCGTTGTGGGGGTGGGAAACTGCGGTTTACGTGCGGTCCAGGTGCCGTCAGGCAACGCGGGAATCAAATACTGCGACCATGAGCGAACCGAGTGCCGAGCGGGAACACTTTCGGCAGCGCTACCTCTCGGACCTGCGCAAGAGCCGGCCGCGCGTGTTCGTGGACACGACGGGTGCGCACCGAAGCGGGTATACGTTCGAGGATTTCCCCGAACTTCGCGCCTATCTCGCCGAGAACTATCGCTTGCACGCCGAGTTCGGCCGCCGCTTCATTTATCTGCGGCGGGATCTCGAATCGTCCGCCATCAAGCCGTGACTCCTCGATTCCAGCGCGCGAGGCGCTATGTGGGCTACGCGATCATCGCGGGGATTTGGGGGGCGTTGCTGGCGCTCGTTGGGTTCTGCGCCGTAGGTTTCGTCGTATTTGCAGATTTGAAGGATCCCACGCGCAGCGTCCGCACCGCCGGCACGCGCTTGGAGAACCTTGCCAGCGTGATCTACGGCCGGAATTTCACGCCGATGTGGCAGTCGAATCCGAGCTGCGTCGAATTCGACCGCGAGTTGCTCTATGTGCCGAAACCGGGAACTGCACGCTTCGCCGGTCCG
>CAZENI010000083.1:0-21870 GCA_964513055.1 uncultured Opitutus sp.
GCCGCGGCACGGCGACAAGCGCCGGCCCTACGGGCTTCAAACCAGCGGCCGATTGCTACAGCAGCCGCGTGCTGATCTCCACCTGCGGCTGGTCGGGCAGCGCGAGCTGGACGGAGATGCGGTAGCTGCCGGGCGGGGCGTCGCGCACGGGCCAGTCGACGGTGAAACTGCGGCGCTCGGCGCTCAGCCAGTCGGCGCGCGCGGGCAGCGGCAGGTCGGTTTGAAACACCTCGAGGTCGCGCGCGTTGTCGGCGGCACGCGTCACCCGCACGCTGCACATCTGCGCACCCAGCCAGCCGATCGCGGTGCCGGCGAGGGGCTGGTAGGTGTCGTTCTCCAGCGTGATGAGGATGGGCATGCTCGTGAGACGCCGGGCCGCGGTGCCTTCGGTCGCCTCGAGGGCGGACTCGGGCGTCACCGCGACGTAGATACGCAACAGGCCGGTCTGCCGTCCTGCGACACCGGGGCGATCGAAGGACGGCGCGAGCGGCTGGCCGACTTCGTGTGGCGGGAGGGCGACGGCGGGCGCGGGTGGCGCGGCGGTGGTTTGCGCGCGACGCGAGCGGACGGCGAACGCGACGGCCAGGACGCCGAGCAGGACCGTGATGATCTGCGGCCATTTCATGGGCGGGTCTCCGGCCAGTAGGGTTGGAGCGCGGCGGGCAGATCGGTGCGGCTGCTGGTGAACGCGAGCCCGGGTGCGGTGCGCAGCGCGTGCAACTCGCGCTGGATTCCCGCGAGGGTCTCGCCGCGCGCGGCCAGGGCCGCCGGGAGCCGGGCGAGGGCCGTCTCCGCGTCGGCGCCGAGTTCCGCGGTTGTGGCGGCGAGCTGGCGCAAGGCGCGGAGTCGGACGGCGTCGGGCCCCTGCGCGAGGAGCGGAGTGAGCGCGGCTTCGACCTGCTGATCGAGGAAGCGGTTGACGCCCGTCTCGATCCAGGCCGCGAGCGCACGCAGGCGGGCATCGCGCGTCCGCGCGCGTTCGGTGGCGGCGACCTGTTGCGCCTGCGCGAGCTGGGCCTCGCGTTCGGAGAGCTGGGCGGTGAGGGCGGCGTGAGCGGGCTCGAGCGCGGCGAGCTGCCGGGTGTGGTCGGCGGTCGCGTCCTGCGCCGCGGTGCCGGCGCGCTGTGCTTCGGTGCGCACCGCGACGGCCGCGGCGGCGTGGTAGTGCACGGCGGCGAGCTCGTTGAGCTTCGTGCGGATCCCGGTTTCGGCGGCGCTGGCGTCGAGCGAACGTCCGCCCGGTGAATTGGAGAATCCGGCCGCCGGCACGATCGCAAATGCCGGACCACCGGAACCGTGGTGCGGCGGCAGCTCGAGCGGGGGCCCGGCCGGCAGCGAGTCAGGACCGGTGCCGGTGGATTTCGGCGGGAGCGGCGACGGCAGCTCGCGATAGGCGCTCGGCGGGAGAATCCAGCCGCGTTGGGCGGCCTGGTTCAGGCGCGGGAAGAGCCGGTTGCGCGCCTGCCGCATTTGCTCGCGCAGGGCGGTTTGGGTTTTTTGCAAGGAGAGATACTCGTCGCGGGCGGCGACGGCGGCGGCCTGCGCGGCGTTGATCTGCGGTGGGAGGGCGGCGAGTTGGTCCCGGGCGCGGGCGCTGGCGGCGGTGAGATCGGTGACGCGCGCGGCGAGGCGCTGCGCCTCGGCGGTGGCGGAGGCGACGCCGCGCGTGAGATCGGCCTGTTCGCGTTCCGCCCGCGTGACGGCAGCACGGGCGGCGGCGAGAAGGGTCGTGAGGGTGCGGTCGAGCTCCGGCAGCGAACGCGGCTCGCCGAGCGGGGGCAGGGTGAAGTTCTCGAGTGCGGAGAAGCGGCGGTGCAGGGCGCGGACCGACTCGAGCAAGGCGGGCAGGGGATCGGGGGCCGCGAGGGCCGGAGCCGTGGCGCCGTGCGGGCACTCGTGGGGAAACGGCTGGCCGCGGCCGCAGCGTTCGCAATCGACCGTGAGCACGAGGTCGGCGCCCGCCAGCTCGGCCGGGCCGGCAGCAGGCCCGGCGAGCAGGAGGAGCACGACGATGCGGGACAGACGCATGAGTGGCAGTCGCGCGAAACTCGCGAGTGCCGCGGGCAGATTCGGTCCGGGCGCGGGTCGGGTCAATGGCATTGCCGGTGACGGATCGGGGCGCCGTCGCGCGGGCCCGGCGATTTATCCCTTGCTGATGAGGCGAAGGGCGCACTATCGGCTATCGCCTGCGGCGTTCGTTCCGGCTTCAGAGGTGCTCCGCCTCCTGCTTCGGGCCCGAATCACGCCGCCCACTCCCATGCAGATCATGAATTCCCGCCGCGTCTCGCGGCGTTTCGTCACGGTGCGTCGTCTCGTGATCGCGGTCGTCATTCTGGGCGGCATCGGCATGTGGGTGGGTTACCGTCCCCTGGCCAACCGCTATCGGTTGTGGAAACAGGGCCGCGCGCTCGCGCAGGCGCGCCAATTTCTCGAACAGAAGGATCTGCCGAGCGCCAAGCTCGCGCTCGACGTCGCGGTCGCCACGGCGCCGGGCAATCCCGAAGTGATGCGGCTCGCCGCCGATCTGCTCGAGATGGCCGGTTCGCCCGAGGCGCTCGTGCTTCGGCGGCGCGTGGTGGCGCTCGCGCCGGAGGCAGTGGCGGATCGGCTGGCGATGGCGGCGGCGGCGCTGCGCCTGCGCGATTTCAACGCGGTGCGCGATGCGCTCGCGGGGATCAAGCCGGCCGATCTGGAGCAGCCGGACGTGCTGCGCGCCCACCTGCGCTATGCGCTGGCGGTCAACAACCGTCCGCTGGCCGATGCGCTCTTCGATCGGCTCGCCGCGATCGCGACGCCCGATGACGACCTGAAGGCGCTGCACGCGTTGTTGCTGCGGCAGCACCCCGATCCGCAGAAATCGGCGGCCGCGCGGAAGGATCTCGAGACGCTGGCGGCGAACCCGAAGCTGAGCCTCGCGATTCAACGGGCGTTCTACACCGAGGCGATCGCCACGCGGGATTTTCCCGCCGCGAAGCGCCACGCGGCGATGGTCACGGCCGATCCGGCCGCGACGCTGACCGATCACCTCCACGAGGCGAATCTCCGGCTGGTGGTGGACAAGCAGCCGTTCGACGCCGTGTTCGCGCGGCTGGCCCCGCTCGGAGCGGCGAGCGGACCGGCGGCGGCGGAGCTGGCGCGCTGGATGTTGGTGCAGGGCAAGGCGACCGAGGTGGAGCGCTGGCTCGGCGGCCTGCCCGCCACCGTGGCCGGCACGCCGGAGGTGGCGGGGGTGCGCGCCGAGTTGGCGGCTGCCGCCAGGGACTGGGACCAGTTCGGCCGCCTGCTGGAAGCGGGCGCGTGGGGCCCGATTCCGGCGGAGATTGTGCGGCTGGCGATGTCGGCCCAGGTCGTCGGCACGCGGAATCCGAGTCTGCGCAAGCAGGTCTGGGAGGAGGCGATGGGCGCCGCCGGCACGAACATGAACGCGCTGCGCGTGCTCCTGCGGATGGTGAACACCTGGCAGTGGGAGGACGAACTCGAGTCGCTGCTCTGGAAAATCCTGCGCGTCGATCCATCGCAGTCCTGGGCGCACGGCACGCTGATGAGCGTGTTTCAGCAACGCGGCGACGGCCGGAAGATGCTCGAGGTCGTGACGATCCTGAAGGACTCGGCGCCGAGCTCCGCGACCTACCGGCACGATTGGGCGTTGCTGACGATGCTCGTCCATCCGACGAAGACCTGGGACGCGCCGAAGATCATGGCCAAGGACGTCCACGCCGCCGATCCGCAGAATCCGAACTACGCGACCTCGCACGCGCTGGCCCTGGCGCAGGCCGGGAAAGCCGCGGAGGCGCTGGCGATCATCGAAAAACTGCCGCCCGCCGAGCGCGACTATGCGCCGCGGGCTCCGTATCTGGCTTTTGTTTACGGCCGCAACCGGCGCCGAACCGAGTTTGAGAAATACGCGGCGCTCGCCGCCAGCGCGCGCGTGCTCGCGCAGGAACGCGCGCTCGTGCCGCTCGGACAGGAGGCGCTGGATCGCCCGGTCATGCCGCCGCCGGAACCGAAGAAGGCGCCCGCGCCGAAGACGCCGCCGGCGAAGTGACGATGCGGCTGCTGCGCGATCACGCCGCCTGGCTGGTGGCCGGCCTGCTGGCGGCCCTGACGCTCGGGCCGCTGGCGGTGGCGTGGGGGCAGGCGCGCGATCTCGGGCACGGCTGGGCCGTGCCGCTGCTCGCGGCCTACCTCTGGTGGGAACGCTGGGACGCGCGTCCGCCGGCCGTGGCGCGCGAGCTTGCGGGGGCGGTGTGGTGGTGGGGCGCGGGACTGATCGTGCTGCTCGCGGCGCCGCTGCGGCTGCTGCTGACGCCGTTTCCGCAGTGGCCGGCGGCGCTGGCGATTTACGCGGGGCTGCTGGCGGCGGTGGCGCTGGGCGGCGCATGGCTGGGCGCCGGGAGCGCGGGCCTGCGCTGGGTGGCGGGGCCGCTCCTCCTGCTGCCGGGGGCGCTGCCGTGGCCTTCCGCCTTGGATACGGTATTGATCGGGCCGTTGCGCGAGTTGCTGGCGAAGATCGCGGCGGAGGTCTGCCACCTGGCCGGCGTGCCGGCGCTGGCGATCGGCACGAGCGTGCGGCTGGCGGGAAGCTGGGTCGGCGTCGACGAGACCTGCGGAGGCATGCGCTCGCTGCAGGCCGGCGTGACGGCGGCGCTGTTTTTTGGCGAATGGCTGCGGCTCAGTTGGTCGCGGCGGATCGGTCTCGTCGCCGTCGGTGTCGCCGCGGCGGTCGGCGGAAATTTCCTGCGCATCATGCTCCTGACGTGGCGGGCCTCCGTGGGCGGCGAGGCGGCGGTGCAGGCGGCCCACGACGTCGCCGGCTGGCTGGCGCTCGGGACGAGCCTCAGTCTCACCGGGCTGGCGGCGTGGCGGTGGCGGAGCAGCGCGCCGGCGGTGCC
Organism: uncultured Opitutus sp.; assembly: GCA_964513055.1. Classification (GTDB taxonomy): domain Bacteria; phylum Verrucomicrobiota; class Verrucomicrobiia; order Opitutales; family Opitutaceae; genus ER46. The sequence goes on from CAZENI010000083.1 coordinate 4,893, forward strand.
CCGTGCGCCGGTGGGAACGCGAACGCCGCTCCCGCGCGTCGCCGTGCTCTGGACCGCGGTGCCCGTCCTCGCGCTGGCGGCGGTGGAGCTGGGCGGGCGCGCGTGGTATCGGATCGGGGCCGCGCGGCAGTGGGAGCGCGGGGCGCAATGGGACGTGCGCTTTCCGGGACGCGAGCCCGGGTTTCGCGCGAAGCCGATGCCGGAGGCCACGCGGGAGTTGCTGGGACCGGATTTCTTTTCCGCGGGCGAGTGGCACGACGCGCAGCGGCGGCTGCACGCCGCCTACTATATCGAGTGGCACCGCGGCCAGACGGCGCGGTTCGTGCCGTTCCTGCACAACCCGACGGTCTGCCTGCCGATGGCGGGCTGCGAACTCGTCCGCGGCGGCGGCACGCTCCGCGTGCGCTGGGCGGGCGGCGAACTGCCGTTCGAGACCCACGTTTTCAAGCGGGCCGGCGAGGAGTTTGCCGTCGGCTTCGTGGTCTGGGACCCCTCGCGGCACCGGCCGCTGGATCGGGCGGCCCATGCCCGTTGGATCGACTGGCTGCGCGATCGTGTCGACCACGTGGTCGAGGCCCGGGCCGACCAGCCGGCGCAGATGCTGACCGTCGCGGTCTGGGGGCAGGAATCCGAGGCGAGACTCGGGGCGGCGATTGAGGCACTCGTAGTTTCCCGAGTGGGACAATGGGGCTCCCGATAAGAAATAGGTAATTCCCCTTAGAAATGACTTGCGCGCGGTTCCCAGAGTGCATGACCTCTCCGCCAGCTTACCTATGACGACCTACCTCCGTCGCGCCGTGATTGGCGTTGTTCTCGCCCTCGGTGCCGCGGCCCACGCTCAGGTTACCTACACGAACTCGAATCCGGTCCTCGGCAGCATCACGCTGGGGTCCACCGGGAACACGGTGGCGCAGACCTTTACGGGGTTCTCGAACATCTCGCAGATGTCCTGGCAGGTGATCAACAACTCGGGCTCGGCCCAGACGGCGACCTTCAACGCCTACATCGGGCAATGGAATACCGCGACCAGTTCGCTGGTCGGCTCCCTGACCGCCTTCGGCACCGTCGGGCTTTCGAGCGGCTCGATTGGCGCGGGCGCCACCACCACGCTGACGTTCACGGATACGTGGTCGACCGTGAGCCCTTCGCTGACCTACGGTCTGATTCTTTCGTATGCGGGTGGCTCGACGGATTTCGGGGCGCAATTCTCGGGCACCAACCCCGGCGGCGCCTTCTTCGGCCCCGGCATGCTGGCATCGCGAAACACCTCGTCGGCGCTCGGCACATTCGTGACCGATCTGCAGTCGGCGGGCGGAGCCTCCAGTCCCGGTCTCACGTATTCGATGAGCGTCACCGGTGAACTCGCGTCGACGCCCGAGCCGCAGACGGCCGCGACGATTTTCGCCGTCGTGTTCGTCGCCGGCATGGTGGGTCGCCGGACCTGGCAGCGTCGCAAGGCCGCGGCCGTGCCGCTTGCCGCCTGAGCCGCAACTTCCCCGTGAAGCGTCGCCCGCACGTTTCGTGCGGGCGTTTTTTTGTCTGGCCCTCGCGCTGGCCGGTTGCGGCGCGGTGACGGGAGCCGAGTCCGCCCTCGTCATTCCGACGGCGGAAGCGCGGGTGGCGCCTTCGCCGGAGCGGCGGGCGAACCTGCTTGCGACCGCGCAACGTCAGGGCTGGGGCGCCGTGTCCGCGCCGCTGCAGGCGGCGGCGGTCGACGCGTATCAGTCCGGGCACTTCGATGCCGCGCACGCGTGGTATTTCGTGGGGCGCTGGGCCTGGCAGTTCGGCGAAACGGAAACGCAGTTCGTGGTGCGATGGCGGCAGGCGCTGGCGGCCGCGCCGACGACGACGACGGCCGAGCCCGTGCTCACGCAGGTGCGCCCGCGGCCGATCGCCGACGCGCTGCAGCCGGAATTCCAGGCGTGGTTGCTCGGCGACACCGCGTTCGCGGAGTCGTTCTTCGGCCTGTTGTCGCCGGTCGATCACGTGCCGCGGGCGCTGCAGATTCTCGGCACGCTGCACTTCCGCGATCCGGAGCGCTTCACGACGTATGCGCAACTCGCGCTGGCGCTCGCGCTCGTCGGCGACGTGCCGCCGCCGGCGGTGTGGCCGCACCGCCAGGTGACGGCGGCGGCGCTGCCGCGCCGGCTGCTGCCGGCGGACGAGGCGCTGGCCTGGTGGGTCCGGCAGGATCGACTCGGCCGCACGGCGCATCCGCTCGCGCGTCTCGGCGCGGCGGAGCTGAAGTTCGTGGTCGATGCGGCGGCGCCCGTGACCGAGCTCGAGTGGGCGGGACAGGTCGCGGATTTTCCGCTCGCCGAGCTGGGCCGGGCCTACGCGATGGTCGGGTATCGCCAGGATCGCGTCGCGCAGGAGCGCGTGATCTGGCCGGGCGCGACCTACCGGCTGCCGGACATCCTGGCGGAGGGCGGCATTTGCGTCGACCAGGCCTACTTTGCGGCCACGGGGGGCAAGGCGCGCGGCGTGCCCACGCTGCAGTTTCACGGCGCGGGGCGTGAGTCGAGGCACGCGTGGTTCGGCTTTCTCGACGGCGCCCGGCGCTGGCAACTCGACGCCGGGCGGGAGGGCGAGCAACGGTTCGTCACGGGCTACGCGCTCGATCCGCAGACGTGGTGCGCGTTGTCGGATCACGAGCTGCAGTTTCTGGCGGAGGGATTTCAGGCGCGCCCGGCGTTCCGGGAGGCGCGCGTGCATGCGGATTTTGCGACGGCGTTTCTCGCGGCGGGCGATGCCCCGGCGGCGGTGGCGGCGGCCCGGCGCGCACTGGCGCTGGAGCCGCGCCAGCCGCCGGTGTGGGAGACGCTCGCGGCGGCGACGCGGGACGCGGGGGGTGGCGCGGCGGTCGTGGAGGCGGTGTGGCGCGAGGCGCTGCGGGCGCTGGCGCGCCATCCCGATCTCGAGGCGGCCCTGGCCGGGAAACTGGCGGCGAGCCTGCGGGCGCGCGGCGAGGCCGCGGCGGCGGACGCCGAGGAGCGCCGCATCGCCGCGAAGAACCAGCGCCGCCGCGTCGACCTGAGCCTCCAGCAGCAGCGCGAGGCGCTGATGCGGGCGATCGCCACGCAGCCGCTGCCGGAGCAGGTGCGCACGTATGAGGCGGCGGTCGCGGCGAGCGCGCGCCGCGCGGGCGTGGCGTTTTTCGATCAACTGGTCGCGCCCTTCATCGGGCATCTGCTCGATCTCCGGGCGCGCGACGAGGCGCAGCGGGCGCTGGAGCACGCGCGCCGCGCGATGGCGGTGGAGGCCGGGAGCCAGCTCGAGCGCGATTTCGAGCGGCTGCGGCAGACGATCCGCGTGGCGCCCTGATCGGCTCCGTCCTTTTGAGCAGGAAGCCATGAAACCAGGAGAAACGGAGGCAAGGGGCGGAATTCAGAAGCTGGAAGTCAGGAGGAAGTTTCCTGGATTCATGGCTTCCTGCTTAAAACTTTTCTGCGACAAGCTGACGGGCGTTGGGCAGATGCTGAGCTATGCCCGGAGGTCGAAGTTGGTCGTCTTGCCGGTTGCGGAATAAACCGGGCTGCGCACACTCTCACCGCCATGAACCCACGCGCCCTCCTCCTTGGCGTCGCCGCCTTCACCGCTTTCGCCATGACACCTGCCTCTGCCAAAATCGAATCGCTCGTCCTCGGTGGCGGCTGCTTCTGGTGCACCGAAGCGGCCTACGAAATCCTGCCCGGCGTGAAAGACGTCGTGAGCGGCTACGCCGGCGGCCACGTGCCGAACCCGACCTACGAGCAGATTGGCACGAAGAAGACGGGCCACGCCGAGGTGATCAAAATCGACTACGATCCCGCGGTGATCTCGCTGGAGAAACTGCTGAGCTATTTCTGGCAGGTGCACAACCCGACGCAGGTCGGCGGCCAGGGCAACGACCACGGCCCGCAGTATCGCTCGATCATCCTCTACGCGAATGCCGCGCAGAAGGAGGCCGCGGAGAAATCGAAGGCGAAGGCCGCGACGGAATTCCGCGATCCGATCACGACGGAGATCGCGCCGCTGGAGAAATTCTGGGTGGCGGAGGGCTATCACCAGGACTACTTCCGGTTGAATCCCAATGCCGGATACTGCGCCTACGTGATCGCGCCGAAGGTGAAGAAGCTGAAGACGCAGATTGCGGAGGAGAAGAAGAAGTAGCGCGCGGCGTCCAGCGAGGCGGGTTGCCGCCCTACTTGCTGGACCACGACCAGTTGAAGCCGATGCTGCTGGCTTCCGGGTCGATCGTGATCTTCGCCGCGCGCAGCGCGCGGGCCCAGTCGGCGGGATCCTGAAAACGGTCGGGGATCGCGGCCGATGCGGGCGGGAGCTGGAAGCCGTTCTCCACCGCGTGCACGAAGCGCGAGAGGAACGGGCGCGCGATGGCCGCGAGCTCGTCCGCGTTTTTCAAATACGGCATCAGCTCGCTGAAGTTCGCCGGCGGCGCGCCGGCGTGGGCCGACCGGTGGCGTTCCACGGCCCGCTTGAGTTCGGCGTCGAAGGTGTCGCCGAACAGCTGCTGGATCTTCGGCTCGAATTCCTCGGTGAGGCGCGCGAAGGCCTGCTCGGTGAACAGCGACGTGAGGCCAGTCATCATCCGTTCGAATTCGGCCGACTCGATCTCACCGTCGGCGAGGTCTTCCAACATGGGTTTGAGATTGCTGAAAAATCGCTGAAGCGCGTCGGTCATCGTCTCGCCCGCCAGCAGATCCAGCTTCGAGGTGCCGAGGTTGTAGGACTCGAGCCCCACGGTGAGGATCGCGTCGGAGGACGGCTTTTCGCTGATCACGTATTCCTTGGGATCGGTGAGCTGGCCGGAGCGCGAGATCGTGTAGCGCGCCAGCATCTCCGGGTCGGCCGGCGGGGGTAGAAAGGGTGCCAGGAGCAGGATGTCCGCGGGCAGTTCACCGCCGGAGGTGGCGAGGAAGGCCTTGAGCGCGGCCTGCAGGTGCGTCGCCATTTTCAGCCGGCCGGCGGCGCGGGCGGCGGCGAACGCCTTGCGCAGGTTGTCCGGCGAATCCAGCTCGAGATCCCGGACGACCTTCACCCAGTCCACGGGCGCGAGGAGGCGAATCTCCGGGAGCGAACTATCCGGCATCTCCGCCAGTAGTCGCTGGAGCAGCGTGATCCGGCCGGCCCATAGTTTCGTGACCGAGGCCGCCTCGGCGAGCGCCGCCTCGCGGCGCTGTTGCGCGGTGTCGCCTTCGAGTGTCGCGATCTCGCGCGCGAGGAGCGCGATCTCGCGGTGGGCGCTCCGAAGCCGGTGTTCGAGGCTGGCAATCTCGGTGCGTCGGACTTCGAGCCGGCCCTCCTCGCGCAGGATGGACCGGTGTTGCGTCCAGGCGCCGGCGGAGCCCAAGAGGAGCGCGGCGAGGAAGGTCCAGCGGCGGAGCGGCGTCGTCACGGAGCGTGGGGTTCAGTCGGGGTTCACGATTATGGCGAGCGCCCTCGGGGCAAAGTCAGCCGCGGGCTTCGTGAGAAAATCCCGTAGGGCCGCGGCGCTCGTGGGCACGGGCACGAACCCGACGAGTTCGGCTGCGTCCGCAGGCAGGCGGCCGCGCGCGGAGGCAAAGGCGCGCACGGCCAGCCGGAACTGGCGCTCGGAGATCACGCCGAGGTCCTCGACGTCGTGTTCCTTCGAACTGACGATCAGGCGACTGCCGCGTTGCTGGGCGAACTCCATTCGTTCCGCGAGGATTACCTCGTCGGGCGGGACTGCCTTGCGCAGGCCGGTGTGCAACAGTTCGAAGTGCGCCAGCAAGGACGGCGGGAGGCGCGGTTGGGTGAGCGGCAAGAGGTCCGCGAGCGCGGCGGGCAGGCGGTCGTGGTTGGCCTTGGCAAAGGCCGTCAGCGCGCGATCGAGGTTCCCGGCGAGCGTCTGACGCGCGGCGAGGTGGAGCTTGCGAAACGTCTCGCGAATTTGCTCCTCGGTCTCGAGCTGGGCGGTCTTCGCCTGGTTGAACCAGTCCTTCTCGTTGAGCGCAGCGAGTTCGGGAATGGCGAGCGCGGGGCGCTGCGCGGCGAGCTGCTTGAGGCGCTGGACGCGCTCGACCCACGCGTCGAGCGCGGCCTCCACGGTCGGGTCGGTGGCGGGGAGAGTGGTCGAACTGAGAGAAAGCCGCGCGCGGGTGGACTGGAGGCGCGCGGCCGCGGCCTGTCGCGCGGTCTCGGCGTCGCGCAGTGCGAGGGTGAGCCGCGCTACCTCCGCCGGAGAGGCTGCGAGTTCGGCGCGCTGGCTTGAGATCGCGCTTGCCTGAATGGCCACCGCGCCCAGCACGGCGGCCGCACCAGCCGCGCCGATCGTCTTCTGCACGAGGGTGAGCGCGACGGTGTGCGTGGCGTGGGCGAGCGCGAAGCCGCCGGCAACCGAGCCGGCGGTGGCGGCGGCCGAGGCGATGGCGGGGGCGAGTGTGGCCGGCGCCGTCTCGATCGCGTGTGCGGAGAGACCGGTGGCGAGGCCCGCCGCGGAGACGCTCACGCCCCGGCGCGAGAGCAGTTCGCGCAGGCGATCGAGGGCGCGGCTGACGCGTTTCTGCGCGGTGTCCTCGGAGATGCCGAGGGAGTCGCCGACTTCGCGCAGGCTGCGATTCTCGAAGAAGCGCAGGAGGATCGCGCTGCGCTCGGCGTCGCTGAGCGAGGTCATGGCCTCGTCGAGCAGATCCTTCACCTGCTCCCAGGCGGGCGTGGGGTGGTTCATGGCGTCGATCTCCGCGGCGATCTTTTCCCGGGCCTGCCGGCTGGACTCGCGGCGGATGACATCGACCGCCGTGCGCCGCGTGACGACGAAGAGCCACGCCGCGAGCGGTTGCCCGGCGCGCAAGGATCCCGCGCGGCGGGCGAGGTCGCTGAAGACGGATTGGGCGATCTCTTCCGCGAGGGGCCGCGAGCGCACCTGCCGCAGCGCCGCCGAGTAGACCAGCCCGAGGTGACGCTCGACCAGCGCGGCGAACGCGGCCTGCGATTCGTCGCGGGCGTAGCTCTGCAACAGGTCGAGGTCGCTCATGTTGCCGGATTATCGGAGCCGGCGGGAAAAATCCGACAGGAAAGGTGGGGAAAGAAAACGAGGTGGTGGAGGAATGCGGCGCGTGGCTGGAGGGCGAGTCGCGAGATTCTCTTTTTGGACAGGATTTACAGGATTCAAGGCAGGGATTTTCAGAAATCCGAGCCAGTCCGTCGGACGATGGAGAACTCGCGGGCGCCGATTCTGAGTCCCGTGACTCAACCCAAACGAGCGGCCGCCTGGGTGCTCACTTCCTGTCTTCGGACTCGATCAGGTGCGCGGCGACGTCGGGGGCGAGGGGCGGCGTGAAGAACGGGATGGCGTCGGCGACGTAGGCGGGGCGCTTGCCGGAGTTGGAACTGGCATAGGCCTGGGCTGCGCGGCGATAGCGGTCGAGGTAGTCGGGGATCCAGGCGGAGGCGCCGATGTTTTGAAAGGCGCTGTTGGTGCTGGTCCGGAACCGGCTGTCGTAGGCGAAATCGACCGGCGCCTTGTTCTGCACGAACCATTTGGCGGGCCCGAAGCCGCTTGGGCCGGACGGATCCTGCAGCTCGTAGCGATCGAGAATCGAGGGATCGATCGGCGGGGAAAAATAAGCCGCGAGGGCCTGCACGCCCGCAGGCTTCTGATTCGGAAAAGCCTTCTCGTAGGCGGCGAGCGCGGGTGTGAGGCGGGACTGGAACTGCCGGATGGCGGTGGCGCGTAGTTCGGCGAGTGCGAGACGCGTGTTTTTTCCGGTGTCGAATTTCGCGTTCTTGGCCACGCGCAACCAGTCGTCCTCGGTGAGCAGACGCAGCTCGGGAATGGCGATCTCCGGTTTCTCGGTGACGAGCTGGCGCAGTCGTTTCACGCGTTCGACCCACGCGGCGATCTCGTTTTGTTGCGCGGCGCTGCGGTCGGAGACGACGACGGGCGCGGCGGCCTCGAGTTGCTTCCCGGCCTGGGCGATCTCGGCGGTCGTGGCGGCGGCGGCGCGGCGCAGGGCGTCGGCCTCGTGGCGCAGGCGGCGCAGTTCGGCCGCGGCGGCGGCGTGGGCGGCGCGGTTCTGCGCGACGGCGCGAAACTCGTGACCGGCGAAGGCGAGCAGGGCCAGCCAGGCAAGGCCGATGAGAAGAAGTCGCGATCGGCTCATGGGCGGCGACGGGAGAACCCATCCATGGTTCGTTGCGCGGCCTCCTCGCTGAGCGGCCAGCGCAGGAACGGTTTCAATTGGGCGGCGGTGCTGGGAAACTGGCCGTGGTGCGCGGCCGCGTAGGCTTCGATCGCCGCGGATACATTCTGGTAGATCGCGCCGCTGCCGCCGTAGCCACTGGTCCCGATGGTCGGGAGGCGATCAAACTCGGCGTCGATCGGGGCGGTGACGGTGATGATTTTCGAACGCTCGCGCGGCGGGATGTCGGCGAGTTTTCCCGTTTGCAGCAGGGTGTAGCGCGCGAGGATCGCCGGATCGAGCGGCGGGTCGCAGAACGGAAGGAGGTCGGCGACGGTCGCGGGCAGCGTGTCGGCGTGGGCGCGGACATAGGCGCGCAGGGCGCCGCTGAGGCGGGCGGCGACGAGGCCCTCGGCCCGATCGCGCAACTGCGACGTGATCCGGCGGAAATCCTCGTCGGTCTCGAAGGTCTTGCCGCCGGCGAGCTCGAACCACAACTCGCGGGACAGGAGCTGCAGCTCGGGGATGTTGAACTCGGGACGGCGCGCGAGGAACTGGTGGACGGTGTCCATGCGCGCGAGCCACGCGTGCATCTGCTGCTCGAGGGCGACGTCGGCGGGGGACTTCGCGGCGGCTTGCGCGAGGCGGCGGTCGAGCTCGGCCTCGATGGACTTCAGGCGGGCGGCGGCGGCGGCGTGCGCGGTGCGCAGCGCGTGCGCTTCGGTGACGGCGCGCGCCACCTCGCGGCGCGTGGCGGCGAGGTCGTCGGCGGTGCGGGCGGCGAGGGTGGCTTCGTAGAGGCCGAAGCCGCCGACGGCGACGAAGGCGGCGACGACGGCGGATTTTTGGAAGGTGGTCATGACGATGACGCGGGCGGTCTCGGCGGCGGCGAAGCTGGCGGGAGCGGTGAGGGCGGCGGCGCTGGAGATGGCGCTGCCGAGTCCGGCGGGGGCGGCGTGGAGGGTGCGGACGGAAAGATCCGCGGCGAGGCCGGCAGCGGTCGCGGCGACGCCGCGGCGGACGAAGAACATCCGGAGCTGCTCGATGGCGCGGGTGACGCGTTTCTGCGCGGCATCGTCGCTCGTGCCGAGCGCGGCGCCGACGTCGCGCAGGCTGCGGTTCTCGAAGAAACGCAGCAGGATCGCGGTGCGGTCGGCGGGCGGCAGGGACGCGACGGCTTCGTCGAGCAGCGGCTCGACGTCGGACCACGGGGCGGGCGCGGGCGACGCGTCGGCGAGGGCGGCGGCGGTGGATTCACGGGCGCGGCGGCGGGCGTCGTGGCGCACGGCGTCGATGGCGGCGCGGCGCGTCACGACGTGCAGCCAGGCCACGAGCGGCGTGTCCGCCGGCACGCGGGTGGACTGGCGGGCGAGGTCGAGGAAGACGGACTGCGCGACGTCGGCGGCGAGGTCGGGGGTGCGGACGAGGCGCAGCGCGATGGAGTAGACGAGATCGAGGTGGCGCTGGACGAGCGCGGTGAAGGCGGCTTGCGCGTCCGGAGCGCGGGTGCCGTAGCGGCGGAGGAGTGCGTGGTCATCGCCCATCGGGTGGTTGCACGGTAGTCGCCGCCGGCTGCGAAATCCGACACGAAAAAACGCGCGACGGTGAAGTCGCTCGCGGGTTTGAGAGCGGGAAGCGCTCGGCGGCGGGGCGAAGACGCGCCGAGTCGTCTGGCGGTCAACTGGTCAGCCGTTTGGCCAGATCGTTGTCGCCGCCGACGTCGGTGAGGCGCATCTCGCGGCCCTGGAAAAGATACGTGAGCTTGCGGTGATCGAGGCCGAGGAGGGAGAGCATCGTGGCGTGGGTGTCGTTGACGTGCATCTTGTCGTCGACGGCGCGGAGGCCGATCTCATCGGTCGCGCCGATGACCTTGCCGCCACGGATGCCGCCGCCGGCCATCCACATGGTGTAGCCATTGGGATTGTGGTCGCGGCCCTTGCCGCCTTGCGAGGTGGGCGTGCGGCCGAACTCGCCGGACCAGACGACGAGCGTCTCGTCGAGGAGGCCGCGCGACTCGAGATCCTGGAGGAGCGCGGCGATGGGCCGGTCCACTTTGCGCGCCTGGCGCATTGTGCCGACGTGGGAGTCGTCGTGGTGGTCCCAGTCCTTGCTGTCGCCGCTGCCGGAGATGAGCTGCACGAACCGCACGCCACGCTCGACGAGGCGGCGGGCGATGAGGCAGCGGGTGGCGAAGTCCTTGGTTTTGTCGTCGTCGAGGCCGTAGAGTTTTTTCGTCTCCGCTGATTCCTGGTTGAGATCGGTGGCCTCGGGCGCGGCGGTCTGCATCCGAAACGCGAGCTCGTAGGAGGCGATGCGCGAGTCGAGTTCCTGCGCGGCGGCGGAAATCTCGCGGGCGTGACGACGGTTGAGCGACTGGGCGAGATCGAGGATCTGGCGCTGGCCGGACTCGGTGGTGCCGGCGGGGCGGTTGACGTAGAGAATCGGCGTGCCGCTCGTCTGCACCGGCGAGCCTTGGTAGATGGCCGGGAGGAAGCCGTTGCCCCAGCAGGGCGTGCCGCCTTTGATTTTTCCGTCGGGGTCGGTCATGACGACCATCGCGGGGAGATTGTCCGAGACGGAGCCGAGGCCGTAGGTGATCCACGCGCCGACGCTCGGATAACCGAGACGCGACATGCCGGTGGTGAGCACGTATTGCGCGGGCGAGTGGTTGAACGCGTCGTGATAGCAACTGCGGATGACGGCGAGTTTGTCGGCGTGTTTTTGCAGATGCGGAAACGCGTCCGAGATCGGGAGGCCGGACTGGCCGCAGGCTTGGAAGGGGATTTTGCAACCGAGAAGGAGTTCCTTGGTGACGTCGGTGAACTGCGCGGGGATTTTGCCGAAGCTGTCGGGCATGCGCTGGCCGGCGAGCTGGTTGAGCATCGGCTTCGGATCGAAGGTCTCCATCTGGCTCGGGCCGCCGGCCATCATGAGGAAGATGACGGACTTCGCCTTGGCGGGAAAATGCGGCGGCTTCGCGGCGAGGGGATTGAGCGAGGATGCGGAGGTATCGGAGATGGCGGCGGCGAGTGACGCGGCGCGACCGTCGCGTTCGAGGAGCGAGAGGAGCGCCCACGCGCCCATGCCGCCGGCGACGTGCGTGATCCAGTGACGGCGCGACGTGAGATCGGGCGCGGAGGCGAAGGGGCCGGGGCAGCGGGGGGAGGAAAACATGACGGATAATCGCGACGGCCTGCCGACAAGCGGCAGCCCTACTGTTGGTAGATGAATTCGTTGGTGTTGAAGAGCGCGAGGCAGAGGTCGGCGACGGCGGCTTGCGGGTCGGCGGCGCGGGCGCGGAGGAAGGCGCTCGTGGAGGCGAGTTCCTCGGCGGAGATCGGGCGCGCATAGACGAGCGGCCAGGCGCGGGCGGGGACGGCGTCGAGGGAGTTCTTCGTTTCGCGGAGCAGGCGCGAGGCGAACGCGGCGGCCTGCTCGCGCATGCTGCGGTTGTTGAGCAGCGTGAGCGCCTGGTTGGGGATTGTCGTGATGTCGCGGCGGCCGCAACTCGTGATGTTGTCGGGGAGATCGAACGCGCTGAGCATCGGGAAACGGAAGGAGCGTTTCACGAGGAGATAGATCGCGCGGCGGTTGGACTCGGCGGGCGTGCTGGCGGGCCACTTGCGGTAGTTGCCGAGCTGTTCATGCTCGTCGAGGGGCGGGGCGATGGGGAGGCCGAACTGCGTGAGGTCGAGCGTGCCGGCGGCGGCGCGGATGCCGTCCCAGATGATCTCGGCCTGGAGGCGGTGCGGCTGGAAGCGCGTGAGGAGGCGGTTGTCGGGATCGCGCGTGAGCGTCGCGGCGTGGGCGGTCGCGGCCATCTGGTAGGCGGACGAGCGCATGATGACGCGATGAAGGTGTTTGAGCGACCAGCCGTGTTCGACGAGTTCGACGGCGAGCCAGTCGAGCAATTCGGGATGGGTGGGGCGGTCGCCGCGGATGCCGAAATCGTTCGGCGTGCGGACGAGGCCCTCGCCGAAATGCCATTGCCAGACGCGATTCGCGATGACCCGGGCGGTGAGGAGATTTTGGTCGGACGCGATCCACGTCGCGAGGGCGGCGCGGCGGCGAGTGGGCGCGGCGTTGACGACGGCTGCGATGGCGGCGGGTGGCGCGATTTTCTCCGGGAGGCCGGGCGGAACGATCTCGCGCGGGTGGTCGAGTTCGCCGCGATGGAGGAGGTGGACGTCGAGTGGGGTGTCGCGATGGGCGAGCACGCGGATGGGAATCGAGGACGGCGCGGCGAGATTCCTGCGACCGAGATCGTGGCGGAGCGCGGCGAGATCAGCGATGTAGCCGTCGGGCGGGGCGCGGTCGATTTGCAGGCGGCCGAGCTCGACGAGGAAGCGGCGCTTCTCATCGTCGGTCGTGAGCGCGTTGAACGCGCGGCGGCCGCCCAGGCTGGCGTCGGGGCGCGGGGCGGCGCCGGTCGCAGCATCCGGGGGCCGGCCACGCTGGCCGCGCGGCGTCTGGATGGGATTGAGCAACGCGACGACCCCGATGTTGAGGAGAGCGGTCTCGGCTTGGTCGGCGGGCGCGCCGAGGAGGAGGCCGCGGAGCTGGGCTCTGAGCGCGATGACGTTGTTGTCGTCGCCGTCTTCCTCGGCGAGCGCATCGCTGGAGTCGTCAGCGTGGGCGCGGCGGTGGAAGCGCGCGACGGCGCGCTGCACCGTGTCGAAGCGGCGGCTGTTATCGACGCGGCCCTTGAGCGCGGCGTCGGCCTCGATGTAGGCGTCGCCGGTTTTGCGGAGGAGTTCGGCGAGGCGGGCGGGATCAGTCTCGCGCTGGGCGCGGGTGCGGGCCTGCTCGGCCTCGAATTCCTTCTGCGTGTTTTTCAGCGCGGCGCGGTCGCGGAGCTTGGTGCCGTCGACGGAGAAATCGAACTGGTCGCTGGCGGCGAAGACGGCCTGGAGCGCGAAATATTCCTTCTGCGAAACCGGATCGTATTTGTGATCGTGACAGCGGGCGCAGCCGACGGTCAGGCCGAGGAACGCGGCGCCCGTGGTGTCGGCGAAGTCGGTGTGCTGGTCGTATTCAAGTTTCCCCTTCACCATGCCGGCTTCCTGCAGGACGGGGCCGGTGGTGTAGAGGCCGGTGGCGAGGCGGGCCTCGGCGTCGCCGGGGAAAAGTTCGTCGCCGGCGATCTGTTCCTGGACGAAACGGTTGAAGGGTTTGTCGGCGTTGAAGGCGCGGATGACGTAGTCGCGGTAGCGCCAGGCGTGGCCGAAGAAGATGTCGGTCTCGAAGCCGCCGGAGTCGGCGTAGCGCGCGACGTCGAGCCAGTGGCGGCCGTAGCGTTCGCCGTAGTGGGGGGAGGCGAGGAGGCGGTCGATCAGATTGCGGATGGCGGATTCCGGATGGCGGATTGATTCGGCGTGGAAGGCGGCGATTTCGGAGGGAGTGGGCAGGAGGCCGGTGAGATCGAGCGTGGCGCGGCGGAGGAGCGTCTCGCGCGAGGCGCGGGGGGCGGGTTTGAGTTGCTCCTGTTCGAGGCGGGCTAGTATGAAGTGATCGATGGGGGACTGGGGCCAGCCGGCGTAGGCGGCGGCGATCGGAGGCAGGGCGGGGCGCGTCGGCGGAACGAAGGCCCAGTGTTCCGCATACGCGGCGCCTTGATTGATCCAATCGCGGAGGACGCGGATTTCCGTGGCGTAGAGTTTGCGGCCCTTGTCGGGCGGGGGCATGAGCTCGTCCCCGGCCTGGCTCGTGATGCGCGCGATGAGTTCGCTCGCGGCGGCGTCGCCCGGGACGATCGGAGTGAAGCCGGAGCGCTCGGTGGTCGCACTCTCCCGCACGTCGAGCCGGAGTTTGGCTTCGCGCGTCGCCGGGTCGCGGCCATGGCAGGCGAAGCAGTTGGCGGAGAGGATCGGCAGCACGTCGCGCCCGAAGTCGATTTTCTCCGCGGCGCGCGCGCTGCTGAGGACGAGAGCCACGGTGAGGCCGGCGCGCACGAGGTTCATGATGGCGCGGGGCAAGACGGACGGAGAAACGCAGGCGGACCGCGGGAATTTCATGGGCGGGCGGAGAACCGTTTCCTGAGCTGCTCGGCCCGGGCAAAATGCAGGGCGGCCTCGTCGTTCCGGCCGAGGAGGAGCAGGGCCTTGGCCCAGTTTTCCTCGATGTTAGGCAGATGGGGATTGAGGGCGGCGGCGCGGGCGAACTCCGCGAGCGCATCTTCGGCGCGGCCGCTGCGGGCGAGGGCGATGCCGAGATTGTTGTGCGCCTGATAGACGCCCGGTTTCAGGCGCAACGAGTCGCGCAGGTAGGCGATGGCTTCGGCGGGGCGGCCGCTGTTGTTGAGCGCGAGGCCGAGGTTGGTGAGGGCCTCGGGGTAGGCGGGCCGGAGCGAGAGGGCGCGCTGGAAACACGTGATGGCCTCCGGGAGCCGGGCGGGATCGGCGAGGAGTTCCTTGCCGAGGTTGTTGTGCGCCATCCAGCACGCGGGATTCCGCGCGAGCGTGGCGCGATAGAGGGTCTCGAGGTCGCGGTAGTCGCCAGCTTGTCGCCAACTCATCAGCGCGAGGCCGGCGACGAGCAGGAACGCGGGCCAGCGACCGGTGCGGTGGAGCCGCGGCGCCAGGAGGGCGGCGACCGCGGCGAGGACGGGCAGGCTCGCGAGGTATTGGAAGTGATCCGCGACAAACGAATACAGGAACGGGAAGACGTTAAAGAACCCGAGCACGGGAAACAGCAGCCCGCCGAAGAGCAGCAGGACGGCGAGCGGCGCGCGGGAGCGCACGCGCCAGGCGAGGCCGAGGGCGATGAGCGCGGCGACGAGCGGCAGCCAGGCGAGCGGCGAGGCGGGCAGGATTTCCCAGCGCGGGTAGATGAAGGTGAGGCCGGCGGGCCAGGCCAGTTTTCCGAGATAGAACCACACGATGTGCGGCGCGAGCAACGTGCGTTGCAGCGCGGAGAGCTCGAAGGCCGCGCCTTCCGCGCCGATCAGCGCGCGCTCGAACCACGCGGTGAACACGCCCGCCGCGGTGGCGGCGACGAACCACGGGATGAGCGGGCGGACATCCTGGCGCCACGCGAGCCGGCCGCGTTGCCACCAGGTGATTACCAGGAGAGCAGCGGGCAGCGTGGCGACGACGGACTTCGTCAGCAGCGCGAGCACGAACAAGGCGGAGGCGATCGCGTAGGCGAGCGGCCGGCGCGCGTCCGCAAATCGGAGATACGCGAGGACGGCGCCCAGACCGAGGGCGGCCGAGAGGGTGTTTTTCTGCTCGCTGATCCAGGCGACCGATTCGACGTGGGCCGGGTGAAACGCGAACAGCGTCGCGGCGAGCCACGCCCCGGGAAGCGCGAGGCGGCGGAGCACCAGGGCGAACAGCACGGCGGCGAGGCCGTGTAACAGGAGTGTGGTGACATGATAGCCGGGCGTGGCGTCGCCCCACAGGGCGTGCTCCAGCCAGAAGGCGGAATGGAGGACCGGGTAGTATTGCTGGGTGGCGCCGATCTCGGTCCAGATGCGGCCGAGCCCTTCCAGCGAACGCAGCGGAGAGGCGGTAAGATGGCGCTCATCGTCCCAGAGCAGGCCGCCGCGCAGCGCGGGAAAGTAGACGATGACGAGCGCCGCGATCAGCGCCAGGCCCCGACCAAGGAACTGCCGCGTGGACTCGGGCGCGATCGCGGAGGGGGCGGCGGGCGACGGCGGGCGGGGCACGGGCGATTGATAGACAAACGCGCCGGCCCTGGGAAGGGCCGACGCGGCGCGACGAACGCGAGGCGGGGAGCTGGAACTCAGGGCGACCAAGGCAGGCGGAACGGCAGGTCGCCGAACTCGCCGGTGACGCCGATCGTGAACGTGCGGCCGAGAGAGTTGGAGGTCGAAAGGCTGTGGCTCCCGGGGCGCTCGGCGAAGCGCTGCTCGGTGACGCGGAGGCCGTTGAGCATGTTCTGGCCGGAGATGAACACGCGGGCCCATTTCGAGATCGCGTAGTCGAAGCTGACATCGATGAGGTGCTGGGCCTCGCGCACCTGGCGGCCGACGAAGTTGTTGCTGGTGATGCGCGGATTCTCGATTTGCAGGCCGTTCATCCGGTAGCCGAAGCGGCCGGAGAACTTGCGGTGGCGATAGCTGAGGTTGGCGGAGTTAGTCCAGGCGCGGTTCACGCCGAGTTCGTTGCCGTTGGCGCCCTTCCGGTTGAGGTAGGAGACGGTGGCGGTGGCGTTGAAGCCGCGGCCCCAGCGGTGGAGCGCGCCGAGGTTCTGGCGGAATTCGAACTCGGCGCCGTCGATCCGGGCGCTGCCGGAGTTGATGCGGTATTGCAGCGAGTAACCGACGTGTTCCGGGCCGATGCCGACATCCGGAAACTGCGCGGCGGCGGCGGTGACTTCGGCCGGGGTCATCGGCGGAGAGTCGAACACGGGCTGGAAGTTCACGACGTTCTTCCGGAAGAGGCCGAGGCCGAGCACACCGCCGGAATTCGTATAGTAGGAGAGGCGGCCCTCGAAGTTGTCGGCCGTCCACGGATTCAGGTCCGGATTCTGGAGCGTGATGCGGCCGAGCGCGCCGGCGGCATCCCCTGAGGTGATCACGTCGTCCGAGATCGTGTTGTTCGGGATCAGGGCACTGGAGAAATCGATCCGGCCCTGGGTCCGGGCATAGCCGGCCTGAAGGATGAGCTTCTCCGAGAGGTCGTAGGAGGCGTGCAGGCTGGGGAAATAACCGTCGTTCCCGCCCTCGTTGGTCGCGCCCTTGGCCTTGTAGACGGCGTTGGTGAACGCGAGCGACGCGCGGCCGAGGTTGGTGGCGGTGTCGGTGGTCTTGCCGGCGGCGCGATCGGCATTGCCGGCGGCCACACGCACCGCGTGGATCTCCTCCGGCCGGTTGG
>CAZENI010000084.1:0-21846 GCA_964513055.1 uncultured Opitutus sp.
ACAACCGCTACCTCATGGCGGATGGCGCGACCCAGGGCACGACCGGGATGCTCTCGGTCGATATCAACGAGCGCCTGCTCAACGGGGCCCCCAATCCCTATTTCCTGCGGCCATTCATTTTCCAGGCGGAGCCGCGCCTCCGGAATATGCCCCTGACGAACGACACGTACCGTCTGCAGGCCGCCTACAAACTGGATTACAGCCGGGACGAGGGCTGGCGGAAGTGGCTGGGCGCGCACAATCTCGTCGGCTACGGCGAATACAAGGCGAAGGAGCAGAAGGTCTACACCAGTCGCGAGGACATCGTGAGCATCAATCCCTGGACGTTTCCCAACGCCACCGCCAACCGGAATGGCGGCCAGGCCGTGCGCGAGTTTCTTCTCTTTTACGTCGGTGACAACCGGGGCCAGAACATCGAATACGCCCCCGGCCCGGTGAAGTATGGCAATTACACCTACAACTACGGCGATGCCATCACCGGCGTCTTTCAGAACGATCCGGTCACCCTCGGCCTCGTGCCGATCAATCACAGCGGGTCGCGTGTGATCCAGAAGACGAAGGGCGGCCTGCTGCAGAGTCACCTGCTGAACGGCCGCCTGGTCACGACCCTCGGCAAGCGCGAGGACCAGCACTTCACCAAGCAGAACAACACCACGGCCACGGCCGCCGGACTCACGAACCGCGGTTTCGATTTCAACTACGATTTTCTCAACCAGTTTCAGGCGATTCCCATGCAGCTCCGCGAGGGCAGCGCGATCCAGAAGGGCGCGGTCGCGAAACCCTTCCGCGGCTGGAGCTTCATCGAGAAACCTGCGGCGGAGGCCACCGGACTCACGCGCTTCCTGGCCCAGACCCTCCGGGGACTCAACGTGCACTACAACGAGTCGGACAGCTTTCTGCCGGCGGCGCCGGCGCAGAATGTCTTCCTGAAATTCGTGCCGGATCCGAAAGGCGAGGGGAAGGACTACGGTTTCTCGCTCAACCTGTTTGATGGGAAACTCCATCTCAAGGTGAACAAATATGAGACCATGACGCTGAATTCGCGCACGGGTCCCTCGTCCGGCATCGCGGCCGCCGCCCTCGCGCTCGACTTTTTCGGCAACGCCGGCGGCGTGTTCTACGGCCTGCAGGTGCAGGCGACCGACTGGCTCACCGCCGCGAACCCCGGCATCACAGCCGCGCAGCTCGAGGCCCAACTGACCACGCTCATGGGCATCGCGCCGATTGATCTCGATGAATTCCGGACCATCGCCCGGACCGAGACGGACGACATCCTGAGCCGCGGGCACGAGATCGAGCTGCATTTCAATCCGGTGAACTCGTGGACGCTGACGGCCAACTTCACCGAACAGCAGACGATCAACACGCGGATGGGCCCGAATGTCGCCGCCTACGTCCAGCAACGGCTGCCCTACTGGTCGTCGGTCGTCGATCCGCGCACGGGCCAGTTGTGGTTCGATCGCATGTATACCGTCAACGAGACGCAGCGCGCGCAATTCAACCGGGCCGTGCTGGGCGCGCTGCAAACCTCGCAGGCGTTGCAGGGCCTCGCGCGTCCCCAGATTCGCCGCTACCGCGCCAATGTCGCCACCACCTTCCGCCTGGCGGGAATCACGAATCACGCGATTCTGCGGGGCATCGCCCTGACCGCGGCGGCCCGCTACGAGAGCAAGGCCTCGATCGGTTTTCTCGGCGACCCCGATGCCGGCGGCGTCTACCGGACTTACGATGTCAGGCGCTCGGTCTACGACAAGGGCCACACGTATGTGGATGCCGGGATTTCCTACCGCACGCGGCTGTGGCAGAGAAAAGTTGGCGCCGCGTTTCAGCTCAACGTGCGAAACCTCAATGAGGGCGGACGTCTCCAGCCGATCAATGCCCTGGTCACCGGTCAAATCTATCAATACCGCATCATCTCGCCGCGGCAGTTCATCCTGAGCGCGACGTTCGATTTGTAATCCCGGCCGGGCCCAACGAAACGAAATGAACCCCCGCAGCCTGGTCCGACTCGGACTCAGCCTTCTTCTTTGCACCGTGCTCCGCGGTCTCGCGCAGGCGAGTGAGTCGAAAATACCGGATGCGAACGGTCTCACGCACTGGCTCTACACGCCGACCGAGCAACCCGTGGCAGGGAGAACCTACTGGCTGGTCGTGGGCGTTCATGGCGCGGGTGGGACCGGCAAAGGCGGCGGCGGAGTCGGGGCGTGGGCGGGAGAGTTCGATGACGTGATCGTGCTCGGGCCCAGTTTCGAGCAGCCCAAACGTGATCCCAACGCACACCGTCCGGCATCGATGCCGTCCGATATTTACCAGATGAGCGGTCCGGCCCACGAAGCGAAACTCGAGACGCTGATCGCGCAGATCCGAAAGACGTGGAGCCTGCACCCGAAGATTGTGCTGCACGGCTTTTCCGCCGGCGCCCAATTCTCCCATTGCTACGCCTTCCGGCATCCCGAGCTCGTCGCGGGTGTCTCTGCTCACTCGGGAGGATCTTGGGCCGGACTCGACGGCGACGACCGGATCAACCCGGCGGCGAAACTCATTCCCTTCGCCGTCAGTTGCGGGGAGGACGATCGGGGCTCCGGTGGTCCGCCCGGCACGCCGCCGCGCATCGAGGGCGCGCGACGTTTTGCCGGGCAACTGCGCTCGCTCGGCTTCATGGTGGAATTGAAGACGTGGCCCGGCATCGGGCACCAACACACTCCCGAGGCCAGGGCACTCGGTCGGGCGCTGTTGGAGCAAGTGCGCGGGAGGCGATGATTCCCTCGTGACGACTCGACGTTCCCCGGGACAAAAATGAACGCACGCCTGACCGTTTCCCTCGTCGTCGCTCTTGCTGCCGCGCGCCTGTCCGCCCCCGCCTCGGGTGCGGCGCCGGCAGTGAAACCGCTCAACGCACCTGCCCAGCCGGTGATGGTCCTCGTGCATGGGGCCTCGGGCGGCGGCTGGCAGTTCAAACCACTCGCCGCGCTCCTCGAGGCGCAGGGCTGGCGGATTCACCGTCCGACCTTGAGCGGACTCGGCGAACGCCACCACACCGCCTCTGCGGAGATCGGCCTCGGCACGCACATCGAGGACATCGTCAATCTCATCCTCTTCGAGGATCTGCACGACGTCGTGCTGCTGGGTCACAGCTACGCCGGCTTCGTGATCGCGGGCGTCGCGGATCGCATTCCGGAGCGCATCCGGCATCTCATCTACCTCGACGCCTTTCTTCCGCTCGACGGCGAGAGCCTCGTGACCACGCGCCGTCCTGATCCGGCCGATTCCACGAAGAACGTGCGCGACGGCTTCATCGTCAACCGCCAGATCAAACCCGACGCCGCGCCCCCGCGCCTCGTGCCGCAGCCCGCGAAGACGTTCACCGAAACCGTCTCGCTGAAAAATCCGGCGGCGACGGCCATTCCCGGGACCGTGATTCTCACGGTCGCAAAAGGCCAGCGCCCCGAGGATGACACCTTCTATTTCTCGACCGAACGCGCCCGCGCGCGGGGTTGGACGGTGCACCTGATGGAGGGCAATCACTATCCCATGCTGCTCCAGCCCGAGGCCACGGCGGCGCTGCTCCTGAAAACTCCCTGAGCCTTCGACCGCGGCCCATCGTCTCACTGCGTGAAAACCACCTTCCTTCTGCGGGCGCTCCGCCGGTGCCGCGCCTTCGTGCTGCCGCTCGTCATTCTCGCGGGGGCGACCGCCGTGGCCCAGTCGCGGCCGCCTGAGAACCTCAGCGCGCCGGCTCTCGGCCGCACCGCCACCACCGTGCTCCTGCTCTGGGAGCGCGCCCCTGGCACACCGGCCGGCACGTCGTATCAAGTTCTCCGTGACGGTCAGCCTTGCGGAGAAACGACGCGGCTGAGCTTTACGGCGACGAATCTGGAGGCGGGCCGCAGCCATCGCTTCAGTGTCCGAAGCCGGGCCGGCTCCGGAGACGCACCGGCTGAATCGGCTCTCATCATCGTGGAAACCAAACGGGCCGGACCGATCCTCGATGTCCGGAAGTTCGGTGCCCGCGGCGACGGCGTCACGAAAGACACCGCCGCCATCCGGGCCGCCATCGCGGCCTGCCCGACCGGCGGCACCGTGTTGATTCCGGCGGGCACGTATTCCGTCGATCACCTCGCGCTGAAGAGCGACCTCACGCTCGAGATCGCCAGCGGCGCCACGTTGAAATTTCTGCCCCGCGGCGTCGGCCAGTATCTGTCCGAGCGGATCACGCTCCCCGGGCCCGACGGCGACGTTTCCGTCGACCAGTTCGGCCTCATCACCGCCCACCGCGTGAAGAACCTCGTGCTCACCGGCGGCGGAACAATCCACGGCAACGGCGAGAGCTGGTGGCCGCACACCACCGCGCCGCGCCCGCGCATCCTGCGCTTCACCGAGTGCGCCGACATCCTCGTGCAGGGGCTCACGCTCGATGATCCGCCGGCGTGGAACACCCACGCCGTCTACGTCGACCGCGCCATCTTTTCCGGGCTCACCTTCCGCAAGGTTTCCACGGCGCGCGGCACCAATGGCGACGGCCTCAATCCCGACTCCTCGCGCGACGTCCTCATCGTCGGCTGCAACTTCGGCAATCAGGACGACTCGATCGCGATCAAGGCCGGCCGCGTCTCGGCCGCGCAGCCACGCCGGCAGCGCTCGTGCGAGAACATCACGATCCGCGACTGCCGGTTCGACGGCACGCTCGCGCCCGGCTCGCATCCGCTCGGCTTTGGCATCGGCAGCGAAACCTGCGGCGGCATCCGCCACGTGCTCCTGCGTGACTGCGTTTTCCGCGACGCCGCGAGCCTCGCCAACCTCAAGTCCAACCGCGAGCGCCTCGGTGCGGTGGTCGAGGACATCCGCATCGAGAACTGCACCTACACCAACACCAGCTTCACCGACAAACCCTACAACCGCGGCCCGCTCACGATCGATCTCTTCTACTATCGCGACTACGGCACGCCCGACGTCGCCGCGCCGCTCACGCCGCAGACGCCGGTGTTCCGCAATCTCCATTTCAAGAACATCACGATCGAGAACCCGAAGGGCCGCTTCGTCTATCTCGCGGGTTTGAAAGAGCAGCCGGTGCGTGATGTCACCTTCGAGAATGTCACCGGCTCCGCCCAGATGGGTTTCCACGGGGAAAACCTCGACGGCGTCACCCTGCGCAACGTGACCGTGAGCGCCCGGGAAGGGCCGCCATTCACTTGGATCAACGTGCGGAACCGGACGATGACGACCGTCGTGCCCGGTGACGTGCGTTGATCTTTCGACTCCCATTCCCCGGCTTTTTCCTGCCAGCGTCACGCATCCCCATGAAAATCCCCGCTGTCGGTCTCTTTGCTTCCGGCTGGTCCCGCTGGTGCGCGGTCCTTGCCGTCGTCTTCGGTCTTTCGGCCGCGGCCGTGCGGGCCCAGGCCGCGCCGCTGCCGGCGAAGGAGAACTTCCATCTCTTCCTGCTCATCGGCCAGTCCAACATGGCGGGCCGCGGCGTCGTGACCCCGGCGGACCAGGTGCCGCATCCGCGCGTGCTGGCCCTGAACAAGGCGGGCGAGTGGGTGCCGGCGGTCGACCCGATTCACTTCGACAAGAGTGTCGCCGGGGTGGGGCTCGGTCGCACCTTCGGGCTGGAGGTGGCGGCCGCGACGCCCGGCGTCACGATCGGACTCATCCCGTGCGCGGTCGGCGGCTCGCCGATTGACTCCTGGCAACCGGGCGCGCTCGATCCTGCGACGAAAACGCACCCGTGGGACGACGCGATGCGCCGTGCCAAGGTCGCGCTCGCGAGCGGCACCTTGAAGGGGATCCTCTGGCACCAGGGCGAGTCCGACGCCAAGCGCGAGCTCGCGCCCGCCTACGCGGCGAAGCTCGCCGGCCTGGTCGCGCGGCTCCGCGCCGATCTCGGCGTGCCGACGGTCCCGTTCATCGCGGGCCAGCTCGGGAAATTCGCCGACGTCCCGTGGGATGAGTTCAAGGTCCAGGTCGATCAGGCGCACCGCGACCTGCCCGCCCGCGTGCCGCGCACGGCGTTCGTCAGCGCGGAGGGTCTCGTGCACAAGGGCGACAAGGTCCACTTCGATGCCGAGTCGCTGCGCGAGCTGGGCCGGCGCTACGCGGCCGCGTATCGGAAACTCGTGGACACACCGGCCCCTGCGCCGCGCCGGCCATGAGTGCGCGCCGGCTTCCACATGTTCTCGTGGCCTTGCTGGCCGGAATCCTCGGCATCGGCGCCGCCCTGGCGGCGCCGGCGACCGGCGGGCCGTTTCGCGAGTATCGCGAGTATCCGTCCAGCCGTGACCCGTCGCTCCGGCTCTTCGCGCGGTTCGGCTGCCCGGCGCCGACCGGCGTGCTGCTGGTGAAGATGCACGGGTGGCACGGCCAGGTGAAGACGGCCCACAGCGACAACGTCCCGGATCCGTCGGACCGCGGCTACTTCGTCGTCGAGCCCGAGATGCGCGGGCGCGGCGATGCCACCGGCCATCCCGACTGCAACGGCTGGGAGTTGCAGGACGTGGTCGACGCCGTCGAGTTCGCGCGGAAGCATTACCGCGACCGCATCGCGACGCCGGGTGTGGTGTTGTTGGCGGGCGGGAGCGGCGGCGGCGGCAACGTGTTCGCGCTCGTCGGCAAGTATCCCGACACCTTCGCGGCGGCGCGCGCATCCTACGGCATCAGCGACTACGGGCTCTGGCACACCTTCGACCGCAAGGGCGAGTTCCGCGACGAACTGGAAGGCATCGCCGGCAAGGACCCGAAGGGGCACCCGCCCTGGATCGGGGGCTCACCGGAAACGAACGCGGAAGCCTACCGCAGCCGGGGCGGGCTCACGACCGTGGGCAACCTCCTCACGCCCACATTGGTGTTTCACGGGTCCGACGACGCGCGTGTGCCGGTGTTGCAGGCGCGGCTCTGGGTGGGCGCGGCCCACGGTGCGGGCCGCGGCGCTCTGGTGACCTATCACGAGCAGACCGGCGTCGGCGACCACCGCCACAACGGCAACGAGACGCGCGAGCAACTGGCGTTTCGCAGCCGGGCCGGGGAGGAGTTTCTGCGGACGCATCGCACTCCCCCGGTCCTCCCGGAACGCGGCTCGTTCGTCGTTGCCGGCTACGTGAAGACCTCGCGCTTCGAAGTGATCCTCGACTCGATCGACCGTGTGGGTCGCGTCGACTACGACCTGGCGGCGGGGGGCTACGAGGTGCGGGCGGCCAGCGCGCAGCGCGCGACGCTGCGGGTGCGGAGCGGGCCGGACGATCCGTGGCGGGAGTCCCAAATCGAGTGCCGGCGCTAGGGCGGACGGCCGTCTGCGGCGATTCGCGCTTTTGTCTCTCCTTTCGGCCGACCCTCGCCCACCGTGTGGGATGGAAAAACTGCCCTTTAATCAGCTAGGTCTCTCGGCGGACATCTTGAAGGCCGTCGAGAAGATGGGATTCGAGGAAGCTTCGCCCATCCAGACGGCGGTAATTCCGACGATTCTCTCCGGCAAGGATGTCGTGGGCCAGTCCTCGACCGGCTCCGGCAAGACCGCTGCGTTCGCGATTCCGGCGATCGAGAAGGTGGACCCGAAGATTCGCGCCGTGCAGGTGCTCATCCTCTGCCCGACGCGCGAGCTGGCGGTGCAGGTCGCGGAGGAGTTCGGCAAGCTGGCGCTCTTCAAGCGCGGCGTCTCCGGCGTGCCGATCTACGGCGGCCAGAGCTACGAGCGGCAGTTCCGCGCGCTGGCGGCGGGCGTGCAGATCGTCATCGGCACCCCGGGCCGCGTGATGGACCACATGGAGCGCGGCACGTTGAAGCTCGACCAGCTCAAGCTCGTGATCCTCGACGAGACGGACCGCATGCTCGACATGGGTTTCCGCGACGACATCGAGTTCATTCTGAAAGCCGTGCCGCCGACGCGGCAGTTGTTGTTCTTCTCCGCCACGATCCCGCGCGCGATTCAGGATCTGATCAGCCGCTACACCAAGGACCCGGCGTGGATCAAAATCGAGTCCGTCGCACAGAACGCGCCGCAGGTCGAGCAGACCTATTTCGAGGTGGATCGGCGCTCGAAGATCGAGGCGCTGACACGGCTGATCGACGTGAACGACTTCCGCTACGGGATCATCTTCTGCAGCACCAAGATCATGGTCGACGATCTCGACGAGCATCTGCATTCGCGCGGCTACATGACGGACCGGCTGCACGGCGACATCTCGCAGACGCAGCGCGATCGCGTGATGCAGAAATTCCGCGAGCGGAAGTTCGAGTTCCTCGTGGCGACGGATGTCGCGGCGCGCGGACTCGACGTCGACGACCTCGAGGTGGTCTTCAATTTCGATCTCCCCAACGACGCCGAGGACTACACGCATCGCATCGGTCGGACGGGCCGCGCCGGGCGGAAGGGGCAGGCGTTCACCTTCGTTTCCGGCCAGGAAATCTACAAGCTGCAGAGCATGGTGCGCTGGGCGCGGATCGACATCCGGCGCGGAAAGATCCCGTCGCTCGACGAGGTCGAGGAGGCGCGGAGCAATGTGTTCTTCGAGAAGATCCGCGCGACGCTCGACGCGAAGGAGTTCAAGCCGCACGACCGGATGATCGACCGGCTGCTCGATCAGGGCTACGCGAGCACGGACATCTGCTCGGTGCTGATTCATCTGTTGCAGGGTTCGCAGGCGGCGGCGCCGGGCGGGGCGACGAAGAAAGCTCCGGCGGGCAACGCGCCCGCCACCTTCGGCTCGCCTCCCGAGGCGAAGCCCGCGCCGGCGTGGGCGGCGAAGGCCAGCGCCCCGAAGCCCAAGGCGGTGGTGGAGCGGCTTGACCCCAAGCCGCTGGATCGAGGGGCGGCCCAAGCGACCTGGGGGCAGGTCGCGCCGACCGCGGAGGGCGATGAGGATGCTCCCGCCGGCGAGTCAGCGGCCGATGCCGTGGTGCGCCGCGCCAAGTTCGACCGTCCGGCGCGCACCGGACGCGAGCCGGGCATGGCGACGCTCTTCTTCAACGTGGGCCGCAAGCAGGTCGTCACGCCCGGCGACATCGTCGGCAAGATCGCCGGCGTCACGCGCCTCCCGGGCACGGTGGTCGGGGCGATGGACATCCACCAGCGCCACACGCTCGTCGACGTCGCGGAGGCCGAGGCGGACTTCATCGTGAAGAAACTCACCGGCATCAAACTGAAGGGCATCGCCCTCGCGCCGGCGCGGGCGGGCGACGAGACGAAGACGTGAACGGGCGACGGCGGCTGAAAACCGCCGATCTCCTTCGGCCGGAGAGCCCGCGAACTTGACAGTCCGTCGGGGGCGCCGCTATTGGCGTGTCCCCGTATGGAAGCCGCGCTCGACCAACCGGTGCTCGTGCTCAACCGCCTGTGGCAGGCGGTCAACGTGATTGGCGCCAAGCGCGCCTTCGGGCTCCTCGCCCGCGGGCACGCGCAGGTCGTCCATCACCACGACGACGACTTCCGGACGTTCTCGATGCTGGATTGGATCGATTTTTCGGCGCACAACCCGCCGATCGTCGAACTCGAGAAGGTGCACACGCCGACGCGCATCATCCGGCTGCCGCGGGTGATCCTGCTGACGTTTTTCGACAAGCTGCCGTGCAAGGAACTGAAGCTGACGCGCAACAACGTCTTCGAGCGCGACAAGGCGACCTGCCAGTATTGCGCGCGCGCGATGCCGCGCGAGCAGCTCAACCTGGATCATGTCATCCCGCGCGACTACGGCGGGAAGACGACGTGGGAGAACATCGTCTGCTCCTGCATCAAGTGTAACACGAGGAAGGCAAACCGTCTCCCGCACGAGGCGGGCATGCGTTTGATCCGCAAGCCGGTCCGCCCGAAGTGGCGCCCGGTCATCTCGCTCGTGCTCGGCAACCAGCAGCACGAGGTGTGGAAGGACTTCCTCGACGTCGCGTATTGGAACGTGGAGCTCGAGGAGTGAGGGCGGAGAAACCGCTCATGTGCGCTGATGCTCGCTCAGCCGGGAACGTGCAGTTGAGGTGGAGTCTCTCGAATGAAAGGGCGCTTCAACCGCACGCTTCCGGCTAAGCTCGGACTCGCGCCTGAGAACCAGCGTTCATCCGGGACGATTGCGGCTTTATTTTCGAGGATTGCCGCGGGGTGTTGAGATTCGCAGTTTTCTCCATGCTCGCGACTCTCGTGATGACGGTGATCGGCGTCGATCGGCCTGGTCTGGTGGAAAGGGTGGCGGCTCGCGTCGCCGACCACGGCGGCAACTGGCTCGAGAGCCGGATGTGCCGCCTCGGCGGACAATTTGCCGGCATCTTGCGCGTCGAGGTCGCCGACGAACGGCGCGACGAGCTCGTGAACGCCTTGCGGACTCTCGAGGTCGACGGGCTGGAGGTTATCATCCATGCGGAGAATGGCGTTGCTCCAGGGGACAGGGGAACCGCGACGGGGGACGGGGCAAAGGGTTCGTTGGTGACCATCGAGCTGGTCGGCAACGACCGGCCGGGAATCTTGCGCGGTGTCTCCGGCGTGTTTGCGGCGCACGGCGTGAATGTCGAGGAACTGACGTCGGAACGCGTCAACGCCCCGATGGACGGCGGCGTGCTGTTCAAGGCGCGCGCGACCGTGCTGGTGCCGGCGCACGTGAAGCTCGCTTCGGTCCGCGCCGACCTGGAACGACTGGCGGCGGATCTGATGGTGGATTTGAAAGTGCAGCCGGTCGGGTAGGCACCGGCCGCGCCCTAGCGGGCGCGCGCGGTCTCGGCCGGGATCCAGCGTCTCAGCACCTGGGCCAGATCCGCCTTGTGCACCGGTTTGGCGACGAAGTCGCTCATGCCGGCGGCAAAGCACCGGGCGCGGTCGGCGTCGGCGGTGTTGGCCGTCACGGCGACGATCGGCGGCGCCTTGCCGGCGGCGGCGGCGAGAATGCGGCGGGTGGCCTCGTAGCCATCCATGTTCGGCATCTGGCAGTCCATGAGGATGAGTTCGAACGGGGACTGGCGGGCCCGTTCGATCGCCTCAGGGCCGCTGACGGCGAGCTCGACTTCGCAGCCGAGAATTTCGAGCAGTTGGAAGCTGACGGAGCGGCTGATGTTGTCGTCGTCGACGACGAGCACGTGCGGACCGCGCCGCTTCGGCGGCCGCGTCTCGCCCGGGGTCGCAAAGGGCGCCTGCGAGGTGGTGGTGGCGGGCACCGCCGCGCCCGGCGTCACGCCCAGGCACTCCAGCAAAGATTCCGGCCGCAGCAGCGGCTTGCGCAGGACGGCCGCGCTGCCGACCGGCGGCCGGCTGCCCGCGAGGCTCTCGGGCTCCCGCGTCATCAGGACAACGCGCGTGGCCCGCAACGCCGGGTCGGCGGCGAGGACCTGGGCGAGTTCCTCGCCGTGGTCGCGTGCGACGGAATCGTCGACCAGGAGCACGAGATGCCGCGCTCCGGCTTCGGCGGCGTCGCGCAGCAGAATGCCCGCTTTGGCGACGCCGTCGGTGGCGTCCTGATCGATGCCTAGCGCCGTGAGCATCGCGGTCGCCGCGACGCGGGCCGCGGCCAGGTCGTCGAGCACGACGACGTGGAGGCGGGCCGTTTCGGGGGCGACGGCGGGCGCCGGGCCTTTCTCGGCGGGCAGGGCGAGTTCGGTCCAGAATTCGGAGCCGCCTTCCGGCAGGCTGCGCGCGCCGATCTTTCCGCCCATGAGCTCGACGAGGCGTTTGCTGATCGCGAGTTCCAGGCCGGAACTCCCGAAATTGCGCGGGGACGCCGGGTCTGCGGTGGAACCGCGATCGAAGATGGTGGCCTGCATCTCCTCGGGAATTCCGGCGCCGCTGTCGGTGACGCTGAAATGGAGGGCGGTCGTCCCGGGCTTGATTTCCACGGTCGGGGTCGGCGCGGTCGTGACGCGCAGGACGACGCGGCCCTGGGCGGTGAACTTGACGGCGTTCGACATCAGGTTGAGCAGCACCTGGCGGAGCCGGGCGGCGTCGCCGGTGGCTTGGGCCGGAACATCGGGCGCGACGATGAGAACGAGTTCGAGGCCCTTGAGCTGCGCGAGCGGAGCGAGGGCTTCCACGACCTCGATGAGCGGCTGGCGGAGATCGAAGGCGGCGTGGGCGATCTGGATGCGGCCGGTCTCGATGCTGGAGTAGTCGAGCACGTCGTTGAGCGACTGGTGGAGCGACTCGGCCGAGGCGCGCAGGGTGGCGAGGTGTTCGCGCTGGCGGGGCTTGAGCGAGTGGTCGAGGAGCAGATCCGCGGCGCCCATGATGCCGTTGAGGTGGCCGCGGATTTCGCGGCTCAACGTCGCGATCATCTCGCTCTTGGCCTTGTTCTCGCGGGCGAGTGTGGCGCTTTCGGCGCGGGCGGCGCGGGCGTTCTCCTGCTGATCCGTGATCTCCTGGGCCTGCTCCGCCAGATCGCGGGCATACTGGTGCCGGATGCGCCAAAGCTGCCAGACGAGCAGACCGATCAGCAGCGCGCCGAGGAGGGTCGCCGGGGAACTAGACGACGTGATCTCCGCCAAGAGCAGTTCCGGCTGGGAGATGCGCAAGTTGGCGGCGGGCACGGAAGAATCACGCTGACTTCGGCGGCGCACCACAAACCCATAATCGCTTTCGGCATAGGCAATACCCGCACCCGGCTGCGGTTTACCGAACCGCGAAGATGGCGGGGGATGGAGGCGCGGTCAGAACTTCTGCCGCACCACGACCAGCAGGACGGCGCCGGCCACCAGATCGGTCAGGCCGACGACGATGCGGAGTGGCAGCGGCATGCGTTGCAGGAGAAACAGCACCGCGAGCCCGCCGCTGATAAGCAGCGTGGCCAGGATCAGCAGCGTGCGCTTCTGCCGGAGGCGCGGGTCGGCGGTCATTTGGCGATGGGCAGGACGATCCGCATCGTGGTGCCGGCGGGACTGGTCTCGCGCAGGGCGATGTCGCCGTGATGGCTGATGAGAATGCGCTTCGCGATCGCCAGGCCGAGTCCGGTGCCGTCGGGCCGGCCCGAGAGGAAGGAGTCGAAGATGCGATCGCGAATGGACGCATCCACGCCGGTGCCGGTGTCGGAGATGTCGAGCACGACATACGGCACGCCGCCGCGATCCTCGGTGGCGGCGGCCAGCGTGATGGTGCCGCCGTCGGGCATGGCGTGGGTCGCGTTGATCAGCAGGTTGAGCAGGACCTGCTGGATCTGGCCCTTGTGGGCGCCGACGAAGAGGGTGCGGGGCGGAGGGTCGAAGTGGACGCTGACCTTGCTCTGCGCGAGCTTGAGGCGCACGAGCACGAGGGTGTCCTCGATGATGTCGGCGAGGGACCAGCGCGAGTGCAGGCTGGTCGGGGCCTTGGCGAAGTTCAGCACGCGCGTGACGATGGACTCGAGCTGGTCGAGCTTCTCGCCGATCACGCGCATGTCGGTGCGGCGCGGATCGCCTTCGCCGAAATCGACGCCGAGGCCGCCGTGGAGGAGCTTGAGCACCGTGAGGGGATTGCGGATCTCGTGGGCGATCTCGGCGGCGAGGAGGCCGAGGGTGGTGAGGCGCTCGTTCTTGCGCAGGACATCCTCGCTCTGGAAGACGCGCGCGTAAAGCCGGGCGTTCTGGAGGGCGACCGAGCCAAGGCTGGCGAGGGCCGCGCAGAGGCGTTTCTCGTCGTTGTCGAAGCGGTGGATCCGATCGGTGAAGATGGCGACGACGCCAAGGACCTCGCCCTCGAAGAGCATCGGGCTGGCGAGCACGGAGCGGATCGTCGGATCGACCGGCAGGTCGAGGAGCTCGAGATACTCCGGCGACTGGATGTCGGCGAACCACACCTGGTGGCGCGTGTGGATGGGCGAGGCGACGAGGCAGGAGCCGAGTTCGAGTTCGCCCACCGGGAGCGGGCCGGGGCCCTCGCTCGCGAGCGACGCGCAGCGCACGAGGTCGCGCCCGGCGTCGTGGAGGTAGAGCGCGCACGCGCGCGCCTGCATCATGTGGCGGGCCTCGCGCGTCAGGGTGTCGAACAGTTCCTGCTGCTCGAGTTTGCTCACGAGCGACTGGCCGGCGGTGATCAGCGATTCGAGCTGGCGGGCCTTGACCCGGAGGTGGCCGAGCTGCCACAGGCGCTGCATCACGCGCGCGGCCTCCGCGGCGAATTGTTCGAGCAGGGCGAGGTCGGCGGGAGTGAAGCCGCCGATGCGGTCGCTCTCGAGGTCGATGACGCCGATGATGTGATCCTCTTCGAGGATCGGGGCCGCCATCTCGCAGCGGGCGGAGGGGCGGACAGCGATGTAGCGGGGCTCGAAGGTGACGTCGGCGACGAGGAGCGAGCGGCGGTTGAGCACGCACCAGCCGGTGATGCCGTGGCCGAGCTTGAGGCCCTGGCGGGCGATGTCGTCGTGCTCTCCGCCGACCTGCACCTCGGTTTCCAGCCGCCCCGTATCCGGACTCAAGAGACCGATCGAGCCGGCGTCGGCGCGGAAAGTCGTGATGAAGAGCCCGAGCATCTCCTGCAGCGCGGCATGCGGGTCGTCGACGCGCGTCGCGAGCGAGGCGAGGTGGTAGAGGACCGGGAGCGCGCGAGGGTCGGAGGATACCGGATTGCGGATACCGGATACCGGATTGGCAGACTTTGGCTCTGGATTATTTGCCACGTCTCGCAGTTTTGATTGAAGCGACGGTGATGGCCAGAATCTCTCCGCCTTCCTGCATCAGATCGGCGAGACGATTGGGTTCCATGCGGCCGGCATCGACGAGCAGCTCCATCCAGAGCAGGGACTCGTCACACTCCTCCTCGACGATGCCCATCTTTGAAATGAAATCCGCCGTGGATTTGCCGCGCACGGCGGCACGGTAGTTGGCCGCCACGGACGTGCCTGAGCGGAGCAACTGGTGGCCGAGGGTCTTGGCCACAGTGTCGCGCGGAAGCGCGTCCACGACTTTGATCACCCGCAGCGCGTAGGCCTTCGTGCGAGCTTTGAATTCTTCGCGGGTCATAGCCCCGCCAGCTTATCGATCCGGTTTCCGGTATCCGCAATCCGGTATTCCATCACTTCCCCGCCGCCACCGGCACCGGGGCCGGCGTGATCACTTCGTTCAGCGCATCGCGGAGCAGGTGCAGGCGCTCGGGCGTTTCCACGGGCTCGTGGTTCGCGCCCTCGATGTAGAAGGTGTCGATCGCGACGCCGCGCTCCGTGCCGATGCGCGCGAACGTGATGTCGAAGCTGTGATCCGAGATCGTCTTCGCGAGGCGGTAGAGCAGGCCGATCTGGTCGCGCGCCTGGATCTCCACGATCGTCCGCTGCATCGAGAGCTCGTGGTAGACGTCCACCGTCGGGGGAAACGAACTCTGCAGGGTCTCGCCGCTCGCCGTGGACAGATAGCGCGTCGACGCGATTTTCTTCGCTTGCGCCATGATGTCGGGGAGCAGGTCGCGGTTGGCGACCAGCGCCTCCTCGATCGTGCGGGCGAACTTTTCCTGCGCGCTCGCGCTCTGCACCGGGCCGCGCCCGGGCTCGACGACGTAGAAGGTGTCGATCGCGATGTGATCGGTGCGCGAAATGACTTTCGAGCCGAGGATGCTGAGGCCCGCGACGCTGAACGCGCCGGCGAGCTTGTAGAAGAGGCCGGCGCGATCCCAGGTGACGACGTTGACCACCGTGAGCGAGCGGTTGAGATCGTCCTTCCACTCGATGACGGGCCGGAGCGAGCCGACCGAATCCGCGGTGGTGATGGACCGGAGCAGCCGGTTCACCATCTGGATGTGCAGGGCGATCTCCTCGGAGTCGGTGTGGATGAAATAGCGATCGGGCAGCAGGCCGAAATGGGCGTTGATCTCGTCTGCGCTGATCCCGGGGATGGTTTTCGCGATTAGCTCCTGTTGGGTCATTTTTTTCTTTTCCTGGAGTCCGGCATCGACGGCTTCTCCGCCGTGCTTCAGCCGCTCGAAAGTGGAACGGTAGAGCGTCGTGTGCAACGTATCCTTGTAACTATTCCAGAGATCCGCCGCGGTCCCGCGGGCGTCGCAGAAGGTGTGGACGTAGAGGTGCCGGAGGCGCTCGGCGTCGCCCACCAGTTCAGCAAAGGCAGTCGCCGTGTTGGGATCATCTACATCACGCTTCTGCCAGAATCGTGCCATCGCCAAATGATTTTTGATGATGAACAGCACCAGCTCACGGTCCGCGGGCTCGACGCCGAAGCGTTCCAGCAGCGGGGCGGCGAGGCGCACGCCGCTCTCCGCGTGGCCCCGGATTCCCTCCGCCTTGCCGATGTCGTGGAGGAGCAGCGTGAGATAGAGGAGCGACGCATCCGTGGTCTCGTGGATCGCGGCGCGATACTTCAGGGTGATGGGCTCCGCCTCCGTGTAGATCCGGTCGAGCTCGCGGATGGCGGCGAGCGTATGCACGTCGGCCGTGTAGCGGTGATAATACTCGTGCTGGACGAGGCAGGTGAGGGCGTCGAATTCCGGGATGAACCGGCCGAGCACGCCGAGCTCGTGCATCTTGGCGAGGATCGGGTGGACCGCCCCGGCTTCGCCGGTAATCGCGCGGAAGCTCACGCTGGCGTCGGTCGACTGCGCGACGGTGCGGGTCAGCAGCGGGAGTGAATTCCGGATCAGATCGGCGAGGTGGAAATCGAGCGTGGCCTCGAGGGTCTGGAGGTGGCGAAAGACGCGGATCAGCCGGACGGGATCCTCCCGGAAGATCTCGGGCTTCTCGGCGGCGAGCTCGCGGCCGCGGAGGACGAAGCCGTCGATGCGCTTGGTGCGGGTGAAGCGGGAGGCGAGCAGGGATTCGCGGAAGGAGCGCTTGTCGCCGTTGCCGTTGCGCCCGATGCTGAGCGCGAGGCGGTCCTCGACGAGCTTGGAGACGCGGAAGATGGTCTGCGCCGCGCGATAGTAATCCTGCATGAAGTGCTCCACGCGGGGGAGCATCTCCGGTTCGGTGTAGCCGAGGTTCTCCGCGATTCGCGGCTGGAGATCGAGGTTCATGACGTCCGTGGCGCGGGCGCTCATGAAATGCAGCTCGTTGCGCACACGGAGGAGAAAGTCGTAGGAGCGGCGAAACGCGACGAGGTCGTCGGCGCGGACGTAGTTGTGCGTGGCGAGTTCCTCGATCGAGACGATGTCGAGCCGCACGCGGGCCATCCACACGGCGTTCTGGTAGTCGCGGAGGCCGCCGACGCCGCTCTTGAGGTCGGGTTCCTGGTTGAAGACGGTGTTGGCGAACTTGGAGCGGCGGTTGGCCTGATCGTCGAGCCGGGCGGCGATGTAGTCCTTGGGATTCTCCGTGGCGTAGTAGCTGCGGTAGGCCTGCGAGAAGGTGTCGTAGAGCTTCTCCGAACCGGCGACGCGGCGGGCCTCGAGCAGCGCGGTCTTGGTCTGGATGTCCTTCCGGGCTTCGACGAACGCATCGTCAATCGTGCGGGTGGAGTGGCCGACTTTCAGGCCGCAGTCCCAGAGCAGGTAGAGGATTTCGTTCGTGAGGTGTTCCTGGAGCGGCTTGGCCTCGGCGGGCTTCGTCTTCGTGGGGAAGAGGAACATCACGTCGACGTCGCTCCAAGGAGACAACTCGCCGCGGCCGTAGCCGCCGAGCGCCACGAGCGCGACGGGGGCGGGGAGCGGGCCGCGGGTCTGGGCGTAGGTGGTGAGGGCGTAGTCGAAGAGATTGACCAGGAGCGCGTCGATGATCTGGGCGCGCTCGTGGCAGATGCTGAGCCCCGAGGCGCCGGCCTTGTGGCGCGCACGCAGCCCGGCCATCTCGTCCCGCAGGAATTCCTTGCAGACCGCCAGGCGCGCCGGGACGGGGACGTCTCCGGTGAACTTGAGGCGTTCGCGGGCGCGTTGGGCGATGTAGGCGGGCATGGGTGGGACGGCGAACGTTGAAGATCCAACGGCGGGCGTCGAACTTTCAACGTGGAAGTTTTTTCGGTCTGGAGGCGCGGGGAGCGGGCGGGATTCCTCGTGCCGCGGCAGCCACGACCGACCTTCCGCGGAAAGCGTGAGATTCGGCAGCGGGTTCGAGATTCCGTCATCGGCCGAGCCGAAACGGTGCTTTGGACCGAATGAACCTGAAAACTGCAGTTGAACCACGAAGACACCGAGACACGGAGAAGAGAATCGAGATGGATTCGAGTGAGGATTGATTCCCCCGGCCGGGGAGGCTCCGGAGCCGGTCGCATCTTCAGGAAGCGGCCTTCTCTGTGCGCTCCGACGGCGGGCGAGCGGTGCTGGACTCCGACCCATTCGCGCTGGGTCCGATACCGCGAAGCTTGCTTCGGCTTGGTTGGAGTTGTGGCCGCGAGCGTGAGCGAGTGGTGCTCCGTTCGCTCGCGCCCGCCCGTGGCTACGACCCATTGGGGAATGGCGCCGGGTGGGTTTGATCAAATCCCCAGGAGGGTGCCCACCATTCGCAGCTTCCTCGCCACGCCCCTGAGCCAAGGGCCGGTTGCGCTCGCGGCTCAAACCTCAAAATCAACGAACATCGCCTGACCCCGTCCGCCGTCCCCTGGGGACCCCGTCCGTCCGACTCGACTGGTTGATTCAGGGCATCGGAGAACCCGAGAATTATTCAGATGACCCGACGGTGAACCAGGCCAAGGCGGAGCACGGGATCGCGGTGCGCGAGATTCCCCTGATCTCCTGGACGCACGCGGGCGAGGCCGCGACCTACGACGCGATGCCGCGCCACTGGCAGGGCAAGGTGCACGCCTCGAGCCGCGACCCCCGCGCTTTCGCGCTCACCGTGGAGGGCGATTCGATGGAGCCGAAGTTCTTTGCTGGCGATTGCGTCGTGCTCGAACCCAGCTCGGGACCGCGCAACGGCAAGCCCGTCGTCGCCAAGTATACCAACGACGAGGTGCAGCTCCGCGTCTACCACAAGTTGCCGTCCGGGAAGATTCGACTGTCGAGATACCGGCCGGAGATTTATCCCACGATCGAGCACGACCCCGCCGGCTTTCATTGGATTTTCCCGGTCGTCGCGCTTTACCGGAAAGTCTGACCGCCCATGAAAACGAAACTCCTCCTCGCCTTCCTCGCGCTGGCGCTCGGCAGCGGTGCGGGTGCCGCCGATCGGATGGTGAGCGCGGCCGACAGTGTCGCTCCGCTCGCCAAGGTCGCTCCCGCCTATTTGAAGCGGATGCTCGACACGGTGCAGATTCAGTGGGAGCGCGTCATCTTGCAGGAATCGGCGAGTCCGGCGGTCGGCACCACGGTCACGGTGCGCTTCACGATCGACGCTGAGGGCAAGGTCACAAATGTGGTGCCGGAGAAAAGCAAGGCCGGCGCCGCCGGCGTGCGCGCGTGCGTGCGAGCCATCACGGATCGATCGCCGTATGGCCCTTGGTCAGACGAGATGAAGAAGCAGCTCGGGGCGAAGCAGGAGCTGGCGATGACGTTTTGCTATCAGTGAGCTGACGCGGAGCGTGCCGTGAGCACGATTCGTCGGCTAGGTCCCGGCGCTGGCTCCTGCGCCTTGTCCGGCATCTTGGACTCAGAAACTGCAACGTCTGACCAATCGACCAGAGCGTCGAATTTCGGCGGTTCCCGAATTGAACGATAGGAACGCACGAATTTTCTTTCTCGCGCGTTCGAAAACTTGCTCACCGTCGTAACCAACCAAGAAAAAGGTGACCCCACGCATTTCATACTGAAAACCCCTGTAAGCACCAATGCCGCGCTCCCTTAGCTCGCTATTCAGCGCACCTTCAAACTGCATGATCTGCAATTCAAAGTTCGCCGGTGACGATTGGGCGCCTACGTCCGTAAAGATAATAACTTCGTCGGTGAACTGCGCTGCAGGGGAATTGTCTGTTTTGCGGGCGGATGCGACTAAGCGAGATACGAAAAAAACAATGGCAACGACTACGATGATAAGGATGAGAGCATTCATAAAAGCCGATGATCAGCCTGACGTCAAAGATGAGCCACGACGCTACTTGGCGCGGGCCGTGCGAAAGCACGGACCGTGACAAGTAGTGGCGTTGGCTCTGGCGCCTTGTTGGGCCTTTGTGCTTCGTAGATCACCCACGCGAATCCCATCAATGCGGCCAAAAGCCAAATCCTCCTAAAAATATCGAAGTAGGACTGCTCGGCAACGTGGGCGGCGCGCGTCTGCAAGTTTTGGCGAAACGGATCGGACTGCAGATTTCTAGCGCGAAGATAAGATTCGATCACTTCTTCCTTTCGATGAACAAGGATGTCGAACTGTTCGATATACGTGGAAAAGTGATGTTGAGGGAATTCTTGCTTCCATGCGCATTCAATGAGCAACAGCTTGCCTTTGATGGTGTCGACGAAAGCGCGAGCTCGACGGTCCATGGCCTGCGTTGCTTTTGTGAACGCGAGCGCTCCAATCGGTAGGGCGAGCAGTGGAAGAAAAGCCCAAAGTGACCCCGAGCCTATCGCTCGAGAGCCCGCAAGGGCAACGAACGCCGCCAAAAAACCACCCTGAAGGACGACGTAGAAATGGATGCGCTTTTGCTTCAAATCTTCGTGATACTTAAAAAGGTCATTGTTGGCTTTCCACTCCTCGAGAAAGACGCTCATCCGAACTTTTGCAGGATCGTCCATTTTTTTGCCCAACGTTACAGATCAGCCACGATCCTGCTTGGCACCAAAGGTTGCTCCGCAGCCGACGTGCCAAGCAGGGTCGTTGGCTCTAGCGACTGGTTGGGCTTCTTCACGTGCGAAATCCCTCAAGCTTCCGCTTCTGACTTTTCGCTACTTGGCCTACGATTGCCATGCACTCGTGGAACAGGACTTGAGTGGCCGCAGCCTGTGCGAACTCTTCGGCGTTCTTAACAGATTTTCGCAAGCTCGACGCTGCAATCAAGGCGTAGTGCTTTCTGTCCGCATCGCTTGGCAGTGCCATCCAGAGAAAGTCCTGGTAAAAGCCATCCACTCTGGTCGGATAGCCTACATGCTTAAGATTGGAAAAACGTGAAATCGCTCGCCCTTCGATTCGGATGGAAAA
Source organism: uncultured Opitutus sp. (assembly GCA_964513055.1). Taxonomy (GTDB): domain Bacteria; phylum Verrucomicrobiota; class Verrucomicrobiia; order Opitutales; family Opitutaceae; genus ER46. The sequence goes on from CAZENI010000084.1 coordinate 20,865, forward strand.
ATCTCGGGTCAGTGAATCGCTAATCAGCCGGTCATCAACCAGGAGCCGCATCCCCTTAATGCCAGACTTCTCGACATTGATGGCATCGAGTAGAGCGCTCGCATAAGTAAACACGGTAACAGAGGCCAAGCTGACTGATAGAGGGCCACTGCTTCGCAGCGCAGTCACCTCTTGAACTCCGTGTATCACACCTCGTAGCCATACACGCTCTTCTTGCTTTTCGTGCGACTCAAACGCCTGACGATAAAGTCGCTGAGCGATACGAACTGCGACTTTCGGCGATGAACAGACGGCCGCAAAACTGTCGGACTCAATGACAGCCTCTTGAATGTCCGCCGTAGTCTCAGCCGCCAGTGAAATGGCACACAAATTCCGAAACTTGGTAAACGCGAGCTCGGCGGCGTCTCGCCCACCGGATTGCCATCGCGATTTTACCCCAAGCATGTCGATAAACAGTAGTGCGTGCATAGTATTGCCCAACGTCAAAGGTGAGCCACGACGCGACCTGGAGTGATTCCTGGCTCCGCAGGTATCATGACAGGTCGTGTCGTTGGCTCTGGCGCCTTGTTCGGTCTTCCGAAGATGCGACTCATCACTGAAGCATCCATTCTCCTTAGCTGCTGAAAATGTCCATCAATCAAAGATAGGGTAAATGGTGATTTCCTCCTCTTGAGGCTTAAATGTGCGGTCGCACGAATCACACTGGACGCGACCTTCCCACAAATCATCGAGGTCTAACACTCGCTGCTTGTTCTCGCACCGAGGGCAGCGAACGCCGGTCGGGGTGACCCCGGGCGTCCAATCAACAGCTATCAACTGACCATTAACGTATCGTAGTGCTTTTGGCATGGCATGATGGGGTGAGCGTGACGAGCACGGAACTGGCGAAGATCTGGGCGCTACCGCTGCAACGCATTCGTGCCGCTCTTCTGCCGAACGTCAAAGATGAGCCACGACGCGACCTGGCGTGATTCCTGGCTCT
>CAZENI010000085.1:0-21834 GCA_964513055.1 uncultured Opitutus sp.
GGTTCGCCGCAAATCCTGGCACTTAACGACCAATCGGGTAGGGCGAGGCGCCCCCGCCGAGCCGTATAACTCTTAAGCCGCGATGGCTCGGCGGGGACGCCTCGCCCTAACTCCAGCCGCTTCAAGTTAAGTTCTGCAATTTCCCGCGACCAACACTAGCCCGGGTATTTCACCGCCATGAGAAAATATCCCAGAGAAATCTCCGTCCGCCCTCTGGGCGGAGCGATTTTGTCGCGGCCAGCCCCGACGAAGTCGGCCCGAAAGGGCGGACGTTTCACACCTCCGGGTGTGAAATCTTCGGGCTAGCGCGGATGCCGCCCGCGTTGCCTCCGTGTCCGCACCTGCCGGGGCCGCGCCCGGACCTCGACTGGCGGGTGTTGCACGCGTTTCGCGAGAGCGAGCGCGGGGGCGCCTTCTACCTCGCGTGCCTCGAATATGGGCACGCGCTGTGGCAGCGGCGGCTGGCCGCGCGCGCCCTGCTTTGTCTCGATCGGGCGCTGGGGGCGGACCTCGACGGGACGGAACCGGTGCTGCGGACGCATCCGTTGCCCTACGCTGCGATGGCCTGGCTGATTGCCGAAGCGCCGGCGGACGTGTTTCTCGGCAATCCGCGGGTGCATTTCCAGCACTACGCCGATCGCATGAACGCACCGCGCCGGGAGCAGCGGCGCTGGCGGGCGTGGGCCTGCTGGGCGCTCGCGCGCGTGGTGCGCCCTGATTTGCCCAACGACCCGAGGCATCAGGTGGTGGAGCCGGCCCTGGCGGAGATCGCCGCGGGTTTGGGGGCGCACGGCCATGCCGGGGAGGCGGAGCTTTGGCAGCGCGAGCTGCAGGCGGCCGCGAAGCTCGCGAAATAGCGTGCGAGAGCGCGGGTGGGTCGGTGCCGGCGTCGTGGCCGCAGGGCGATTAGTGGCGGGAAAGGCCGCGCGGGCGGGGGAATTGGCGCGGTGGGCGAGACTCGAACTCGCGACCATCGGTTTAGAAAACCGATGCTCTGTCCAGCTGAGCTACCACCGCGAAAACGTGCTCGCACGGGTAAATTGTGCGGAAGGAAGCGACAAGGGAAAACCACGCTTGACTCGTCTCTCGCCGAACCTACGTTCCGCCTCCTTTCCCATTTTTGGGGTGGTAGCTCAGTTGGTTAGAGCGTCTGCCTGTCACGCAGAAGGTCGCGGGTTCGAGTCCCGTCCATCCCGCCAGTTTTGAAGCCCGTTTTCTTGAAAAAGGAAACGGGTTTTCTGTTTCAAGAATGCGCGCCAGCGGCGACGGGACCGCCGATAACCATGGATGTTCGCTGACGTAACCGGGCGCCTCTCGAGCTCTGCTCAGTTTTCGCGCGAGCGCGTTTGGCATGCCCATGCCCGCTCGTGGATCGAGTGCGCGAAGTGTCCGCGAATCGGTCGTTTTCCTCCGGCAATCCCGGTCTGCCGGAAATTCACGCCGACCATGCCGAGGCGTGTGACTTCTGGTTTCGTCGCTCCCTTCCTAGTGCCCGATAGAAACTACCCGATCCCGCCGCCGCTGAATATACGGGACCAAGAACATCATCGCAGATGACCGAACGCCTCGACAAAGGAAAATGCGATCAGGGAGGTAGCGAGATTCCAGAGCACAATTGCCGCAAAGAAGAGACCCTTTCTGGGCAGGTGACCCAGTCGTAAGGGGAGCTGGACGCAGGCCGCAACGCTAAGGGCGACGTGCAGCATTCCAATGAACGCTCCACTGGGCGACGGCGCACCAGGCGCGTGGTCAGCCAGCCATTTGCCAGCAAAGCCCACGGCGACGGTCGCCGCCGTCGGCCCAAGTAGCATTCCCGCCACCCAGAGGATGTCGCGCACGCTGGTCTGCCCGCTAAACAGCTTCATGCGGGCCATTTTTCCGAAACCGAGCAGCGTCACGACAGCAAACACGGCGTAACTGGAAACCATCGTGATGCCTAACATGCATCCCCACACCTTTCCGTTTATTAATCCGACCACCGCGAACCAAAGGTAGAAACAGACGCAGACCGCCGCGACCCGAAACCCATATTGAGCCCCCAACCACCATCCATAGGTCCGACGGTTCACAAATTCGTCGGCGTCCGGAGGAGGTCGCAGCGGGCTGCGATTCATGGCTTGCAGGTAAGTGAGCGAGCCAGGCCCGGCCGGCCGCGGCAGCCGGCGGCGGCTCGCGAGCGCGGTCCAGAAGGCGGGCAAATTCAGCAGATGGCCCACCAGGGCGCCGGGGCCCAGCAGCAGATACCAAAACGCGGTGACGATGGGCAGGACCATCACGACGTGAGGGACTGGAAAACGCTTCGCGATCGCAACCGCCGCCGTCAGCGGAAGGCCGACCAGGGTGAGCACCGGCTCGGACGTGTTTTGCGCGGCATGAAAGGAGCGGATGATCGGCTGGAGCCATTGCAGGGGCCGCGCAATCCACCGTCGATGCCACGGATCGAAGCGCTCGACGTGCTGCCTCGTTCTCTCGCGCATCTTTTCCAAAGCGGGAGGTAGGCCGAAGTGAAGCGCTTTATAGAAAACCCGCTCGGCGTCGAGGGTGGCTTCGTTCACGACGGTCCGGGACAAGTTTCCCTCACCGGCGGCAGCGATGGCATTTGCAAGGACGAAGCGGGCAAGAATCGTGGTGGGGTGCAGGCGACCCAAGACCGCTTCCGCTCGTGCCAGCGCGTCGGTTGCCAAAGTGCGCGCATCCTCCAACTCCAGCTCTTGCGCGATATCCGCGACCTGCACCAAGGCCGCCAGGCTCTCGGGGTGATTCCCGCCGTAGATTTGAACGGCATGGTCGAGCGCCATCCGGGCGCCGGTCGCCGCGCCGATCACGTGGCCCAATTCGCCGGAACGGCGGGCTTGGGCCAGTGCGAGACTGGCCTTCAGCGTGAGCCAGCGTAGCCGGCTGGGTCCGGCCGTTTCGATCGCCTGATCGAGCGCAGCGAGCGCTGTTTCAGTCGCGGGAAACTCCTGCAGTTCGATCTGAGTCGCCACGAGGCGAAAGAGATAGCCGGGGTCGCGCTGACGGTCTTTTGGCCATTCCTGCAGGATGGACTTGGCTGCCCCATAGCGGTGGGCAAGAACGAGCGCACTCGCGATGAGCTCGAGGCTTTCGAGAGCCCGATCCCGATCGGCCCGCCGGTAGCGAGACCAGCGCCGCGGCAGCGCCCTCGCGGCGTCGTCATAGTGTCCGTTGATCAGCAGCAGCCGGATCACGCGATTGGCGCGGTCGTGGCTCGCCCTCCGGCTCAGGTTGGGGCCGAAAAAACGGGCGAGACGGCGCGTCATCCGGAAGTCTCGCCGGGGCGGCAGAACCCGCCAGTAGCCGGCGAGTTCCGTTTCCTGGACGGGGCTCGCGGCATCGAGCATGGCGGGATCAGCCAGGCAGGCCGCGAGCTCACTCCACTCCCCTGCCTGCCACCATAGCCAGGGCAGCTCTTCCACCGTCCGTTCATCCGCCCGCTGCATGGCAAACCATCGCGCGAGGCGCACATGGGCGGCGGTTTGGTCAGCGGGCAGCTGTAGGTAACGACGCCGCACGGCTTCAGCGGCAGCGTCATGGAAGAACACGAGTCGACCCGAACGCACCGTGAGCAGGTCCGCTATCCTTAGGCGCAAACGGGCGAGTGCTAACGGCGTGCCTCCGGTCACGGCGACTAACTCCTGCTCACCGAGTCCGTTCCGTGCCGCCCAGAGCATTGCGCACGCCCGCGGGACGAACCCGGGTGCGTCCGCGTCGAGTTCTTGCTCCACCCGCCAAAGCACGCGACCGATCAGTTCCACCGCGTCGGTGGCCATCAGACACTGCGTGATCTGCGGACCAATCGCCAGGCGGTCACCGGAGAGCCGCAACTCGTCCAACAGGACTTTCACGTAGAGCGGATGCGCAGTCGCCGGCGCCGCGAGCAGCGAGTCCCGAAGTTCCGGCTCCATGCGCTTGCGGTAAAATCCAAGATACTCGTGGACGAAATCGCGCCGCTCATGGATCGACCAAGGGACCACTTCGAATTCCGGCCAAGATCGGCGCCGGAGTTCGTCGAGCATCAGCCCGGGCGTGCTCGAGACGACGAGCAGAATGCCGGCCGGCACCGTCTCGGGCAACCACCCTAGCTCGCGCGCGGCGTCCCGAGAATCGAGCTGATTGAGCGCGTCGATCACGATCAGAAGCTTCTCCGACCGTGCCTCGACCCGGGCTGCGGCAGTCGCCAGTCGGCTCGGCAGGCTAAAGATCAGATCCGCCAGCGTTTCGTGGGCGGGGGAGGGCGCTCCCGCCTGGGCATCCAGCCACCGCGTCAAACGTCGCAGCAAGCTGGCCAGGTCACCGCTGACGGCGGTCGCGCCAATATAGTGCTCCCAAATGCGGTGTGCTCCCGTGTCGCCTCGCACCCTTTCGATCCAATTGGCGAGCAGGGCTGATTTTCCGTAGCCCGAACCGCCGGAAATCACCGCCGTGCCACCACGGAGCAGCGCCGCCTGGAGCGGGGCAAACTGCCGGGCTGCACCAACGAAGACTCGTCGGCGCATGCGGGCAAAAGCTTGGTGGGCGACTTCATCACGTGCCTCGGCATCCGGCTGGCCCGATACTGGGAAAGCCGCATCGATCGCCTCCCAGAGATCACTCATCACGAGGGCACCGAGTGCCGACGGGTCCGCGTAGTCCTTTCGCACGCGCGCGCCGCTCGCGCCGATTCTCTCTTTCAATCGGGCGAGCCGGGCAGCCGCCTCGGCATCGTCGGGTGCGTGCAACTTCCGTTCCATGTCGGACAACCCGTCGAGATAACGGCGCGCACGGAAATAAAAGAAGGCACGTGACCGCATGTCCGGCTGGTTCAGCACGCCATGCAGGATTTCCAACTCGGTCACGCTGGACTTGCTGCTGGCGTGGAGCCAAGGGAATCGGTCCAACAACTCCGGCGTCAGGAGCTGCCGCTCGGGCACCCATCCGTAGCGCTCGCCAATCAGCCCGATGAAGTAGGGCCGACATGCCTCCACTTCCTCGAGGCACACTCGGAGGGTTTCACCACGCTGCGCCTGCTCCTCGGTGATGCCCCAACGCAGATCAACCTCCGCGAACTCGATGTAACGCTCACGGCAGCGCCGGCGAAGTTCGGGAAAAATCTCTCTCACCAGCACATCCCGTTCGCGCTGCATATCGACAAACGTGGAAGATATGAAGACGCGGACGATGCGCTCGGGGTTGGTGGGTATCGAGGTCACGGTTGCGGAGACAGGATATCCCGAGGCGATGCCTGGACAGCCGCGTGTTGCCGGGGCTTCGGCGAGGCGGCGCGAAGTTCTCGCCTGCAAGATCTGCAGCAGGGCGGACGATTGTTGTTACCCCTTCGCCGGCGTGCGGTCGGTTGACTGTAGTATGCACGCCCGACGCCTACCGCAGTCGGCAGATCCTTTCGGTCGCGAAAAACGGGATACACCTGCCCCGGCACCTGCTCGCGCCGCTTTGTTTCCAGCCTCACCAGAGCCCGGCGCGGGCCGATCCACTGTCTGTAGCTGTAGAAGGCCCAGTGTTCTTGGTGAACAGCCATGCGAGGAGATTCGTGATGCCATCGAAGTGGGCAAGGCAGACGGGATCGGCAAGGCAGACAGGGCAGGGGATTTCGTCAGAGTGGCGCGCGTGTCGTCAAGACGCCCCGAGGGTCTTGCCAGCGACGATGGCCGGACACGGGATTCGGGGCTCGGGCGCCCGCAACGATGCTGGAGGCATTGCGTGGTCCGGTCGCTCACGCGTAGCGGGCGATGCGTGGGCCCGGCCAGCAGTCGGGCCTACTGAAACCAAGCGGACTCCCGCGATACCGGGGCGGCGGGCGGCTGGCGGGTCACCAGGCGGTCCAGCCGCCGTCGACGACCAGCGTGTGGCCGGTGACGTAGGAGGAGGCGTCGGAGAGGAGGAACAGCGTGGGGCCGACGACCTCGTCGCGCCGGCCGATCCGGCCGAGGACGGTCTTGGCGTTGAGCTGCGCCACGAACTGCGGCAGCTCCGCCTGGATTTTCGGATTCGGAAACGGGCCGGGCGCGACGCAGTTGAAGCGCACGCCCCGTGGACCGTAGTGCACCGCGAGATATCGGCTCATCTGGATCAGCGCCGCCTTGCTCGCCCCGTAGTCGATCGGGTTGGGCGCCATCGGCGCGCTGTAGATTTTGGGATCGGGCGAGACGAGGCCATACATGCTCGAGAAAAGCACGATGCTGCCGCCGCCGTTGTCCGCCATCGCGAGCGCCGACGCGCGGCAAAACTCGAACGCGGGCGTCAGTGCACCCGCGAAGGTGCGGTTCATCTCATCGCTGGAGATATCCTCCAGCTTCTTCCCCGACGATGAGACGAAGGGCAGGTGCACGAGGCCGCGCGGTGCGCCGTGGGCGGCGAGCAGTTGCGCGAGGGTGGCGCGCTGAGCGGCGAGGTCCGTGATGTCGAGTGAGACCGGGATGGTGCGCTGCAGGCCGTTTTCGTGGACGAGTTTTTCGGCGCGACCGGGCAACTCGATGCAGATGACTTTGGCGCCGGCGGCGTCGAGGGCGACGGTGATCGGCGAGCCGAGATAGCCGGCGCCGCCGGTGACCCAGATGGTTTTTTGTTCGAGGGAGAAGCACGTGTTCATGAGAGAGCGGGTGGCATCAGGCGCCGGCGAGTTGGGCGGGGGTGAGCGCGTTGAGGAGTGGGGCGCCGCGGAGGAGCGGGGCGTTGGTGCACGGGCCGGTGAGGAGCGTCGTCCGGACGTCGGTGTTCGTCGTCACGGCGCGAGTGCGTCGAGGGGCCAGGCGAGCACGGTGGGCGTGCGGACGGAGGCGCGCACTTCGCCGCTGATGACGACGGCGCGGTTGTGCCAGAGGACGCAGGGCGCGGCGATCATCGGGGCGGGGCCAGGGTCGCTGGGGCGGTCGCGCTCGGCGTCGAGCACGGGGACGTGCGGGAGGAGCGGGCCGGGCGACCAGGTGTTGCGCGCAATCTCGTAGAGGAGCGTCTGGCGGCTGAAGCCGGGGTGGTCGCGCTGCGCGCCAGGGAAGACTTCGGCGTAGCCGCCGATGAGGAAGAGTCTTTGCTTCGCGACAAGCGGGGCGGGCGAAGCGGGGCCGACGCGTGGGGCCGGGAGATCGGGGAGGCGCTCCCAAGCGCGGGCGTTTGGGGCGAGGCGAAAGGCCCGCGCGGACGGGATGGCCTTGCCGGCGGCGTCGAAGCCGATGCCGCCGAAGACGTAGAAGTCCCTGCCGTCGGAGGCGCCGGCGGCGACGAAGACGCCGGGGGCGGGCAGGTCGGGTTCGCGGCGCCAGGCGGCGGGGGTCCCGGTGCTGGCGGGTGATGAGGATCCGGATACGTCGAGCGACCAGGTCTCGGCGGAAGGAGTCTTCGAGGCGGGGGCGGTCAGGCCGGCGGTGACGTAGAGGCGCGGGCCGACGAGCGCGGCGGCGGCGTAGCCGAGCGCTTGGGGGAGATCGGGGAGGCGGCGGAAGGCGAGTGTCTCGCCGGTGGCGCGGAGCTCCCAGGTTTCGCGGACGCAGCCGTTGGCGTCGATCCCGCCGGCAAGGTAGATCGCCTCGGCGGAGGCGGCGCTGGCGAAGTGGCCGGCTTTGGCGGGAAGGCGCGTGGCGGCCTCGACCCAGGCGCCGTCGGGGCTCGCGAGGATGAAGATGCGGTCGCTAAAGGTCTTTTCTCCCTGGAGCCAGTTGGGTTTGTCGCGGAACTGGGAGCCGCCGCCGGTAACGAGGCGGCCGTTGAGCACGCCGGCAAACATGCCGCCGAAGCCGACGGGATCGGGCAGCGGGGCGAGGCGTTGCCAGCCGTGTAGAGCTGCGGTCGCGGCGGCTGAGGAGGACGGGGCCGATGACACGGGTTGAGCGGCGGAAGTCAGGCCAAGCGCGGCGCACATGACGACGGAGGCGAGGAAACGGCGGTGGGTGGGGAGGCGCGTCATGTCTGGAGTGGAACGAGCGTCAGCGGCGGCGGGCGCCGGCGAGGTCGAGGCAGCCATGGGTGGTGGCCGCGACACGGCGCTGGAGCGGGCCGGAGGCGTTCATGCGCGGTGGGCGGGAAGAACGGCCGAAAACGGCGCGGCTACTTCGCGGTGTAGCCGCCGTCGACCGCGAGGTTGGCGCCGGTGATATAGGTCGAGGCGTCGCTCAGCAGGAAGACGACCGAGCCGCCGATCTCGCGGGCCTCGGCCATGCGGCCGAGCATCGTCATCTTGCCGTAGCGCGTGAGGAACTCGGGCGCCTGGGGCTTCGTGGGGTTGAAGATGCCGCCCGGAGAAACGACGTTTACGCGCACGCCGCTCACGCCGTAGTGGGCGGCGAGGTAGCGCGTGAGATTGGCCATGCCGCCCTTGTGGAAAAAGTAATCGGGCGCGACCGTCATGCCTGTGCCCTCGTAGAGATAGTAGTTCGGGCCAATCGTCCCCATCTGCGACGAGATGTTGACGATGCTGCCGCGACCGGCCTTTGCCATCGCGTCACCGCAGGCGCGGGCGGCGGCGAAGAACCCGGTCGCGTTGACGCGCATCGACTCCTCCCATTTCGACAGGGCGTCGCCCATGCCGGACATGGTGCGGGTGACGGCGTTGTAGACCATGCCGTGAAGCGGGCCGTGGGTCTGCGTCACGCGTGCGACCAGACTCTGGATCGACGTCTCATCGAGCAAATCGACGGGCTCGAGGAAAATGCGGCGGCCGGACTGCGTGGCAGCCTCGGCATCGGCCGCGAGCACCTCGGGTTTGCGCGAAGCGACGACGAGCGTTGCGCCGGCTTCGGACAGCGCGGCGACCAACGCGCGGCCGAGGAGGCCGGAACCGCCAAACTGGATGACGACTTTCCCCTCGAGTGAAAAGGAGCGGAGATCAGGCATAGGGCGAACGGACGGCCGGCGGAGTGGAAGGTGGAGGCAGCGCGGAAATCTCCTTCTGCACGAGTTCGAGGCGTTGCTTCACGTAGCCGGCAAGCCCGACGACATCGGCGCCGATCCCGAACAGCCGGTAGCCCTCGTCGACGAGCTGGCCAAAGGGCGCGATCAGGCCGGCGGTCATCGCGTATTTGCCATGGGCGCGCGCGGCGGCGGCGACGCGTTTGCGCGCGGCGACGACCTGCGGGTCGTCGAGTTTGCCGGGCTTGCCGATGCGGTGGCTGAAATCGCCGGGACCGAAGAGCAGCAGATCGAAACCGGGGACGGCGGCGATGGCCTCCACGTGTTCGAGGGCCTCGGGCGACTCGATCTGGAGAATGACGATGCGCTCGGTGTTGGAGTGGTGGAGATACTCGTCCAACGGCACGAGGCAGAACTGGCCGTCGATGTTGCCGCCATCGAGGGCGCGCTTGCCGACCGGATGAAAACGAACCCACTCCACGATCTGGCGGGCCTCGTCGGCATTGGCGACGTGGGGCACGATGATGCCGGTGGCGTCGGCCTCGAGGGGGCGGATGTAGTCGCTGTAGCTGCCGCGGCCGACGCGGACGAGCGTGTCCATGTTGTGGATGCGCGCGGCGCGGATCTGGTTCTCCAGGCCGAGCCAGTCGTTGGGGACGTGCTCCGTGCAGAGCCAGACGGAGTCGGCGCCCGCGAGGCCGGCGATCTCGACGACGCGGGGGTCGCTGAGATTGAGTTTGAGCACGGTGGGCATCTCGCCGGCGCGCAGGCGCCGCAGGACGCGACTTGGACGAGGGGTCATGATGAAGGTTGCGATTGGATTTCGGATACCAGGACGCGGCGGCCGCCTTCCTTCTTGCTGACGATGCCGGCGATGAGGACGCACATCAGCTCGACGGTCTCCGCAAACGGATAGGGGTCCACGCCCGAGCGCACGTAATCGACAAAGCTCACGAGCTGGCGGCGAAATCCGGTGTAGGTGTCGCTGAACTTGAAATGCGTCTGTCCCGTGGTGCCGCACAGGAGCATCGTGCCGAAGGTGGCGCCGCCATCCTTGATCACGGGCAGGGTGACCTCCACGCCGCTGACGTGGACGAGATGGGCGATCTCAAAACCGGGGCTCGATTCCAGGCGAATCGAGATGAAGCCGCGGCCGAGCAGGCAAAACACGGGCTCGAGCAAGTGAATGCCGTAGCGCTCCCAGGTCTTGCAGCTCACCCCGGAAATCCAGCGCAGCGCCCCGAGCGACGAGGGATTGGCGAGCAAGGGGTCGAGTTCCGGCGCGTAACGCAGGCCGCTGGACGAGAGGAGGCGCGCGCCTTGTCGGCGCCACTCGATGAAGGTGCGCAGGTCGCCGACCGTGAGCGCGAGCGGCTTGTCGACGAAGACGGGCAGGCCCGCTTCGACAAAGGGCCGGGCGCGCTCCACGTGATCGAAGCCGTCGTCCGTGGCGATGAACACGGCATCGACTTCGCCGATAACGTCCTGCGGTCGGGCGACGATCTTCGGAATCAGGGCCGCGGCGGCAACGGGCGGAGCCTCATCCGCGCGGTCCGTCCACAGGTGCGTGACGCGGGCGCCGGCGATGCCAACGGAGCCGGCGGGGCGGGCGCCCATATACTGCGGGATGACCGGGTAGGGGCAGGCCGCCATCTTCTCGCGGTCAAAGCCGTTGACGATCGCGGACCACGACCACGGGTGGCCGTTGCCATCGATCATGCCGAGCATCGCAAAGCGCAGCTCGGTCGTGGGGGCGGCGGGGGTTTCAGGCATGGAGATCCTTGCACTGCACGCGTGCGCCGAGTTGGGCGGACGCGAGGGCGGCGAGGTTGAAACGCAGCGTCTGCGCCGCGGCTTCGAGCGAACAGAGCCGCGACGGCGCGCCCTCCAGGAGGTCGAGAAACGCATTCGCCTGGGCGGTGAACGGCGTGTCGCGATCGCCCTTGGGACTCGGGTGCCAGGTCCAGGCGGAATCGCCATCGCGGTAGACGCCCCAGCGCTGATTGTGCGCCTCGATGCGCACGCTGCCGCGCGCCGTGTGAAAATCGAGCGTCGTTTCGTTTGCCATCTGAAACTGGTTGAGGGTGTAGTTCACGCGCACGGGCCCGTGGCGCGCGCTGAGATGCACCGTGTCCTCGACCTCGACGTCCGGCAGGGCGAGATGGGCGGCGTCGCAGAGCAGGCTGTCGGTCGGACCCACGACACTCTCGACCCAATTGGCCGCGTGCGTGAGCGCATCCTGGATCGCGCCGCCGCCGGTGCGGTGGTCGCGGTAGTAGGTTTTTGCATACGCCGGACGAAACCGGTGAAAGGGCTGGCCGGCGGTGACCGTCACTTGCAGCACCGGGCCGAGTTCGCCCGTTGCGAGAAAGGCGCGAGCCGCGGACAGGTGCGGAATCGAGTGATAGACGTAGGCGACGGCCGCCTTCCGGCCGCTTTCCCGGGCGGTCTGCAACAGGGCATCCACATCTTGCAGTGAGTGCGACAGCGGCTTTTCAATCAGCACATGCTTTCCCTCTCGAAGCGCCCGCAGCGCCATCGGCACATGCCATGGGGCGGGCGTGCAGATCACCACGCCCTGGATGCCGGGCTCGGCGACGGCCGCCTCCCAGTCGGTGCGCGTCGCCACGCCATAGGTATCGGCCATGCGCTGGAGCAAGGCGGCGCTCGTATCGCAACCGATGACTCCGGCCCTGCCAGTTCCGAGGAAACAGCGCAGATGGCGTTCGCCGATGCTGCCGCAACCGATGACGAGGAGGGAGTGAGGTGGCATGTTCGAGCGCGGGGCCAAGTGGGGCTTAATTCCTACTTGCAGTCAATGTATACATAAGTATTCCTATTTCGCATGAAGCATGTCAACTCCGATATCGCCTACGACTACATCCGGAAGCGGATTCTGAACGGCGAGTTTCCCCCGGGCGTTGCGCTGATGACCAATGTGCTGTCGACGCAGATTGGGGTGAGCCGGACGCCGGTGCGCGATGCCCTGCGGCAGCTCGAGGTAGATGGATTGGTGACGATCCAGGCGCGGCTGGGCGCGAGCGTGAAGAAGATGGACCTGAAGGAGTTTCGCGAGATGTGTGAACTGCGGCTCGCGCTCGAGAGCTATGCGGCGGGGCTGGCGGCGCGCGAACACAGCGAGTCGGACCTGCGGGAGATGCGTTTCGCGGTCGAGATGATGCGCCGCCTGACGGAGAAAATCGAAGCCACGGGCGAGGAGCAGGGACACCTCGCCGAACTCGTGCGCGAGGACGTGCGGTTTCACGTCGCGATCATGACGGCCGCGAAGAACGACCTGATGAAGGCCGAGATCCTGCGGCTGCACCTGATTAATCGAGTCGTCTCGGGGCCGGTGCCCGGCGAGTCGAATCCGCAGCTCGCCCAAGCCGAGCGCAACACCCGCCGGCGGCTCGTGCTGGCGGAGCACGAGGAGATCTTTCAGGCCGTCGAGAATTCGGATTCCGTCGCCGCACGGGCTGCGATGGAGCGGCACATCCAGGGGATCATCGACATCAACCTCCAGATGCTCGGCCGCGCCACGGGCGGGTTCATCGCGCGCACGCTGACTGAGGAGGAGATGAGCTACTCGGCGTAACTCAGCGGCGGGGAAGGGCGCATCTTCGTTTCCTGCCCGTTGTAGGCCTGTCACATGTCGGCAAGCCGTTCCGGCGGGCGAATTCGCTGAAGAGACGGCACGCCGACAAGCGGCGGCCCTACGGGACAAACCAATTTGCAGAACAGTGAGATGCATCCGGCACGGAACTCGATGCATGTTTTCCGTTGACAGGAAGCATTGAGTATAGGCGTGTATACACGACTGGACGCGAATGCGCGACCAACGGTGGTTCGAGTGAAAACGGCCCCGGCTCCTCCCAACTGTCCCCCGCCGCCCTGCGGCCTACGATATCCTCCCATGCATACACGAACGTTCCTCGCGACCGTGGTTCGCGTCCTTTTCTGCGTCGGTGTGATGGGCACGCCGCTGCCGGGGCAAAGCGGCGGCGCGCCGGTCGCGGGGCCGATCGGCTCGGTCGCCGGCCGGGTGCTCAATGCTTCAAACGGCACCTTTCTGAACAACGCCCAGGTGGCCGTCGAAGGAACGTTGCTCACTGCCACGACGGACGAAACCGGCGCCTATCGACTGACGGGAGTGCCGGTCGGCGTCGCGCGGGTCACGGCGTCGTTCTCGGGCATGCTCGCGCAAACGGCCCAGGTCACGGTCGCTGCGGGCGCGGAGAGCCGCCACGAATTCGAGCTGGCGTTCGGCCGCGCTGGGGTCGACGGGCAGGCGGCGGTGCTGGTGCTGGACAAGTTCACCGTGCAGGCGCAGGAGCTGACGGCGCAGTCCATCGCGCTGCAGGAGCGGAAGCACGCGCCCAATATCAAGAACGTGGTCGCGATCGAGAACGACATGGCCGAGGGCAACGTCGGTGAATTCCTCAAGGCGATTCCCGGCATCGCGCAGGACCTGAACCCGCAGTCGCCATCGTTCGCCTCGATTCGCGGCATGCCTTCGAGCGGGACGGTCATCACGACCGATGGCGCGGAAGTGGCGACCTCCGGCATCTCCGGCCGGTCCGTCGACCTCGGCCTCGCCGCCACCGGCAACATCGATCGCATTGAAGTGAGCAAGGTCCCGACGCCTGACATGCCCGCGAACGCCGTCGGGGGAAGCATCAATATGATCAGCAAGAGCGCGTTCAGCCGGCGGCGTCCGCTCCTGACCTACAGCGTGTTTGCGACCGCCACGACGCGCGATGGCTACCGCAACGACGGGCTCGGTCACCTTTTCGGCACAAGTGAGGGCTCCGATGCGAAATCGGACATGCGCCGGATCAATCCGGCGTTCAACCTCTCCTACCTTCTGCCGGTGAGCAGGAATCTCGGCCTCACGTTTTCGCTGAGCCACTCCAATCGCTACACCGACTGGGATTTTCGCCGGCCGGGCTGGGACAAGGTGCGCGGGGTCAAGACTTCGGATAACATCAACCCGCTGCCCTTCGGCGAAGCGAAACTGCTGGCGGCGTCGAAACTGGATTGGAAGGTGCGCGATCATCTGTTCACGGCGTCGGCATCGTATTCGACGCAGGACATTTTCACGCGGCAGTTTCCCGTGGTCATGACGTTTGGCGCGGGGGCGACAGGCGGGCCGACGTTCACGCAGGGCGCGGCGACCGGCGTCGGGAGCGTGACCATGTCGCCGTCGGGCAACAATCAGGACAAGCGGCTCGTGCTCTTCTCGCTCGGCCACCGCTACACGGGGCGGAAATGGACGGTCGACTCGAGCGCGAGCTACTCGCAGTCGCGGTTCAAGTTCTCCGACATGGAAGACGGCTTCTTCGGTGGCATGAGCGCAAACCTCACGAACCTCGTGCTCCGCCAGGACTTCATCAACCCGGAGGCGACGGAGGTCGGTGCGACCACGGCGCTCAGCCGCACGGGCGCCCCGGTGGATTTCTACGATGGCAACCTGCACACGGTGAACACCGCCACGAGCGCCGCGCAGGTCATCGATGATCGCGTCATGCGCGCCGGCATCAATGTGAGCCGCGACCTCGGCTTGGCGGTTCCCGTCACGCTGAAGACGGGCCTCGCGATCAACCGGAAAAACAACGACATCGTCGCGGGCGGCAAGAGCTGGACGTTCACGCCGCCCGGCGGAGCGGCGGCGAAACTCGCGGGCAACCACGATCTGATCGCGACGAACTTCTCCTCGCTCAGCCGGTTCCAGGACATCAACGGCAAGGCGCTGCGGATCAATTTTCTCAGTCCGACCAAGCTGAAGTCGCTCTACGATGCGAACCCCTCGTGGTTCGTGTTCGATGCCACGAACGCCCACATCAACTCCGCCAACGCGACGAAGGAGATCGAGGAGACGATTACGGCCGCGTATGTGCGCGGCGACGTGCGGCTGCTCGAGAACCGGCTGTGGCTCGTGGGCGGCGTGCGGTTCGAGCATACCGCGGACAAGGGTGCCGGCGTCCTGAACGACATCCGCCGCACCTTCCGGCAGGACGCCGCCGGCAACCTGATTCTGGATACGGCGGGCCGTCCGGTGAGGATCACTACGAACGCGCTGGAGAACGCGCAGCTCCAATACACGCTGAAAGGCTCGCGTGCGGACAGCAGCTACCAAGGTCTTTATCCGAGCTTGAACACGAGCTTCTCGCTCACGCCACGCCTCGTCATGCGCGCTGCCTACGCTCGCACGATCGGCCGTCCGAACTTTCCCGAGATCATCCCGGGGCTCACCATCACCGACCCGGGCGCGGTGGCGACCAACCGCACGATCACCGCGATCAATGGCGCACTGAAACCCTGGACGGCCGACAACTACGACCTGACCTTGGAACTCTACGAGGCGAAGGGCGCGACCGCTTCCGTGAGTCTCTTCCGGAAGAGCATCGCTGGCTTCTTCGTCACGACGCGCGCCGACGCGACGGTCGAGAGCCTCGGCGCGCTGGGGCTCACGGACGATTACCTCGACTACGATATCGTGACGAAGCGCAATGGGGGCGACGCCACGCTGTCCGGCGTCGAAATCGAATACCGGCAGTCGCTGCTGTTCCTGCCGGCGTGGGCACGGGGCGCGCAGATCTTCGGCAACTACACCGGCATGGACCTCGGAGGCTCGAATGCGGACGACTTCAGCGGTTTCACGGCGAAGACGGGCAACTGGGGCGTGAGTTTTACGCGGCCGCGCTTCAGCGCGAAGGTGGCGGTGAACTACACGGGCGTGCGGCGGCTGGCGGTCGTGGCCCCCAGCGCCACGATTCGCGCCAACTCCTATAGCCACTACGCGCCGCAGACGCGCATTGATGTCGCGGCTTCATACATGATCACGAAGCGCTACACCCTTTACGGCGACGTGCGCAATCTGACCGGGCAGGCCCTGCGCCGCGGAACGTGGAGCGAGGACACGCCCGGTTACGCGCGAAGCGACGTGCTGCAATTTGCCGGCGCGATGTTCACGCTCGGAGTGCGCGGGCAGTTCTAATTTTTCCCCTATGAATCCTCTGCATAAGTTTCCGGTTCGGAAGAGTCTCGCCGCGCTGCTGGGCTGCGCGTTGCTGGCCGGGGCGGGCGGACTGCGCGCGGCACCCGGGCCGGCGTCGATCGCGCGCTACGTCGCGGTCGACAATGTCTGCGCGTGGCCGATGCTGGTCACCCTGCGTGACGGCACGATTGTCGCCATCATTCACAATCGCCCGAGTCACGGGCAGATGGAGGGCGAGGTGGAATGCTGGGCGAGCAAGGATGGCGCGCTCTGGGAGAAGCGCGGCCATCCGGCGCCGAACGATCCCCAGACCGTGCGGATGAACATCTCCACCGGGCTCGCTGCCAACGGCGATCTCCTCGTGCTGTGTTCCGGGTGGACCGATATGAAGCAGCCGGAGCGTCCGAAGCAGGGAGCGTTTCGTGACGCCGTGATTCCGATCTGGGTGTGTCGCTCCACGGATGGCGGGCGCACCTGGACGCAGGACAAGCAGTTTCCCGACAACGAGCGCGGCTGGATGCCATTCATCCCGTTCGGGCCGATCATCGCCGGAGAGGGCGGAGTGCTCCACACGTCGTGCTACGCCGGGGAGTTTGCGGACCCGAGCGTGAGCACGAGAACGAAAAGCTGGCGCGCGTGGCATTTTCGCAGCGACGACGACGGCCGCACCTGGCGGCAGACGTCGGTCATCGGCATGAAGCACAACGAAACCGCGATTTTTCACCTCGGTGGCCGCAACTGGCTGGCGGCGGCGCGCATCGACGCGATGGAGATCTTTCGCTCCACCGACGACGGTGCGACGTGGGGCGACATGCAGCGCGTGACAGAGCGCAACGAGATCAACGGTCACTTGCTGCGGTTGAAGGATGGGCGCCTGTTGCTGTGCTACGGCAATCGCGTGAAGGGGCAGTATGGCGTGCTCGGCAAATTCAGCGCGGACGAGGGCCGGACCTGGGGCGCGCCGGTGCGGCTCGTCGACAGTCTCGAACAGGATTGCGGCTACCCGAGCAGCGTGCAGCGCCCTGATGGCAAGATCGTCACCGCGTATTACGCGAAGCGGGTGCTCAATCATGAGCGCTATCACATGGGTGTCGCGATCTGGGAGGCGCCGGCCAAATGAAGCGAGCTCGGCCGGGCGCCGGTAGGGCGTGGGCGGCACTCGGGGTGCTCAGCGCGTTCGGCGCGTTCGGTGTGCCGGCACCGGCGCAGGTGCCGACGACGGAGGCAGCGATCAATGGCGTGTCGGCGACGACGGCGACGGCGCTGGCGGATGTCGCGCGGGTTCCCAGTTCGGGCGAAATCGTGCAGCTCGCGCCGGTCGCGACGACGATCATCAGCCATCAGGCGAATCTCTATCACGGGTGGGCGTCGGTCGCGGCGAATGGCGCCGGCGAGCTGTTTCTCGCCTACTCGGGCGGGCGCGAGTATCACGTGTGCCCCTTCGGGCGCGTGGACTTCATGGTGTCAAAGGATGGCGGCGTGAACTGGAGCTGGCCGCGCACGATTGCCGACAGCCTGACGGACGATCGCGATACCGGCATCTGTGTGACGAAGAGCGGCGCGCTGCTTGCCTCGTTCTACACGTCGATCGCGTATCAGCAGCACATGAACGCACCCGAGCGGCTCCTGGCGAAGGTGTTCGGCCCGGGTTTGGAGGCGTCGCTGGCCCGCTGGCGCGCCGCGGAAAGCAGCGCCACGCAGGAAGAGCGCCGCGCGGACATCGGCCACTGGTTGATGCGGTCGACGGATCGGGGGCGCACGTGGTCAGCACGGTATAAGGCGCCCGGCTACAATCCGCACGGTCCGATCGCGCTGGCGGATGGGCGCGTCTTCTACGCCGCCGCGGACGGCAAGAAATCGGCCGCGTGGATCTCGGCCGATGACGGGCTGACGTGGACCCATCTGTCGGATATTCCCGTGCGCGCGGGCGAACTGCATGCGGCGGAGGCGGGCGACGGCACCCTGCTCGTGCACGTGCGCGACAAACTCGCCACGAGCAGTGGCACGAAGCAGCGGACCCTGCAGACGGAGTCGCGCGACGGGGGGAAGACGTGGTCGCCGCAGCGCTTCGTGACGGACGGCTATCCGCCGCATCTCCTCCGGCTCAAGGACAACACGCTCGTGCTCACGTATGGGTCGCGCACGGCGCCACTGGGTATTCGGGCGAAAATCAGCCGCGATCACGGGCGGTCGTGGTCGGAGGAGTTTTTCCTCACCGACGATGCGCCGAACTGGGATCTTGGATACCCGAGCACCGCGCAGTTGCCCGACGGCAGCCTCGTGACGGTGTGGTATGAAGCGCCGGCGACCAGTCACTTCGCCGCGCTACGGCAGGCGAAATGGAAACTTTGAAAACCGACCTCACGATGCGAACACGTTCTCTTCTCCTCGGCGTGGCGGTTGCCGCGGGCGTGGTGGGGCTGCACGCGGCGCCACCTGCGATCGAGGTGATCGGCACGCAGGTGACCAGCCCTGACACGTCGTTCTACCAGGCGTGGCCGACGGTGGCGGCGCGGGCGAACGGCGAACTGGTCGCGGTCTATTCGGGCGGACGGGATTACCACGTGTGTCCCTTCGGCCGCGTCGAGATGATCACCTCGCGGGATGGAGGAGCGAACTGGTCGTGGCCGCGCGTGTTGCTCGACAGTGCGACCGACGACCGTGACGCCGGTGTGCTCGAGACGAGCCAGGGCACGCTGCTCGTGTTTTCGTTCACCTCGCTCGCGTATCAAGGGCATCTGACCGACCCCGAGCGGCTGCTCCGCAAGACCTTCAAGGACGAGATGCCGGCGATGATCGACCGGTGGCGAATCGCGGAGCTGCGCCTGTCGGCCGCCGAGCGGCGGAAGGATGTCGGCATGTGGATGCTGCGCTCGACCGACGGCGGGCGCACCTGGTCGGAGCGGCTGCCGACGCCCTGCAACAGTCCGCACGGGCCGATTCAATTGCGCGACGGGCGGCTGCTCTATGCGGGCAAGGAACTCTGGTCGACCGAGCGCACGACGGGCGTCTGGGAATCGCGCGACGACGGCGTGTCGTGGCAAGCGCTCGCGACGTTTACGCCGCGGCCAAACGACAAGCACCTCGACTATCACGAACTCCACGCCGTCGAAGCGGCGGACGGGACACTTCTCACGCACATCCGCAATCACAACGGCGGCAAGCGCGACACCTTGCAGAGTGAATCGAAGGACGGCGGCAGGACGTGGACCGTGCCGCACGAGATCGGCGTGAGCGGTTTCCCGTCGCACCTCGTGAGGCTGAAGGATGGCACCTTGCTCATGACGTATGGCTATCGCGTGGGGCCGTATGGCATCCGCGGCAAGGTGAGCAAGGACCACGGAAAGACGTGGTCGGAGGAGTTTGTGCTGACGAACGATGGCGCGACCTGGGACCTCGGCTATCCGAGCACGGTGCAGCTCGCCGACGGCGCGCTGCTGACCGTGTGGTATGAAGTGCCGAAGGGATCGACGAAGTCGCTTCTACGCCAGGCGAAGTGGCGGTTGCGGCCGTAAGCCGGCGCCGATCATCGCGGGTCGCGCGCCGCAGATGCGGAGGGCGCGTGGAGGTCGACGGCTTGCGGCAAGATGGCGGCGGAGGGCCGCGAACCTTCACTCGCGGAAACGAAACGAGAACAGGTCCGCGTCTTTGAGTGCGATGCGCAGTCGGATGGTTCTTCCAGCGAGAGCGGAGAGAGCGGTGGCGCCGCGCCAGCTCACGGTGCGCGCGACTTCGTCACCGATGATCTCGCGCGAGTCGGCGAGGGTGAATCCCGGCAACGGGCGGCCGGCGTCATCCTGAAGTTCGATACGCAGGCTGCCGGCCGCCGAGGTGGCGTAGTTGATCTCGAGGGCGCGACCGCTGAAACGCAGCGGCTTCGACTGCATCTCGCCGCCGCTGTAGCCGGCGTGCAGGGACGCGAAGCCATCGAGCCGGACACTGTAGCGCGCGAGATGGTGGCCGGGCTGGCCGTAGCCGCGTTGAACGAAAAAGGAGATTTCCGTCGGGCTCGTCTGGATGACATTCAGCGCGGGATAATTGGTGCGGGACGTCCAGTTCTCGTGACCGATGCCGGGGCGGACGAAGCCCTCCATGAACGTGCGATCGTAGATCGTGCCGCCGCGCGTCGACATGAGGATGGTGTCGGAGATGTCACCGAAGTAGGCGGGATTCACCTGGATGGCCTTCGCCTCCTCGGCGCTCAGCACCTGGCGCCTGGGCAGAAAGCGCGCCGCAATTGCGAGCGCGATGTGCGGGGCGCGCGGATACGGGCTGGTTTGGTTGGTGTAAAGGTGCTCGGGCGGAGCCTCGGCGCCGTTGGCACCGAGGAAACGCATCTCGCCCTCCTCGGTCCAGGTCTTGAAATCCGGACTCGAAGCGCGTGAGATCCAGCGGATCCTGATCGGGCTTTTGCCGCCGGGTAGCTCGCGAAAGGTCCGGAAGTAACATACGTAGCGCTGCTCCGCCTCGGACCAAAACACCAGGTTCTGCGAATCATAACGATAGGCCGGAACGGGTGGCAGCATGGGCGCACCCTCGGCGAATTTCCGCCACACGATGCCGTCGGCCGAGACAAAGCGCACGAGGCCCGACTGGCGCGTGCCGCCGACGCCTTTCCAACGCTCCGCGGCCGGCACGCCGGCGCGGGCGTCGACGAACACGGAGAAGTTGTGGGTCACGGGCGCGGCGTCGCGGAGCACGATGTTCTGGGCCGGCTTGGTCCACGTCACGCCGTCACGGGATTCTGCATACGCGGTGACTTCTCCCGGGCCGCCGTCCTTGCCGGAATTGGCGAGTCCGCGATAGTAGGCGCGGAAGCCGCCGCCGGGCACCGTGATGAGGGTGACGTAGCCGCAGAAGGCGCCTTCGTGCGCACGGTCGAAGGGGAAAGCGACGCCCCGCTCGAGCGGGGTGTGCAGTTTGAGTTCGGCCGCTCCCTTGAGCGAATGGATCAGGAAGCGATCGACGAAGAGCTCCCGACGGGTGCCGAGGTCGAGCGGCTGCGCCGAGCCCGCGTCAGAGGCGAGCGCCGCGGACGCGAGGGTGATGAAGCACAGCACGCGGGCGAAAAGCATGGTCAGAATTCTCCCTTTACCCCGAGCGAGGCAGCGGTGCCCCATTCCTGCAAGCGTTGGTAGCGCGCATAGGCGGGCGTGTCGGCGGCGGCGTAGCGGCGCTGCACATCCTGGAATCCGCCGGACCCGAAATCGCTCAGCGACCCGTAGAGCGAGAGCCGGCCGGTGAGGCGAAATTCGCCGCTGAGGCTCGGCCGCGCCTTGCCGCCCTGCCAGAGATAGGTGCCGGCGGGGATGCCGGTGGCGGCGTTGGCGGCGACGGGGGCGCGGCGCGTCTCATCCTGCACTTGCATCAGGAATTTCACGACAAAGCGCGGCCGGGTGAGATTGAGGCCGTAGCTCAGCGTGCGCGGATTGAAGCCGGTGAAGTCGGAGGTGCTCGAGCCCCGGAGGTTGAGCTTGGTGAAATTGACAAACACCTGAAGGCCCCGCGCCCAGTGCGGTAGAAAGGTGAGCGATTGCTTGTAGGCCGCCTCGAAGCCGCGGATGTCGGCCTCGCCACCGTTGGCCATGGTCGCAATCTGGTAGGTGGTGTCGGCGCTGTCGGGGGTCACGCCGTAGAGCGCGAGCAGTTCCGGCGTGGCCGGGATGACGGTGCTCGTGAAGAAATCGCGGATGTTTTTCTGGAAAACACCGATGGAGCCGAAGCCACCCTTGATGAAGTAGGACTCGAGCGAGACATCGTAGTTGTTTCCCGTCCACGGCTTCAGGCCCGTGTTGGTGACGGTGATGGTCTGGGGAATGGCGGTGACGGCGGAGTAGGCGACGCCCGGCAGGATGAAGTTGGTATTGGGCCGGCCAATCGTGCGTGCATAGCCGAAGCGGGCCAGCAAGGTGTCGGTGAGGCCGTAGGTGGCATTGAAACTCGGATACATGCCGTCGTAGTCGCGGTCGGTGCGGGCG